>JAGQOU010000339.1 GCA_020427145.1 Planctomycetales bacterium | reverse complement strand
ACGCTGCAGCAGGGCGACGGTTCGAGTACCGGCGGCACGATTCTGCTGGGCACGGTCAGCGGGGCGGGCGCCATTCGCGTCAACTCCGGTTCGTTGCAACTCAGCGGCGACAACACCTACACCAGCGTCACCACCATCAACGGCGGCGAGTTGAATATGGACTCCGCGACAGCGCTGGGCAGCGCGGCGGCCGGCACGGTGATCAATGGCGGCACGCTGCGGTCCAACTCCGACGCCTACACCACCAACGAACCGCTCACGCTTAATGGCGGAGCCGTGGGAGTTGGCGGCGGAGCGAGCGCGGCGCTGGTGCTGGCCGGGGCGATTACCGTGAACGCCGGCGGCGGCACGCTGCAGGTGGACGGCAACGGCGGCGACGACGCTTTGACCGTGACCAGCAACATCGGCGGCGCCGCGGGCGGCGTGCTCAACGCCAACGTGGACGGCGGCTCGACGCTCACCGTCCTGGGCAACATCACCAACAACGGCAACCTCAACAAGAACAGCGGCGGCGTACTGGCCCTCGGCGCCACGACCACCATCGCCGCGCCGGTGATCTCGGTGAACGACGGTACCCTCGACGTTTCGGCTCAGGCCGCCTACACGGTCGCCAGCGGCAAGACGCTAAGCGGCAACGACGGCGGAACGGTGTTGGGCAACGTGACGGCCGCCAGCGGGGGCACAATCCGCGTCGGCGCCGCCGGCATGCCGGACGTGCCCCTGTTCGCCTACGTCGACGCCACCTGGGGCGTCGGCGGCAACACGACGTTGGCCGACGGATCGACGCTCACTCCGACGACCAATCCAAATTGGCAGGAGCGGACCGGATTGGGCAACTTGGGCAACGTGCTGCAGGGTGGCAGCGACACGCCTAACCCGAACGAAGCGCCCGTCATCAAGACCACGCTCAGCGGACTAACGCCGGGGCAAAGCTACACGGTCTACACCAATTTCTGGGATGCCACCGGTTCGTCGTGGCGGATTCTTACCGGCACGGCTGAGAACAGCCTCACGCTGTACGCCTCGCCCGACGATGCGGTTGCCGGAGCCACCAACGGCGTCGACGCCGATACGCTGACTTACGCCGCGCCGCAACCGCTGACGGAGGAAGGCAACCGCTCGCTATGGGGCGCCGCCTTGGGCTCGGTGGTCGCTAACGGTAGCGGCCAAATTGTCGTGTATGTCGACGACACCGGCACGACCGATGGCGACGACCGCACATGGTACGACGGCCTGACCTACAGTACGGGCGCGATGGCGGCGGTTGCCGAGACGATGACGATTGACGGCGATCTGACCCTCGGCGTCGGTTCGACGCTGGCGATCGACATCTCGACGCCCGACGCGCACGACCTGCTGTCGGTCGTCGGCAACTTGGGCGCCGGCGGCACGCTGGCCGTGTCGCTCGATAGCGGCTCGCCGAGCCCGATGCTGGGCGACGTGTTCGACATCCTCGACTTCGCAACCGCTAGCGGGTCGTTCGGGGCGCTGAGTCTGCCAAGCCTGACCGCTGGGTTGGCCTGGGACACCGCCAGCTTGCTCACCACGGGCGAGTTGAGCGTGATCACCGCCGGCGGCGGGACTCCCGGCGATTTCAACGGCGATGGCAGCGTCAACGGCGCCGACTTCCTCTCGTGGCAACGCGGATACCCCGGCACGTACAACGCCGGCGATTTGGCCGACTGGGAGTCGAACTTCGGGACGACTCCCGCATCGCCTGTCGCCGCCGGCGTTCCCGAGCCGACCAGTTTCGCACTGGCTGGCTGCCTGGCGGCCTTGGCGGCGCTCGGCGGTCGCCGCCTGCGGCGTCGCAACAAGTAGGACGCCAAACGGGGTTGTCCTTTGAGTCAACGGCCGCCGGGCGCTTGGCGCTCGGCGGCCGTGACATTGTTCAGACCGAGCGGCGCGTGCCTGCCGACAGCCCGCCGATCTATGCGAAGCGAATTTGCCGCACCGCAGCGCAATCGAACTTCACAAACAGGGCTTGAGGAAATGGCGATCCGACGTGCCGCTGGCTCGATGAGCGCATTTCTGACGACGGTGCTCGTTGCGCCGGCGTTTGCGCAATTCGTCGCCGACAAGAGCGACGCGCCCATCGGCAACTCGAGCTTTCATTCGTCGGCGCCGCAAGCGACGGCCGGCTATGCACCGATGTGGACTGACGACGGCGGCGCCACGCACGAGTTTCCCGATCAGACGGCTGGCGGAACCTACACGACCAACGACTTCCGACTGCGCACGCCGGCCGACGGACAAAGCTATGAATTCGACGGCCAACTCGTTCTCAACAACGCCAATGCTCGCGAAGGCGGCCTGATGTACAAGGGGCAGTCGAACACGGGCGTGATCACGATCAATGACCTCGTGCTCGCGGGCGGTCACATCGCTCACCAAAACGGCACGGGCGATCTGTTCCAGTTGGCCGGCAATATCAGCGTGACGGCCCCTTCAACAGTCGACGCCAAGCAGGGCAATATCGAGATCTCGTCGGCAATTTCCGGCAGCGGCGATCTGACGATTGCCGCCACGGACAACAACGCCGACGCCACCCAGCGGATCGTCACGCTCCTGGGCGAAAACACGCTGACGGGCAACGTCAACGTGAGCGGCAAACTGCGGCTGGGGACGACGGGCAGCCTGACGTTCGACATCGGCTCCAACGGCGTCAACAACGCAGTCGTCGGCACTGGGTGGGCCGAGTTCAATGGCGTCTTCCATTTCGATCTGACCGGAGCCAGTTCGACGCTCGGCGACAGCTGGACCATTGTCGACGTCGCCGCGCCGTCGTTCGGCAGTTCGTTTGGCGTCGCGGGCTTCACCGAAATCAACGACGTGTGGACCAGCGGCATGTACCGCTTTGCCGAATCCACCGGGATCCTGTCGGTATCGGCCGCGCCCGGCGACGTCAACGGCGACGGGTTCGTCAACGACGTCGATTACCAAATCATTCTCGCCCACTTGGAACAGCCCGCATCGTCGCGCGGCGAAGGCGATCTGAACGGCGATGGCGTGGTGAACCTCAATGATTTTGCCGAGTGGCGATTGGCTCGCGAGACCGCGTCTGCAAATTCGACGATGGTTCCCGAACCGGCGGCCGCGGGGCAATTGGTCGCGGCGGCGATGGTGCTGGTTGTCGTTGGCGGCCGTGGTCGGCGACGGCGAACGCCCCGATGATTTTTCCGTATTGGAATAACACGCCGGCCTGACGAGGAATCCCGTTGAATCGCTGCCTTGCCATTGTCGTTGTCTGCTGGTCGTGCATTGCGATGCGCGCCGCGGCCCAATTGAGCAATCCCATCCCCGCGCCGATCGTCAAGCAAGGCCTGCGCGTCGAGTTGCAGGACGTGGTTCAGTTTCCCGATTCCGAGCCGACGCTCGACGGCAAGCCCGACCATCGCACAGCGTCGCGAGCGCGAATCAACTTTTTCCGCGAGGCTCCCGACGGGCGCAGTTTCGTCAACGATTTGCGCGGTCAGCTGTACGTGCTCGACGAATTCAACCAGCCGCAGCTGTACCTCGACATCGACGATGGCGCCAATTCGATCTTTCCCGCCACCTGGTACGCCAACGGGTTGGCCGCGGGATTCATCAGCTACACGTTCCACCCCGAATTCGCGTCGAACGGTCTGTTCTACACGATTCACACGGAACGCGCCGCTGACACGACGGCGGCGCCCGACTTTCAGACCACCGACCTGGGCAATCCCAACCAAGGCGTCACGTATCACACGGTGATCACCGAATGGAACGCCGCCGACCCCGCGGCCAGCACATGGAACGAGGCCGCGGGGTCGCGCCGTGAAGTGCTGCGCGTCGGCACCACGGCCAGCGCTTACTTCCATCCGTACGGCGACCTGCAGTTCAACCCCTACTCGCAGCCCGGCGACGCCGACTACGGTTTGTTGTACGTTTCGGGCGGCGACTGGGGATATATCAACGGCGCTGGCGCTCCGCAGGACCCCAACACCGAGGGCCAGCCCGGCCAACTGCAGCGGCTCGACAATTTACCGAGTTCGCTGATTCGCATCGATCCCCGCAGTCCGTCGATCACCGGCGGGCAAGCGGGCCTGGGCGACTACACGATCCCCAGCGACAACCCGTTTGTCGACGGCGACGCCAACACGCTCGACGAAATCTACGCCTTTGGCTTTCGCAATGGTCACCGCATGTCTTGGGACGTCGACGGCACGCTCTATTTGAACGTCGTCGGTCATGCCAATCTCGAAGAGGTCGAGCGCATCATCCCCGGCGGCAACTACGGCTGGGGATTCCGCGAAGGAACGTTCATCAACGGCAACGATTTGGCCAACGGCGGCAACGGCGACGCCGACGCGGTGTTTGCCAACAACGTGCCCGATGCGTTGGACGTTGACTTCCGCGGGGAGGAGTACCTTTACCCGGTCGCGCAATTTGACCACACCGAGGGCAACGCCAACGCGGGCGGCTTCGTCTATCACGGCACGATGATCCCGCAGCTGTACGGTAAATACGTGTTCGGCGACATCGTCAACGGCCGCCTGTTCGCCGCCGACGTCGCGGCCATGCGGGCGGTTGACATCACTGAGCCGGGCCCCACAGCGCCAATCGAGGAGATTCAACTCTTTCGCACCGACGAATTCAGCGGACAAACCGACATTGATTTGCAGGGCGACGTGCTCCCCGGGCGCGTCGACCTGCGGTTGGGCGTCGACAGCGACGGCGAAATCTGGGTGATCACCAAGGAGGATGGCTACCTGCGGCGCCTCGTAGGCCCGGGCCCGATTCTCACGCTGTTTGTCGACCCGACCAATGGTCAGGCGATTCTCAAGAATACCTCGTCCGATGCGTTTGATCTTACCGGCTACACGATCGTGTCGGCGGCCGGTTCGCTGGACCCGGCCCAGTGGACCAGCCTCGGCGACGAGGGCTTCGTCGATTGGGACGAGGCGCCCAGCGCGGCGTCGGCGCTGTCGGAACTCAACCCCGAGAGCCAACTGTCACTCGACGCGGGCGCCACAATCAACCTGGGGCAGCTGTTTGACGTCGCCGCCGACGAACGCGACCTCGCACTCAAGTTTCTCGGCGCCGGCGAAGCGACGTTTAGCATCGGCGCCGTGATGTATCGACTCGCGTCCGACTTCAACGACGACGGCGAGATCGACGCCGCTGATCTCGGCCAATGGCAGAGCAGCTTCGGAGTCGATCGCGGTGGCGACGCCAACGGCGACGGGCGCACTGACGGCGGCGACTTTCTCGCGTGGCAGCGCCAGTTCGCGGCCGCGTTGCCCGCCGCCGCGCAACAGCCCGTTCCCGAGCCGATGGCGGCGGCCTTGGCGGCGCTGGCCGTCGCACTCGGCGTCCCGCATCGACGATGGGCGGCGTCATGAGCAAACGACGACGCACATGGCGCACGCATTGTCTCTTTTTGCGGGGATGGTATGTCGCGGCCACACTCCTCGCCGCGAGTGTGACGCCATGCTGCGATGTTCGGGGCGCCGTTTCGCTTTTCAACGGCGTGGATCTGACCGGCTGGACTAAGCTCGGAGGCGACGCCACGTACTCCGTTGATGGCGACGCGATCGTCGGTCTCTCCGATCCGGCGTCGACGTCCAACACATTTCTGGTCACCGAGAACAGCTGGGGCGATTTTGCGCTGGACGCGGATTTTTGGATCGCCGATCCTTCGTTCAACTCGGGCATTCAGCTGCGCAGCGCCAGTTTGCCGGAGCACAACGCCGGGCGCGTGTTCGGCTACCAGGCGGAGATCGACCCGTCGACGCGCGCCTGGACCGGCGGGCTGTACTTCGAAGGGGGCAGCCCCGATCGCCCGGCAAGATGGCTCGACGATCTGTCCGACAACCCCGCCGCGCAAGCCGCGTTTGTCTTGGGCGTGTGGAACCACCTGCGCGTCGTCGCCAAGGGGACGCGCATCCAAACGTGGATTAACGGAGTGGCGGCCGCCGATTACGTTGATGACGACCCCGCGGCGTTTTTGTCTTCCGGGTTCATCGGATTGCAAGTCCATCAATCGTCGTCGGCAACGCCGCTTGAGGTGCGCTGGCGAAATCTCGTTGCCAGTTCGCTGCCGACATTGCGCGTCAATCGCGCCACGGGCGAAGTGCAACTAACCAGCGACATGGATCTGCCGGTCGAGTTACGCGGCTACAGCATTGGCTCGCCTTCCGGATCATTGACCCCAAGTGCTGATCGTTGGCAGGGATTCGCGGCCGCTGGCGAACCGGCGTGGTCGGCGACCGCCGCTGACGCCACGCTGTTGGCCGAGGCGACGGCAGCAGCCGCATTCATTTTGAACAACGGCGACACTCACTCGCTCGGCAGAGTCTATGCTCCCAAGGCGCTTTCGTTCGGTGTGAACGAAGAGGATCTCACGCTGCAATTCTCAGAGGGCGGCCCGTCGCAGGCGGGGTTGGTGGAGTACTTCGGCCCCAATTTCACGAACAATCTGGTTCTGTTCGTCGACCCCGACACAGGCGAGGCGATTCTCAAGAACACATCGCCGTTGAGCGTGCCGCTGACCGGTTACTCCATCACATCGACGGCTGCTTCGCTGGCTCCCGAGCATTGGAGCAGTCTGGTGGATCAATCGTTTGTCGGTTGGGACGCGGGAGCGGAGTCGGCAACGGCGCTCGCGGAGCTCAGCCCACACGGCGAACTGACCCTGGCGGCGGGAGATGCGATTGCCCTGGGAGCCGTCTACAGTCCGCAGGGCGCGGCGGATCTGATGCTGCAGTTCCTGCTGGCCGACGACGAGCGAATGCGCGTCGGCGCGGTTTGGTATCGTCGCGCGGCGGACTTCAATCTCGACGACGACGTCGACGGGGTTGATCTGGCGGTGTGGCAAGCCGCATTCGGCGTGAGTGCGGCGGCTGACGCGAACGGCGACGGGGCCTCTGACGGGGCCGATCTGCTGTCGTGGCAACGACAATACGCTGGCGCCGCGGCAGACGTGCAGGTGGCGCCGGAACCGACCGCTGCAGCCCAGTCGTTGTGCGCGGTCATGGCGGTCGTCATTCCGTGGCATTATTCGAGTCGTCTGAGATAATAGTAGGTATGCCCCTGGCCCCGAGGCGGCAACGCTATCGAGGCCTGTGGGAACGTGGAATTGAGGAGAATTGAGTTGAGCGATCAATCACGACGACGCGATAGAACGGCCTCATGCCAGCTGGCGGTTGTCGGCGCTTTGCTGACGGCGATCCTCGCTTGCTGGTGCGCTCGCGCCGATGCGGCAATCCTCTCGTCCAAGCGCGGCTTCGCCGACACGGGCGCCGGTTACAGCAATCTCCAGGCGACCGGCGCGGGCTGGTATTACACCTGGGGCCTCGGCGCTGCCAATCCCGGCAACTTCGATGCGTCATTCGCACCGATGTTCTGGGGCGGCTGGGCGGTCAACCAGAACAACATCAACGCCGTCAAGAACAACGCCAACGTCGAATGGGTCCTGGGGTTCAACGAACCCGAGCGGACGGACCAGGCCAACATGTCGGTCGGCGCCGCGATCTCCTCGTGGACAACGCTCTCCAACGGCCTAGCAGGATCGGGCAAGAAGCTCGTAAGCCCGGCCGTGTCCGATACTGGGGAGGGACAAGCGTGGATTTCTAGCTTCATGAATCAGGCCAACTCCGCAGGCTTGCAGGTCGACGCCGTAGCGTTTCACTGGTACGGCGTCAGCAATCCTAACAATCCGGCGGGCGCGGCAAGTTCGTTTCTCAGTCGCGTGGACTGGTATCACAATCTCGCCAACAAGCCGGTGTTCATCACGGAATTTGCCATCCACGACTGGGGCGGGTCGTACTCCGACGAAGAGATCAGCGAAGCCAATCGCCAGTTTCTCGACATCGTCATTCCCGCACTCGAGTCCCGCAGCTACGTGGCCGGATACTCGTGGTACCACTGGTTCAGCGACGCACACCTTTACGAGGGCAGTCCCCCCGCGCCGACGCCCATGGGCTATGAGTACATCGGCGTCCTGCAGAGCGGCGATTACGAGGACGCGGGCGGGCGAGACTACGGCGAGCACGTGGCGTACCTCGCGGGCGGCGAGTTGGCGATGAACGGTCGAAACGCGGGCGCGTTGCGCTACGTCAACGCGTTGGAGGGAACGAGCGTCGTTTCCGGCGCCACCGACTGGAGCATTTCGCGAGGCGGTTGGATACGCATTCAGCCGGACGCCACGCTGCGCAAGACCGGCTCCAATCAACTCGGCGTTCTCGCCGGCAGTCTGACCAACAACGGCGTATTGGAAGTAGCGCAAGGCACGCTGCAGGTCGGCGTCACGGTCGCCGGCGGCGGCGACGTCGTCGTTCGCGGCGGCACGCTGGCGCTTGTCGGTCGCGGCGAGTTGGCCGCGCCGTTGATCAACGTCCGCAGCGGCGGCACGATCGACGCCTCGACCGTGGCCAGTCCGCTGGGGATTACCGGGGGCCATACTCTGCAACTCGCGACGGGCGGAGCGATCCTGGGCAACGTGACCGGCGCGTCCGGTTCGTTGATTGCCGGCGGCGGCGCGATCACTGGTAACGTCAACCTGCTGACTGGCGCCACGCTCCGCGTGGGCAATGGCGGAACCGCCGTCGCTACGCGGTACTTGATTGACGACTTTCAAAGCTACGCCACGGGCAACGTGCGCGACGTCGCCAGTCCGCCCTGGACCGCCCACCAGGATACAGGTTTCGCCGACATCGAAAGCGACGGCGGCAGTCAGGTTCTCAGCTACGGCTGGTCAAGTGATTTTCGGGGCGTGTCGCGTACGCTCGCCGATGACGCCGTACTGGAAGACGACGGAGTGGGCACGTATTTCTTTCGCATCAACTCGAAGACCGATGCGCCCAATCACAACGTCGGCGTGGGCGATCAGGCCACGACATCGGGCGTGGACTTCGGCGATTTTGAAGCCCAGGTGCGGCTGAAGCAAGGCGCGACGGCAGGCACGTTCGCGCTGGACGCGCGCAACGGCGGCAGTTTCACGGCGACGCTGGCCAACGGGTTGGCGACAAATACCTGGTACAACATCTGGCTGGTCGTCGATCAGGCGGCGGATACCTACGACGTGTATCTCGGCTCTGGCACTGGCGACGCGACGGCAGGCAATAAGCTTAATGCGTCGCCGCTGTCGTTCCGCAATGGGACCGCGGCCGACCTCAACACGATCCTCGGTTTGGCCGGCGCCTCGCCGGACGACAATGGCGTGCGCGTCGACGATCTTTACTTCTTCACGGGCGTCGATCTGACGAACCCGCTCGGTGGTTTTGACCCCGGAGCCATTTGGAATGCGGAGACGATGACCATTGACGGCGATTACGTTCAAGCCGCTGGCGCCATGTTGCAACTCAACCTGTTCGATCCGAATCGCCACGACACGCTGGTTGTTACGGGAAATGCCGCGATTGCGGGAGATCTGGAAGTTACGCTCGCCGACGATGCGCCGACGCCCCAAGCGGGCGACGTCTTCGACATTCTCAACCTCGGCTCCGTGAGCGGCGCGTTCGACGGCCTGATGCTGCCTGCGCTCGCCACGGGACTGGCGTGGGATGTTAGCGATCTGCTCGCCAGCGGAACTCTCGCCGTGATCGAAATGCGTCCAGGCGACTTCAACCTGGACGGCGAGGTCGACGGCGCCGACCTCCTGGCGTGGCAACGCGGCGCGTCGCCAAACGCCGGCAGCAGTTCCGATCTCGCCGACTGGCAACAGAACTACGGTACACAACCGTCGCCGCCCCGCACTGCGACCGTCCCCGAACCGACGACGCTGGCGCTGGGCCTGGGTCTCGTGACGGTGCTTGGCGCCGCGGCGCGCTTCGGTCGCCGGGACCGCTGACAGGGCCCAGCGTCGCCGTCGAGGTGGCTGGGGCCGAACGGAACGCGCCCCCCAATCGTCGATAGACGCGTTCCGGCAATTCATGGTGGTCGTTTGCAAAAGAATCGACCCCAGCCACGCCTGCCATCAAGTTGCAAGCACGTTTCACGGCTCATTGAGCCCTGGCGCGCACGTCATTGGTGTTCCGCTATCGGCGTCGCGGGCGGACAAACGCGGCAAGCCCCGCGCACGCCGCGAAAGCTAATGCGAGCGAACCGGGTTCGGGAATGATGCACTCGTGGGTGAAGAGGCCGTTGACCGCGACCACGCCGTCGGGCCCCACGATTTCGAAGTGGATGCTCACCCGTGGCGGGCAGTAGGGAATCGTCCACATCGGGGCCGTGGCGCCCCCCAGCTTCTCGGGAACGCCTGCCGGCAGCGTATAGATGAATGGCGGCGACGTGGAGATGCCGCCCGTTGCCGCGTCATCCCAATCGAACCACAGGTGGAACTCGGCATCGTGATTCAGCGGGTCGTCGTTGATGAGCGTTCCCTCGAACGTCATCTTCTTGGGGTGAGTTGGGTCCGCGATGTTGGGAAAGAACATGTTGATCGGCTGCCCGGGGACCACGATCAACGGCGCCAGCGGGTCGCCGATCGGTTCAATGCCGATAATCTGTCCGGCGGCGGGCTTGGCGGCGCCGACTGCGACAAGAAGCGTCGCAGCGAGAAATACGAGCAGTCTGTGAGCGTTCATGAGCGATGCGTCCTTCCAAGAAGTGACAAGGGGGCGGGGCAGCAGCCCCGCGCCGACGCGGCACCTCTCTGTTCGGCTCTTCTCTGCGGCCGGGAAGTCTTTTCAGTGCAAGCTCAGAGATCGATTTGCCTCATAGGCGGCCTTCCGGGGACTGAAAAGTGCGGCGTTTGCACGCGGCAAAGAGGAGAGAAGAACGGCAGCGCGGCAGTATATTGCCCAAATTGCTCGGCCGCAAACAATTCTGACGGATTCGCAATTCGTTGAAGCTGAAAATGTCGCCCGCAGGCAGGCGCGGAACGCCGAACGGACGGCGGCAGATTCCCCTGCTCTTCGCCGGCATGGCCCTAGCGTCTCGGAAACGCGCACGGTCGTCACGCCCAGAGCGTTGCAGCCGGGTTGCGTCCTCCGCCCCCGCTGCATTGTGACGGCGGAGCGGTCGACCTGCACTTCGCCAACCGGCGCCAACAGCCCCTTCTTCCGACGAAACCCGTGAAAAAAGCGGCAGCGGGGGCTTGTTGAACCTTGGGACTTCGTGCAATATTTCACGATCTTACGCGGCGGCGCCTGCAAAGGCGTAACCTGCGTCTAGCAAATACCTTGAGTCTCTGCCGGGAAGCCGCCTGGGCGGCGTTCCCCTTGCCTAACCTGAGAATCACGGACGTAGCCACGTGGCAGGCCTGATCAACGACTTTCTAATCTGGCTGCTCAACACTTGGCTATTGTCATGGCTGGGCCGGGTGTTTACGTGGTTCGGCTGGTCAGGCGCCCCTGATTCCGCGCTGGGCTATTTTCTCGCGGCGGTCGTCCATATCACGCTGATCATCAATCTGGTCGCCGTGAGCGCCCTGGTCTTTATCTGGCTGGAACGCAAGATCTCCGGCCGTATCCAGGACCGTCTTGGCCCCACCCGCGTGGGCGGCAAGTTCGGCTGGCTGCAAACGCTGGCTGACGGCCTGAAACTGCTGACCAAAGAAGATTTGATGCCCGCTGGGGCCGACGGAATGCTATTCCGTATCGCCCCGTATGTCAGCTTCTGTGCGTCGATTGCCGCGTTTATTGCGATTCCCTTTGCCGGAAGCGACTATCCGTTCATCGCCCAGCATGTGAACGCTGGCGTGTTTTTCGTGCTCGCCGTGCTGGGTTTGGAGGTGTTCGGCGTGATCCTCGCCGGCTACTCCTCGGCGTCCAAATGGTCGCTGTTCGGGGCCATGCGCGAGGCGGCCCAGGTGGTCAGCTACGAAGTGCCGCTCGGGCTGTGCGCGGTCGTGCCGGTGCTCATTGCCGGCTCAATGGACTTGGTCGTCATCGGCGACCTGCAGAAGGGCTGGTTCACCAACTGGTTTCTCTTCCACGACCCGGCGACATTCCTGATTTTCTGGGTCTACTTCACCTGCGCCACGGCCAGCGTGAATCGGGCGCCGTTCGACTTGGCCGAGGCCGAGAGCGAACTGGTCGCCGGTTTCCACACCGAATATTCCGGCCTGCGATGGAGTTTCTTCTTCATGGCCGAATACGGGTCCATGTTCTCCGTGAGCTTGCTGGCGTCGATCCTCTTTCTCGGCGGCTGGAATGGTCCGGTTCCCGTGAGCCAATTGCTGGGATTTACCGCCGAGAACGGGAATCTGATGTGGTTCCTGGGGGCCGTGCTGGGCGTGGTGAACGTCATCGGCAAGGCGGTCTTCGGCGTGTGCGTGATGATGTGGATTCGCTGGACGTTGCCGCGGTTGCGGATCGACCAGGTGATGACCACCTGCCTGAAATACTGTACGCCGCTGGCGGCCGTGTTCTTCCTGGGCGCCGTGGCTTGGCAATGGTCGCTGCCCGGGCGGTCGTTTTTCGGCCTGCTGGAGACGCCCGCTGCCAACCAATACGTCAGCGAGGGCTGGGCGAAGAGTTCGTCTGTCGCCGAAAGCGGTGAGGATTCCGTTGAGGCGAAGGAAGATCAA
>JAGQOU010000338.1 GCA_020427145.1 Planctomycetales bacterium | reverse complement strand
CTTGCTCCGCCGATTTGCCCCCGGGCGCCAGCGGGTGACAAGCCGATCGGGTGCGCGCGCCAGTCTCGATGTGTGCGGAAACGCTCGCGCGCTCCTCGGGCCGCGCACCATGATGCCGTCAGCGACGGCGTGACCTCCACGTCCGCCCCGTTGCCCCTGTTCGGTGTGCGCTTTGCGGGGGCTCTTGCAGGCGCCGCGGTATGCGCAGCGTGAAACGAAGCGGCTCTCGTGCGCAAAGCGGCCGCAGCGCCGGCGGTGTTGGGGCGCACGGCAAGTCGCGGCTGTACGAGCTATTTCCGGGTTCGGTCACAATGCAGACGCATTCTCGTTGTCCGACGCCGTTGTTCCTGTTCCGCGTACCAAGTTTGCTCTGGCCTGCGTTCTCGTGACAATGAACAGCGTTTCTCTCTGCTCGCAAACAAGCACTCGACCCGGTGAGAGCGATGAACTCCGCAACCAGTCCCGGCGTCCTCCCCGACGGCAAGTCCGCTGCCAAGCAGTGGTGGACCTTGTCACCCGCCGAGACTCTCGCTTCGCTGGCGACGAATGACGCCGAGGGATTGTCGGCGCAGGAAGCGACAGCGCGACTTGAGCAGTACGGCAAGAACGAACTGACCGAGGAGCCGCCCATCCCGCTGTGGAAGAAGGTGTTCGACCATTTCAACGAGCTGGTCGTGTGGATTTTGATTGCCGCGGCGATCGTCTCGGGGCTGATTGGCGAATGGATCGACGCCGCGGCCATTGCCGCCATCGTTGTCATGAACGTGGCGATTGGACTGTTTCAGGAGGAACGGGCAAGCCGCGCGCTGGCAGCGTTGCGCAAGCTCTCGTCGCCGGTGGTTCGCGTGATGCGCGGCGGGCGATTGGAGAGCGTGGACGCTGGCGAAGTGGTACCAGGCGACCTGCTGGAATTGGAGGCGGGCGACAACATCCCCGCCGACGTACGGCTTCTGAAGTCCTTCGGGTTTCGCACCCAGGAGGCGGCCCTGACCGGCGAATCGACGCCGGTCGACAAACACGCCAACGACGTGCTCGACGCGGGTGCGCAAATTGCCGATCGCCGGAATATGGCGTTTATGGGATCAGCAGCCGCTGCCGGCCGGGCAAGGGGCGTCGTCGTGGCCACCGGCATGGCGACCGAATTGGGCCAGATCGCCGGGTTGCTGCAGAGATATGCCCCCGAGCCGACGCCCTTGCAGCGACGGCTTGCCGGACTCGGGCGCGTCCTGATCGTCGTGTGCCTGGTTGTCGTCGCTATCGTCTTTGCGCTCAACTTGTATCGCGGCGGAGAGTTTCTGGAAGTGCTGTTGCTGTCGATCAGCCTGGCCGTGGCGGCGGTTCCCGAAGGATTGCCCGCCGTGGTCACGCTCACCCTGGCAGTGGGACTGCAGCGGATGGTTCGCCGCAATGCGCTGATTCGCAAGCTGCCAAGCGTGGAAACGCTGGGCGCGGTCACCGTGATCTGCACCGACAAGACGGGCACGCTGACACGCAACGAAATGACCGTGCGCGAAGTGCTTGTCGGCGACCGACGCTATCGCGTCACGGGAACCGGGTACGCCCCGCTCGGCGAATTCGTGCCGATGGCAAATGAGGAGGCGTCGGCCGCCGTCGGGGAAACTTCCGGCGAATCCATCGCACCGGCGCACCTGGCGGAACTGCAACGCGCCCTGGCCGTCGGTGCGCGATGCAACGGCGCGGCGCTGCGCGAACCAAGCGACGACGCGGATGCGTGGACGGTTGTGGGCGATCCCACCGAGGGCGCCCTTCTGGTGGCGGCGCGGAAAGCGGCGGCCGGCGATCTGCCCGGCGAGCTCGAACTGGTCCACGAGATTCCCTTTGACTCGGATCGCAAAGCGATGTCGAAGGTCTATCGCCACAACGGCGGTCAACAGCTGATGTACGTCAAGGGAGCGCCGGAGGTCGTACTGGGAATGTGCGTGGCGGAGCGGCGCGACGGCGGCGAAGAGCCGCTGACCGATGCGCGTCGCAAGCAGATTCACGCCGTCGGCGCCGAGATGGCTGCGCGTGCGCTGCGAGTGCTGGCGCTGGCGTATCGAGAACTACCCGCAGACGACGCCGATTACCGCGAAGACAATCTCGTTCTGGCGGGGTTGGCGGGGATGATCGACCCGCCGCGGGAGGAAGCGATTGCGGCCGTGCGGCAGTGCCGGCAGGCGGGCATTCGCCCCGTGATGATCACCGGCGATCACCCCGCCACGGCCGAGGCGATCGCCCGGGAGATCGGCATTGCCCGCGCCGGCGACCGATTGGTCACGGGCGTTGAACTCGATGCGCTGGCCGACGATCAACTGCAGCAACTCGCGCCCGCCACGGCCATCTACGCCCGCGTCTCGGCCAAGCACAAACTGCGCGTGGTCGAGGCGTGGCAGCGGCAGGGCGAAGTGGTGGCCATGACTGGCGACGGAGTGAACGACGCTCCCGCGGTGCGCGTCGCCGACATCGGCGTGGCGATGGGCGTGACCGGCAGCGACGTGACCAAAGAAACGGCCGACATGGTGCTGACCGACGACAATTTTGCCTCGATCGTCAGCGCCGTGGAGGAAGGCCGAGGAATCTTCGACAACATCCAGAAGTTCGTCCACTATCTGCTGTCGTGCAATGCGGGCGAGGTGCTGGTGATGGTCATCGCCGGCGCCGTCGGATGGCCGGCGCCGCTGACGGCCTTGCAGATTCTGTGGATCAATCTGGTGACCGACGGGTTGCCGGCGCTGGCCCTGGGGATGGAACCGCCCGAACGCGACGTCATGCAGCGGGC
The DNA here is from genome assembly GCA_020427145.1 of Planctomycetales bacterium. Classification (GTDB taxonomy): domain Bacteria; phylum Planctomycetota; class Planctomycetia; order Pirellulales; family Lacipirellulaceae. The sequence goes on along the minus strand of JAGQOU010000338.1, from coordinate 71,210 downwards.
TCCCCGCGACAAGCGAGAGCCGGTCATCACCTGGGCCCGCGGGCGCCAGATCCTGACTCACGGGGCGCTGATGGCCGCCGTGGCGGCCGCGACCTTCTGGTTCGTTTACCGCGGCGAGGCGGACCAGCTTGAATTGGCCAAGAGCGCCACGTTTTGCGTGATGGCGTTCACGCAGTTGTTCTATTCGCTGTCGTGTCGCAGTCAGCGCGACACGTTGCCGGAGATTGGCCTGTTGAGCAACGGTTGGCTCGTGGCGGCGATTGCCGCGTCCGCGACGCTGCAACTCGTCGTGCTGATGCTTCCCGCGACGCAGGCGGCGTTCGACGTGGCGCCCGAGCTCTGGTCGCATTGGCCGCTTGTGCTGGGGGCGTCGCTGGCGCCGGTGACGGTTGTGGAACTCTGGAAGCTTCGGCGGCGGTGGACGGGAGGGGCCAAGCGCTCTTCCAAGTGACGTCCAACAACCGGGAGGGAGGCGTCCAGGCAGCCGCAACTTAGGCCCACCGCAGCGACAGAATCTTCGCTGCCAATTCCGTCACGCCCTCGCCGGTGGCGGCGGAAACGGGCGCCACGGTTGCCGCCGGGGCATACCGAGCCATCGCGTGCCGCACCCGCTGCAGGTCGAACTCGCACTCGCCCAACAGGTCCACCTGCGAAATCGCGAGGATCTGACAGCGCCGCAGCGCCGCGGCTGGTTTTGCCAACTCGTCGGAGCCTGCCGACACGCTCCACACAGCCAGACGTATGTGTTCGCCCAAGTCGTTGCCGGCGGCGGTCCACTCCACGTCGTTCTCAATCAACAGCGTGGCGTCCGTGGAGGGGAATTCGTAGTCGATCGCACTGGCGATCAAACTTGCATCGAGATTGCGAGTTCCCTCAGTCGTCACGCGCGCCATTGGTACGCCCAACGCGGCAACCCGGTCCGCATCGGTCCGGCCGCTAGCGTCGTTCACAATGACGCACGGCGCCAATGCGGCGTGGTGATCGCGAATGAGGGCCTCCAGCAAGGTCGTCTTGCCGGAGCCCGGCGGCCCGACGAGATTGATCGCAAATACGCCGCGGGCGTCAAATCTTGCCCGGTTCTTGTCGGCGATCGGATCGCCCGAAGTCAGCGAATTTTCTAGTTCGAGATTTCGCACGGAAACGCTCCTCGTATTCGGCGCCACTGCGGGCGGCGCGATTGAGGGGGCATGAGAAGCGGAATGGTCTGGCTGAGATTGCTCTTTCAGGTCAATGGTTGAGTCGACAGCCTCTCCTGCGTCCCGCGAAACGCGCTTGCGCATCGGAGCGAATCATCGCCCGGCTGCGAGCGAAGATCTCGCTGCTCGAAATACACACGACGAGTCCGCGCGGCTCGACGTCTGCCGACTGCACGGCGAGTTCAGATGGCGTCTTGATAGCGGCAATATGTAACAGCGCCTTTGGCGTCGGTGGCGCGACTTCGATAACCGCGTACACGTTGCGATCAGTCTCTGTCGCCAACTGCCCGTTTGCGCAGCAACACGCTTCGCAAATCTGCAGCAGCTGTCAGCAAGATCAGGGCGCCCCCGATCGTCAGCACAAGTGCCGGGACGACGTCAGCACCTTGGCCGCCGACGAGATGCGCGACTCCAAAGCACATGAGCGAACCCGCGGCGGGCACGCCGAGGACAATCAAGAAAAGACTCACGGCGAGCGGAACGCGTATCTCAATTGGCGCCATGGCGACCTCCTGAGTCGTCTCCTCTCACGCGCCCCCATTATACCTAATTGTCAAGAAAATCCGACGCCATCAGCGCAACTTCGGCGAAATCAGCGCTTCGTAACCCAGAGTCCCTCAGCACGTGTACGTCGTCCGCCGCAAGCGGCTCATGGTCGGCCTATTACGTCGCCCTGCCGGGCGTTGTATTCTGGTGAACTGTATTGCGTGGTTCTTGGGAGTGGAGCGTATGTGCAAATCGGTGGCGGCGATCGGGGCGAACATTCTCACGCTGGTCTTGGCGAGCGCCGGGATGGCCGCCCATCCGAGCGACGCTGCGCCTGTCCCGGGGACCCCGCCGCCGGCGAGTCGCGGCGACGCGGCACTGCCGTTTACCGTCGAAGCGGGGCCCGAGCAGGTCACGATTCGCGTGCCTCCCGCGGTGACGGATGCGGCGGTGGAAGTTGCCGAATTCCCGATCTGGAACGACGCGCTCGATCTGCCTCACGCGGCATGGCGTGCGGAGACGCCCTTGTTGCCGGGCGCTGAACTTGTCCTGCCGCGGTTTGTGCAAACCTCCGCCGGCCAACGCGATCGCGCTCTCTCGCGATGGGCGACGGTGATTCGCGACGGCGCGTCGGAGCGGGTCGACGGACCTTGTCGGTACGCCGGCCACGCGGCCATCGCAGCGGCGCCGCCGCGACCTGCGTTGCGCAATAAGAAAGGCCTGGGGGGATACGACATTCACCGCGGACACGAGAGCGATCTTGACGAGTTGGGACTCTCGACCGTCACGGTCAACGTGCACTTGGGTTTCGTCCATCTCGCGCCCGGCGCGGGTCGCGTCCCCGTGCCGTACGGCGAATCGACATTTTACGTCGACCAAGGCGCTCTCGACGGTCTCGACGCCACGCTGCGGGCGGCCGCGCGTCGTGATCTGCTCGTGTTCGCGATCGTTCTCGTGCCGGCGCCGCACCCCGACGCCCCGGCGACGCAGCGGATGGCGCATCCCGATTACCAGGCGCCCGCCTATTTTGCCATGCCGGACGTCACCGCTCCGGGCGGCGTCGAACTGTACGGCGCCATGATCGATTTTCTTGCCCAGCGGTATTCCCGCCCTGACGGACGTTTCGGCCGAATTCACGATTGGATCGTCCACAATGAAGTGGATGCCGGGAGGGTGTGGACGAATGCCGGCGACAAGACGGCGGCGGAGTTCATGCAGCTGTATCATCGCTCGCTGCGGATCGTGCATCAGTTGGCCCGCTTTTACGATCCGCACGCGCGGGCGTTCATTTCGCTGACACACTCGTGGACCGAGCCGGAACAGGCCGATTTCTACAGCAGCCGCGAACTGCTGGACCTGCTCAACGCCGCCAGCGTGCGGGAAGGAGATTTCGAGTGGGGGGTGGCCTATCATCCGTACCCGCAGTCGTTGCTAGTGCCCGAGACGTGGCGCGACGAGCGCGCGACGCACGCGGCCGACTCGCCGTTGGTCACGTTCAAAAACATCGAGGTGCTCGCCGAGTGGGCGCGGCGGCCGGAAAATCGCTACCAGCACGAGATCGTCCGCGACGTCTACCTGACCGAGCAGGGCTTCCACTCGCGCGACTACAGCGACGAGCAGCTGCGAATTCAGGCCGCGGCGCTCGCTTATGCATGGCAGCAGATCAAGGACGTACCCGAGATCAAAGCGATGCACTATCACAACTGGATCGACAATCGACACGAGGGCGGCCTGCGGATCGGCCTGCGACGGTTTCCCGACGATGCCGACGACCCCGCGGGTGTGAAGCCAGCGTGGCGACTCTATCGCGACCTGAGCGGTCCGGAGGAATTGCAGGCCAGCGAATTCGCATTGCCGGTTGTCGGGATCGACGAATGGTCGCAACTGGGGCCCGAAACGCGGCCGTAGACGGCGCTGGTCCATTCCAGCCGCGATGCAAGCCTCGGGACTTTTCGCCGTCGCATGGGATTGTGCGAGAGCCCAAGCAGAAACGCGGGGTAAGACAGGGCCCCCAGGGAGCGTCAAAGGAACGTGACAATCACCCTTTCCCGTTCCAGGAGCTTTGTGATGCCCCGTCTCCAACCTGTCTCGGCCGCCACGGCGAGTCCGCTTGTCGCCGAGTTGCTGCAAACCGTCAAGAAGAAAATGGGCGTCGTGCCCAACATCGTCGCCACGATGGCCAATTCGCACGCCGTGGCGACCGCGTACCTGGGATTCAGCCAAGCGCTGGCGAGCGGCGCCTTGCCGCCCCGGCTGCGCGAGCAAATCGCGCTGGTCGTTGGCGAAACCAACGGCTGCGACTATTGCGTCGCGGCGCACACGGCCCTGGGCAAAGGCGCCGGCCTGTCGGACCAGGAGGCTTGCGACGCCCGCCGCGCCACAGCTCGGGACGTCAAGGAGGCGGCTGCGTTGGCTTTCGCTCGTCGCGTTGTCTCCGAGCGCGGTCATGTGGCCGACGACGACGTGCAAACGCTGCGGCAGGCCGGCTACAATGACGGCGAGATTGCCGAGATTGTCGCTGCCGTCGCGCTGAATATTTTCACCAACTATTTCAACCACGTGACCGGAACCGAGGTCGATTTTCCTGCGGCGCCTTCGTTGGCCGCATAACGACAGCCCCAAGCGGCGGGGGACGGTCGCTTCGACGGCCGTTCCCCGCAATGCTTTCCCCGTGCGCTCCATTGCATGCAACACCTCTCGGCCGACGATCCCATGGAACGAGACAACGGCGTCTGGATCAAGGAATTGCACGCCCGCGCCGAGCCCGCGCTGGCGGACTTGCGGCTTGCGCTGCTGCGCAACCTGCGGCGTGCGCTCGCTCGGCAGGTACGGGTCGACGATGCGTTTTTGGAAGATGCGGTGCAAGAGTCGCTGCTGAAGATCCTGGCCAAGCTCGACCAATTCGCCGGTCGCAGTCAATTTCTCACCTGGGCCACCTCGCTGGCGATTCATACCGCGCTGGGCGGTTTGCGACGGGCGCGGTGGAAGGACGTCTCGCTGGACGACTTGGCGGAGGGCGCGCCGTTTTCCCCCGCCGCGACGACGACCAGCGACGAGTCGCCGGAAATGTCGCTAGAACGTCGCGCCCTGCTGACATTGCTGCGCAACGCGATCGAGGAAGATCTCACCGTCCGACAACGCACGGCGCTGACGGCCGAGTTGAGGGGGATGCCCCAGGATCAGATCGCGCTGCAAATGAAGAGCAACCGCAACGCCATCTACAAGTTGACCCATGACGCTCGCAAGAAACTGAAAGTGCGCCTCGAAGCGGCGGGTTACACCGCCGCCGACGTCAGCGCACTTTGCACCCGTTGAGGAATGATTCCCATGCCGCTGACGCACGACGAAATTGAACGCCTGCTGGGGCTCATCGGCGCCACGGAGCAGCGCGAGCTGAATTGTGAAGAGTGCCTGGCGCTCGTCGCCGAGTTTGCCGAACGCCAATTGGCCGGGCAGCCGGTGGCGGCAGGGCTGGTAGCGGTTGAGCAGCACCTGGCCGTGTGCGGCGAATGCCGTGAGGAATACGAGGCCTTGCAACGCACTCTGCAAGAGATGGACGATTGAGATTTCGACCAAGAAGGGACCGACGCTGCTAGCAGCGAATCGCGTGGCCATGGCTTGGATCGCTGGAACCTCCCTATGACTTCGACGCGTCACGACTTTTCGATGGCGATCATCTATAGTTCACATTCGGCGTCCCTGAGCGCCGCGTTGATGCGCCTACGAATTCTCTCGATTTGCTTGCATGCCGCGCTATTTCGGGGCGGCGGCGATCGCCCAGCGGCGGGCAATCGCGATCGCGGCACGCCTGCAGGAAACAGTGCTGCGTTGGAGCCGCTCGGTCGCGGCCGATCGCGACCCGCGCTAGCAGCGGACTCGTCAGGGGGCGCTTCGGAAAACTTTTCGGTTTGCCGCGATTCTCGCGTGACACGTGGCTTGCTAATCTGCCTATCATGGTGGAAACCCTAGCGGTCGATCAGCCAACTCCCCATGCCCAGCAGTGTGCAAGACGCCGAAGTCCTTTTGTCGCAAGCGCTTAGCGGATCACGCGAGTGCTTTGGGCGGCTGCTGTCGCTGTATCGGAACTACCTCAAACTGCTGGTCGTGGCCCAACTAGAAAAAACCCTGCGCCGGCGGTTGAGCCCATCGGATGTCGTGCAGGAGACTTTTCTGGAGGCCAATCGGGACTTTGGGCAATTCCGCGGAACGTCGGCCGGCGAGTTCTGCGCCTGGCTGCGGCGAATTCTTGTGAACAACGTCCACCGAGCCGTCGAGCAGCACGTGCTGGCGGCGAAACGCTCGGTGCACCGCGAGGTGTCGCTCGACGCCGTGGCCAACTCCCTCGAGCAATCGACGGTGCGCCTGGACTCAATCCTGGCCGAATCCATCGCGTCGCCCAGCGCGCGACTGCAGCAGAACGAGCAGCAACTGGCCTTGGCCAATTGCCTGGCGTCCCTGCCTGCGGACTATCGCGAGGTGATCGTCCTGCGACATTTGCAGAGCTTGCCGTTCGAGGCCATTGGGCAACATATGGAGCGATCGGCTGGCGCGGTGCGCATGATCTGGCTGCGGGCGATTCGCGAACTGCGCGAGCGGATGATCGACGCGAGCGAAACTGCCGGGGAGACGCCATGAATCGCGCACCCGGGGCGTCGACCACGATCGATCACCCAGTCGATGAGCGACTCGCGACGCTACTCGACGAGTATCTTGTCTCGTTGGAGGCGGGGGCGCCGCTTGATATTGACGCCCTGGCGGCGGCCCATCCTGCGCTGGCGGCGGATATTCGCGAGTTTGCTCGCAGTATCGAGCAACTGCATCGCGCCGCGCAAGGCGCTGCGACGCCCGAGGACGCGACGCGCGGCCCCAGCGTCGCGTCGCCGGAAAGTCGCCTGGGTGATTATCGCATTGTCCGCGAGTTGGGCCGCGGCGGCATGGGCGTCGTGTACGAGGCGGAACAGATTTCGCTCACGCGTCGCGTCGCGCTAAAGGTATTGCCGTTTGCCGCGATGTGGGACCGCAAGCAGCTGACGCGATTTCAGAACGAGGCCCGTGCCGCTGCGCAATTGCATCACCCGCACATTGTGCCCGTGTTCGGCGTCGGCCAGGAGCGGGGCGTCCACTTCTATGCGATGCAACTGGTGCAGGGTCAGTCGCTCGATCGGCTGATTCTCGAGTTGCGCCGAGCCGCCGCGCTGCGCAGCGCCGAAACGGCGGGTCCGGGCGGAACGACTGCGCCGGCGGCCGACTCGTCGCCCAACTCGGTCCTCAGTTCCACGCAGCTGGGCGCCGCGCGTCGCGGCTGCGTGCGCGATTACTGCCGCGCGGTGGCGGAACTCGGCGCTCAGGCCGCCGACGCCTTGCAGTACGCCCACGATTGCGGCGTGATCCATCGCGACGTGAAGCCGTCAAACCTGTTGCTCGACGAGCGAAACCGGGTGTGGATCACTGACTTCGGTCTCGCTCGCATTCAGGGCGACCCGGGCGTCACGGCGACCGGCGACGTCGTGGGCACGCTGCGCTACATGAGTCCCGAACAGGCTGCCGGCCATCAGGCGCTCGTCGACGCGCGGACGGACGTTTACTCGTTGGGGGCGACTCTTTACGAACTGCTCGCCCTGGAGCCGGCGTTTCCCGGCGACGACCGCCGAGAAGTGACCCAGGCCGTGATTGCGCGTGAGCCGCGCCGCTTGCGCGAACTGGCGGCCGAGACGCCGATCGACCTGGAGACTGTCGTGATGCACGCGCTGGCCAAGTCCCGCGAGGATCGCTACGCGACGGCAGGCGAGTTGGCGGCCGATCTGCGACGGTTCCTCGCCAGCAAGCCGACGCATGCCCGCCGGCCCACGCTGGTTGACCGCGCAAGCAAGTTGGTTCGCCGGCATCGCGTTGCCGCGACGGCGCTGGGAGGTTTCGTGGCCGTCGTCGCCGTGTTGTCCACGACCGGGGCGGTACTGCTATCGAGCGAACAAGCCCGCACCGCCGCCGCGCTGGCCGACGCCCAGGCGAGCCTGGACCAAGCCCGCCGCGTCGTGGACCGCTTCGGCGGGCAGTTTGTGCGCGAACTGGAACGACTCCCCGGCAGCGAGCCGCTGCGACGCGCGGTGCTGGCCGACACGCTGGAGTATTACCGCAATTTCATCGCCCAAGCGGTGAGCGATTCGCAATTGACGGCCGAGTTGGCGACCACGCAGTATCAGGCCGGCATGGTCGCCGGGCGATTGGGCGATTTTGACGCGGCCGAGCAGTATCTGCGCGCCGCCAGCGAGGCCTTTGGCCAACTGGCGGACCAGGGCGACGAGGCTGGGGATTATCGCCAGCAGCAAGCGGCCTGCTGGAACAGTTTGGGCCTGTTGTACGCCGAGCACGGCGACAACGAGCAGGCGGGACGCTGCTACACGCGCGCCGCCGCATTGCAGGAGGCGCTGGTCAGGAACGCTCCCGCCGACGCCGCAAGCCACAGGCAACTCGCCCAGATTCTAGCCAATCGCGGCCTCTTGTCACGACGCCAGGGGGACGACGCGGCTGCGCAGGCCGATTTGGCGGCTGCTATCGAAACGCTGGAGCGCGTCGTCGCTGGCGATCCCGAACTGGCTGACGCGAAATATGATTTGGCGCTCGCGCTGAATAATCACAGCTTCGTCCAGCAGCCGGGCGACTTCGCCGCGGCGCGCCGTTCGTGCGAGCGTGCGATCGCCGTGCTCAGCGAACTGGTCGATTCGGCCGCCGGCGAATCGGCGGCCGTCTCCACGTATCAAGCCGACCTGGCGTTGTGTTTGAACAACCTGGGCGCCATTCAGGGCCATTTGGACGACGGCGCAGCGGCGGTCGTTTCGTTGCGCGACGCGGCCGCCATTCAGGAGACGCTCATGCGGCAGGCCCCGGCGGTCGTGCAACATCGCAGCGACTTGGCAGTCACGCTCAACAATCTTGGCCAGGCGGAGACGCGCTCCGGAGCGCCGCAGCGTGCGCGGGAAGCGTTCGAGCGAGCGATCGCGCTGCTGGACGAACTGGTGCGCGACTATCCCGCGGAGACGCGGTTTGCCAGCGCGCTGGCCGGGGTGCTCAACAATCAGGCGATGGCGGACGAGGCGGCTGGCGACTGGGCGGCGGCGATCGGACGCTACGAGGCGGCGATTGCGCGGCAGCGCACCGCTTGGAGCGAATCGGGCCAGCGGCGCCAGTTCCATGACTATCTGAGCAAGCACTACGCGAACTACGTCCGCTGTCTGCGGGCGGCCGGTCGCTCCGGCGACGCGGCGGCCGCGTTGATCGAGCAGCGCGAGTTGTGGCAGGGCGACGGTCCCGCGTTGTATGCCATGGCCCTGGCGATGGCCGAGGCGGCCGACGAGCTTGCCGGCGGTGAGGACGGCAACCGCGCGCGGGACGCTATACTGGCCGAGGCGGCCACGACCTTGACCGCGGCAATCGAAGCGTGGTCCGCGGCCGACGGACCGCTGCCCCGCGACGCCTTGCCAGCGGCGGTGCGTACCCGGCTCGACGCAAAGCTCTTGGCGAAGTTAGGAGAGCAGTCATGAAGAATTGGCGTATCGCACGTAAGCGTCGCCGTGACCTTCCGAGCGGCGATTCGCGCCGCCGGCTTGCATTTGAACAATGCGAAGACCGTCTGGCGTTGGCAACAACATTGTCGGCGACCATTCCGTCCAGCGGCGATCTCGCGACGTCGATTGACTTGACGGCTTTGCGTCTGCAATTGCGCGAGCCCGCTGCGGCAGCGTCGGCGATTGTATTTGCAGGATTCGACGCTTCGGCGACGACTCAAGGTTCTATCGACATTCAAAGCGCTCTCACCGCCTCTGACCTAGCGTTGGCTGATGGGGATGTTGTGGAGCGGTTGCGCGTATCGGGCTCCGTTGTCTCCTTCTTCGACAACCATAACTATAGCGCTGACCAACTGCTTTATTCTTTGACTGTAGACGGACACGCCCTGAACCTGGCGTTTGATTCGGACGGCAGTCTCTACGGCTGGTTTCCGGCGTCCGTAACCACCATTCCCACGCCGGGCGTTCTGCCGCAGGCGCCCAACGAGATTCCCGTGGCTGAGGCGTTGGCGTCCTTGTCCGGGCCGTTCGTCGATTTGCGGGAACATTCTCAGCATCTGACGGAGCGCGAACCCGTTGACATGCACCGCGGTTCGGAGGCGCCAAAGCGAAACGCATTGCCGCGTCTCACGACGTCGCAGGGACGCGAAGCGGCGTTTGAGGTCGCGGCCGCTGAGACCCCGCCGATCGCGTCCGGCGGTCCAGCGCGTGCCCGCGCTGATGAGGTTCACGACGTTGAGCCGTTGTCGTCGGTCGACCAACCCGCCGACGCATTCGTCGAAGCCCGCGTGACGCGGCTTCGTGCCGCCGCCGCGGCGCCGCGATCTCTTGCTGATGCTCACGAGACCCAGCCAGCGAACCACCAGGTTCCAACGGCTTCGCGGGAGAGCGAGTCCGCGCACCGTAGCGCAACCGCGGAGATTGCATCGCCGACAGTGATTCAACCCGCACTGGCGACGGTTCGCACGGGGCGCGTTGAGCGTTCGGAATCCGTCGCTGCGCAGGGCGAGACGGACTCGCATCAAGCCGCAACCGCGGAACGCGACACCGCCTTCGCCGCATGGACTGGCGTGGCGGGCCCCGTGAGTCCTGTGGCTGAACGAGAACGGAGTTACGCCTCGTGGTCGGTTCTGGCGGCGTTGGCAGCTGGCAGCTGGGCCTTACGAGAGAGTCGGACTGATGCGGACGAGGTGTCCCGCCCGTTCGCATCGGATCGACTGCGCCGGATGATCCCCAGTCGGGGCAAGGCACGGCATCCCGCGTCGACGTGACGCCAGCCAGCAGGGTAGCGTACTTGCCCCCACGCCCATGCGTGACGCGCATCGACAGCGACCGTTGGCGCCGCGAGCGACGTTTCGCATCGTTTGCCCGCTCGCTCCGTTGTTCAGATTGCGCGAAGACGTGCGAACAATGAGTTTTTCCCCGAATCGCGGCAGCGACGGGCCGTCCGATCTCGGCTACGCATTCGCGTCGCAGCGACTCGCGCTCGCGTGAAATGTGTCTGATTTCACGCTATGGGAGAGATTGAATCGCAATATGGCTCATCGCGAAGTGAGGCTGATGAGCGCGGCGTGCGTCTCTGCGATGAAAAACCACGCGAATTCGAGTTCGTGGTCTGCGGCGAGGTAATTCAGGCAATCTTCCGTCATGTTTACGGGGCCGTATCGGTGGCCGTATAGTGGTAGGTGCGTCTTGCACGTTGCGCGGATCGCGCAGCGATGGCCCGCGAACTTTGTTCCTGGCAGCGTCACTACCATGCACGACACGAACAGTCGCGGCGCCAACGCCGCTCTTGGGGCGCTGGCGTTGGCGATCGCAGGGTTGATTTCTCACGGGGCCGTTGCGGAAGCGCCGCTTGAGCCGTTGCCGGCGTACGAGTCGTTCGCCGGTCCGCTGTTGGCAACCTATTGCGGCGACTGTCACGCCGGCGATGACGCCGAGTCAGGGCTCGCTGTCGATCGCCTTCAGGGCGGCGACGACTTTCAACAGGATCGCCAGCGGTGGCTCGACGTCGTCCGGCGGCTTCGCGCCGGCGACATGCCGCCCGAGGAGATGCCTCAGCCCGCCGCAGCGGAGCGAGAAGACTTGATCGCGTGGCTGCAAACGCGGCTCGATCAAGTCGACTGCACCGGCGAGCTTGAGCCAGGGCGCGTTCCGCTGCGCAGGCTCAACCGCGAGCAGTATCGCAACACGATTCGCGATTTGCTGGGCGTCGACTTTGCCGTGGCGGAACTCTTCCCGCCCGACGAGCTCGCCTACGGGTTCGACAACAACGCCAATGTATTGAGTTTGTCGCCAGCGTTGGTCGAGAAGTATCTCACGGCCGCGGAGCAGATTGCCGAACAGGCGGTGCCCGCTCCGGAAAACCTGCCCGACCAAGGCGCGCCGATGGCCCTCAGCCAAGGCCCAGGCGTGGCTGTGCATGACGGCGGTGCGGGGAGGAGGCTCTACACCCGCGCGACCGCGACCGCCCAATTCACGCCGCCAGAGAGCGGTCAGTACGCATTGTGCGCCGTCGTTGCCGGCGAACAGGCGGGCGACGAGCCCGTGCGGATGTCGCTGCAGTCTGGCGGTCGGCAGGTGCTGGAGTGCGACGTGTGCGCGGACGCCGACGAGTTTGATCACTTCACCGTACTGGTTGATCTGGCCGCTGGCGCCACGGTGGAACTGGGCGTCGCTTTTCTCAATGACTATTACAATCCGCAGGCGGGCGATCCCGCGGCGAGAGATCGCAACCTCATCGTTCACAGTCTGTCGGTCACCGGACCACACCATTTCGCGGAGCAGGCCCCCGCGGCGACGCGCGACAATCTGCTCAAGGAGACGCCCGCCCCCGAGCAATGGCAATCTGGCGCCGGGTGGCGCGAGATCGCCGCGGGACAATGGCGCGAGTTCTTGCCGCTCGCCTGGCGGCGGCCCGTGGAGCCCGGCGAGGTGGATCGGTTGCTGCAGATTCTCGAACAAGTGCGACACGACGGGGGCAGCTACCAACGAGCGATGCAGGTGGCGCTGCAGGCGGTGTTGGTCTCGCCCCGATTTCTGCTGTTGGGGAACGTCCCGGCGGGGACGCCCCCGGGCGAAGCGATCCAGGTCGACGAGTTCGAACTCGCGGCGCGATTGAGTTACTTCCTCTGGGGATCGACGCCGGACCGAACGTTGCTGCAACTCGCGGCGGCCGGGCGACTGCGCAGCGAACTCGACGCCCAGGTGCCGCGGATGTTGCACGACGAGCGGGCCAGGCACTTGGCGACGAGCTTCGCCGGACAATGGCTCGAAACCCGCCAGTTACAGACATTGAGTCCCGACCCGCAAATCTTTCCCGAATTCGACGAGGGACTCCGCGCGGCGATGAGACAGGAGACCGAAGAGTTCGCCTTGGAGATCGTCCGCAACGATCTGCCGATTCGCACTTTTCTCGATGCCGATTTCACGTACCTCAACGAGCGACTCGCCCGGCACTACGGGATCGAGGGCGTCGCGGGGCCGGAGTTCCGCCGCGTGCCGCTCAGCGACCAGCAACGCAACCAGGGTCGGGGCGGCGTGCTCGGCTTGGCTAGTGCGCTGGCCGTGAGCAGCCATCCCAATCGCACGTCGCCCGTGGTGCGTGGCAAGTACATTCTCGCCAATTTGTTGGGCGACGAGCCTCCCCCGCCGCCGCCGAACGTACCGCCCTTGCCGGAGCACGATCCGACGCAACCCGCCGGGACGCTGCGCGAGCGCCTCGAAGCGCATCGCAGCCAACCCGGTTGCGCATCGTGTCACGTCAACATGGATCCGCTCGGTTTTGCACTGGAGCGTTTCGACGCTCTCGGCCGGTTGCGCGATTCCGACGCCGGCCAGCCGATTGACGATAAGGGCTCGTTGCCCGACGGTACGGAGTTTCAAGGACCGGTTGGCCTGCGATCGCTGCTATTGGACCGTTTCGACGACTTCCGAACGGCGTTGACGGAGAAGCTGCTCACCTTTGCGTTGGCGCGGGGGCTGGAGCACTACGACCATTGCGCGGTGGAGCAGATCGCGGCGGTAGCCGCCCAGGGCGACGATCGCTTTTCAGCGTTGACGCTGGCGATCGTCAAGAGCACGCCCTTTCAATACGCTCGCTCCCCCGGAGCGGCCGAGGAGGAATCTCACTGATGTCCCGGAACCCAGGTCTCGAGCGGCGGCAGTTCTTGCGTGGTTTGGGCACGGCCATCGCCCTGCCGGCGTTGGAAAGCCTGTTGCCGACCGGAAGCGCGTACGCCGCTGCCGGTCCGACCCCGTCGCCGACGCGGTTGGCAGTGCTTTACGTTCCCAACGGCATCCACATGCCGGCGTGGAAGCCCGTGGCTGAGGGCGCCGACTTTCAGCTGCCGCGCATCTTGGAGCCGCTCCAGCCGTTTCAGCGGGAAATCACGTTGCTGAGCGGGCTGACACATGACAAGGCCCGCGCCAACGGCGACGGCGCCGGGGACCACGCTCGTAGCGCCGCGACGTTTCTCACCGGCACGCAAGCGGTAAAGACCAACGGCAACGACATCCGCGCCGGCGTGTCGGTCGACCAGATCGCCGCACAGCTCATCGGCCGCGCTACGCAATTCCCGTCGTTGGAGCTGGGCTGCGAGCCGGGCAAGCTCGCGGGGTCTTGCGACTCCGGGTACAGCTGCGCCTACTCCAACACGCTGGCCTGGAAGTCGCCCACCCAGCCGCTTCCCAAAGAAACGAATCCCGCCCTGGTGTTCGATCGTCTGTTCAGCGCCGGCTCGGCGATTGATCAACGACAGTCGCGCTACCGCCGGCAAACGGGCAGGCAAAGCGTCCTCGATTTTGTCGCCGCCGATGCGCGGCAATTGCAACCGCAGCTCAGCGGCGCCGACCGGCACAAGTTGCAGGAGTACGTCGAGGGGATTCGCGAGATCGAACAGCGGCTGGAGCGTGCGTCATCATTGCAATCGCCCGATGGTCAACTCGCCCGGCCCGAGGGTCCGCCGGACGACTATGGCGAACGCATTCGGCTGATGGCCGACTTGATGATCTTGGCGTTTCGGACCGACGCCACGCGGGTCTGCACGCTGATGATCGCCAACGAGGGGAGCAACCGCGCTTATCGCGAACTCGGCATCAGCGACGGCCACCATGCCCTGTCGCACCATGAGGGGCGCGCCGAAAAACTCGAAAAGATCACGCAGATCAATCGCTTTCACGTGGAGCAACTCGCCTACATTCTGGGCCGGCTGGCCGCGGCGGACGAGCAGGGGCAATCGCTGCTCGATAACACGATGCTCGTGTACGGCAGCGGCATCGGCGACGGCAATCGCCACAATCACGACGACCTGCCGGTGCTGGTCGCGGGGCGCGGCGGCGGCTTGCTCGCACCGGGGCGCCACATCGCTTATCCGTCGCAAACGCCGTTGATGAATTTGTTCCTGACCATGCTGCAAGGACTTGGCGCGCCGCTCGACCGCGTGGGCGACAGCACCGGGCCGCTGCCCGGTTTGGCCAGCGCATAGGGCATTCTTCAGATCGCCACGGCGAGCGGTCAGGGGGCGCGATGCCGGAAACGCGATGGCCGCCTGTTCGCACTCGAAGCCTGCGCGACGATCGCAATGGTACGGTGCGCCAGCAGTTACCTGACGCGGCCTCGCAACAGATGTCGCAGCGCCCGTCCGATCCCCTCCAACTCGCCCGCGGCGTCAGTCGCCTGGTCGTGCTGCTGAGCGTGATGGCCTGGCCTCGCCGCCCGGTTCAAGCTCGGTGCGTCGAATCCCGTCTCCGTGGTCGCAGTTCGCGGTCGCCAATGGCTCGAAACATCCGCGTAGAACTCGTCGTGCAACTCCGCAGCGTCGCCGTCGTGCTCGGTCCCCATCGCATGATTGAGCAGATCGCAGGCGGCGGCCACCGACGGCATCGCGGCTAACGATTCGTCGGGTGAGTCAGCCGCCGCCGGTTCGCTCTCGAAACTCGCCGCCGCTGTGACGAGCGACGCGGTGGAGCCGCTGGAAGCGGCGACGAGGCCCTCGTTTGCCGCCGCCGGAGCGGGCGAGTAGCTGCGTTGCCAGAGGAGGAAGTCCGCGCCATCGACGTCATGATCCGCGTCGGCGTCGCCGGTGGTGCGCGAGGCGCCGCTGGGCGCGCCGAAGTTGGTTTCCCACACCGACAGGTCGGCGCCGTCGACGAACCCGTCGCCGGTGAAGTCCGCTGAATTTCCGCCGATGTAGCGGACGCGGAACACGCGTGCGCCGGCGTCGATCGGCGTCACGGCGTCGACGTCTTTATACAACTCGGTGAAGTACAAGCCATCGGGGCCCGCCGCCAGTCCCACCACGGTGCCGCGGCCCATGCCTACGTACTCGACCAACGTTTCCGGTCCGCTGGTGACGTTGCCCTGGGCGTCCAATTGGAATCCGACGATGCGCTTGCCAAGGACCTGCGGACCTAAGCCGTAAGTCGGGCCCGATTCGCTGACAAAGGCCTGGTCCCAGTATTGCGAGGGAAAGCCGCTGCCGCCAAACGTCTCGGGCTGCACAAACGCGATGTTCACCGGGGCGTGGGCCGGATCCCAGTTGTACAGCGCGTTGGTGAACATTGACGCGTTGGAGCCGTCCCACTGATAGCTCTGCCCCGGGTTGACCTTCGCAAAGCGATCGCTGCTCGGTCCGTTCTCGACCTCATAGTGCGTGCCGTCGGCCGCGCGCCAGGCGCCGCCAAACGGATTGCGAAAACCGTATGCGTAGACGTAGTCGCGCGAGTTGATCCCGTTGCCGGCGTTGTAGAAGGGGTTGTCGGCCAACGGTTGGCCGTCAAGCGTCATTCGCAGAATCTTGCCGCGGTACGAGTCGAGGTTCAGCGCCGTGCTTGCGTCAAATCCATCGCCGTTGTGGACGTATAGCATCCCGTCGGGCCCGATCGACACGTTGGAGATTTGGTGCGATTGCCCCTGTGACTCGCCCACCATGTCCAACAGCACCGTTTCGGTGGCGGCGGTGAGACCGCCGTCGAGGCTGGTGAACTTGACGACCTGCGGGTGATGGGCGCCGCCCGGTTGCCCGTCGGTGTCGCGAACGCGCGAGACGATCACATCGCCGGTGGCCGGATCGACCACGATTCCCGTGAGTCCCTGCTCGCCGGAGCCGGGGAAGTTGCCGGTCGGATTGAAATTGAGCAGCCCGGTGGCGTAGTCGCTGGTCGTGCCGTCGTTGGTGACGACCTTGATCGTGCCGTACAACTCGGTGACGTAAAACAGCGGGTCGCCGGGCGCGGAGCCAGGGTTGGGGACGAAGGCGATGTTGGTCGGCAACTGCATGCCGCCCGCCACCTCCTCGACGATGAAGCCGGATTGCAGGGCAATAAACGGCAAATCAAGTTGGGCGGCACGGGCGAGGCTGTCGAAATTGGGGGCCGTCTGCCCTGCGGTCCCAAAATACGTCGCCCCGTCCAGTGCCGCCCAAAGAGTCAGCGACTCGCCCGCGGCGAGATCAACCTCGGGCAGGAAAATCGTGTGTTCGTTATCTGTTTCGTCGGTGAAGGTCAGATCGCTTTGGCCTAAAAACAGGCCGCGCGACCCGGCGTCGATCACGATTCGCACCGGCTTGTGAGACGGCAGCGTGGGAGAGTCCGTCACAAGATTGCCAGGCGCCGAGTCGCCGTCGATTCGCAGCAGCGGCGTGCCATCCGGCGTTTCCATGCGCAGCGACGGCGGCGTTGCGGGACCCGCGTCGTCGGCAAAGAACTGGATCTCGCCAATCTGCATCGAGTTGGCGGCCCCCGAGTTCCGCACTCCCGTAAACACCATCCGGTACGACGTGTACGCGGTCGTGTTGGTCACGGCCACCAACGGCCCCAGCGTATCGCGCGCAAGCGGCAGCGCGACGGACCCCGAGTCGATCAGCGTCCAGCTCTCGCCGGCTCCGGTGCTGTTGTCGGTGCTGACGACGGGGCTGTTCGTCCCAAACAATTGCCACGCGGTGGGATCGCGCTCGTCGGCGTCGTTGGCCGTGGTGATTTGAAATCCGGTGACGGTCGACGAACCGGTCGCCGGCGTCACGATGAAGCCCGAGTTGATCTCGCCAAAGTTGAGATACTTGGCGAGCGTGCCGTCGACGGCGTTGGGCGGCGATTCGCCGCCCGGATACGAACTGTTGCCGTCGGTGTCGATGGCCACGATCGCATCGCCGGGCGACAGGATCGTCGTGCCGTCCGGCAGCTCGACGGGCGCGCCGAACACGGTGTCCCAAGCGGGCGCCGGCGATGCCACAACGTCTTCAATCTGCAGGGGGAACGTCGTTGTGGCGCTGGTGGTGTGAAAGTTGCGAACGGAGTACGCGCTGACCGACCCGGCATCGTCGCGGAACCGCACCCGCAGCTGATAGTCCGTATTGGGCAACAGGTCGAGTCGGCCGGCGTGGGAGTTCTGGAAAAAGCCGTCGCCCAGGTGGGTGTGCAGACGCTCGACGCCCTGAATGCCGATGGTCGCCCACACCAGTTCGGGGCTCGCGCCGGTCGTCCAGATTTCCCAGTCGGACGACTTATGGGCGTTCCCGTCGCCATCCGAAAAGCCCACGGCTTCCATGTGGACGTCGGTGGGATTGACCTGTTGCCCTTCGGCGGCCGGCTCAGTGACCGTTGGCGCCGCCGGCGCCGCGTTGGGGGCGCTGGGCACGCCAATCACGTGGATGTAGTCGATGCGCGTCGCCTTGTCCGCGGCAGCGCCCTGATCGAGCGTCAGGCGGCCGTCGGCCACTGTCACGACCTGCGTTGCCAACAGCGGCGTATTTCCGTCGGGCACAGCCGCAAAGAAGCTGACCCCCTCGACGTTCACGGTATGCACGCCGTCGTTGGTGCCGGGATCGCCCACGACGACCGTCACCTCGTAGTCGCCGTTGGGCAGCTGCAATTCCCAGTTGGCGTTCTGGTGAAAGTGAATCAGCGTGTCGGTGCGCTGATCGAGATCGACGCCCCGGTCGCGGGACACGTCGGTGTGATCGGACGACCAGCCGTAGGTGAGGCCGTTGCCGCGATCGCCGAACAGGGCGCCGACGTCGCGCACGTAGCTGTCGGGCGTCGGCACTTCGTCGAACTGGAAGTTGATGAGGAACACGTCGCCGGCGAGCAGATGCCGCGGCTCAAGATGCTCGACATGCAAACTATGCGAAACAGGCCGGCGACCGCGGGACAGAGCCCCGTGGTTTCGCGGCCGATGGGGAATAGCCACAGCGTTGCCTCTCAATGTTGAGTGCGCTACGGTGCGACGCTGCGAGTGCGCAAGAACGCAAAACTAGAGTGCGGCAAGCACGTCGCCAGCGGCAGCGGCGATATTTCACGAAACCGACCCAGCGGCTGGTCGTTACAGTCCCGTCTTAGCGAATTCTTCGGCTGTCATGCTCAGTACGTCTCCCGTATCGAAACCTACTTCGCGCACGCCATCGACGCCTTCTGATTCGTAAGCCACGATGCCAACAGCCCCAACGGGCGGCTTGCCGTAGATCACGACGTACGGCTTGCCGTCGCGGTCCGAGACGAACAACTCATCGGCCGAAGCGACGTTCATCCGCTCAAACATAGAGGCGTCTTGCTTGGCGACGAATTCCTTGAATTCACTTTCGCTTCGCGGCGGATGCCGGAGCTGCTTGATAGCGTAAGTATGAAGCTTCACTAAGAATCCCAAACGTGAATTCTTCTGATCGCGCGCATCGGCAGACGTTCCATCGCCGGTGCATCCAGCGGTAGCAGCGACGACGCCAAGTAGAATCGTGACGACGCATGTTTGCAGGCGTTGTCTGATCACAGCGCCCCCGTGTCAATAGTCGCCCCGTCGCTGCGATGCCCCAGACTGTTGAACGTCCGAGGCTCGAGATCGTATCCCATAAAATGGACCGAACCATCAGCAAAGCCAGCATTCATTCCGCCGGTGTGTGCCGAACCGAACCGAAAACCGGCGAGTCTTTGATACTCACGTTGGTGTAAGGAATCGTTGGGGACGTCCTCATCGGGACCGATCTCACAAATCGTCGACCGCAAGATGTCAGCGTCCCACCCGCCGGTCCAACCGCGGTCGTCGGCCCAATCGCCAGTATCGTAGCGTGAGGGGAACATGCGTTTTTCGCCGATAACGATCGTATTGCTCGATCCGTCCTCAATTTGGGCGAAGGAAATCTTCGTATAGTATCCGGATACGCCGCCACAGCCGACGCATAGGTTGCTGCGAACAATCACGCCCCAGAATCCGTACCAGTTGGGATCGCCGTCAAAAAAGGAGATCGGCTTGATCGTATGGACTGGCTGATCATTTCCTTTGGCGCCCCAAAATCCCTCCTCGTTGCAACCTATTGTGTCGTTCGCCCCGCCGCTCGCCGTCACGTTGTACCAGGGAGCGGGTCTTCCTGGTGGGAGGCCCTTCTGACTATCCGAGGGGTAAGGAACTGCACCGGCGTAGTCCATTAGCGACGTTCTTTCACCCGTTATGTCGTCGACATAAAACGACGCACCCCTTCGCGACGGACAGTTGACCATGGGAACGACGGTTTCGTTCAACGTTGCCTGATTCGAAATATTCAGGACGTTGTCCGCTTCGATGTATGGAAGGATTTGATACGCCCATCCTAGACCCTGCTTTTCGGGCCCGTACGGTCGACCGTTTGGGCCTGTCAGGTAGTCCTGAATGTTGGGCCACGGAATGATGCCACCGCTGGGAAACGCCTGCTTGGCGCTCTCGTGGTTGAGCATCGCCGTCATCATCTGCTTCACCTGGTTGGTGCATTGCGTCCGCCGGGCCGCCTCGCGGGCGGCCTGAATGGCGGGCAGCAGTAGCGCCACCAGAACGCCGATGATGGCGATCACCACCAGCAACTCGACCAGCGTGAAACCACGACTCCTCAGATTTTCTCGCCGAGACATCCAACGGCTCCTAAGACACGAATACGAATTGTTTGCCGACCTTGGCTGCTAGCTCCGTCCGATCCGGCCGCGGCCGGCGGCTGCCATCAGGGCAGCCGCCGCAACGACCAAGACCAGCGAAGTCGGTTCCGGCACGCCCGCCGCGGCGGCCGAGGCCAGCCCGGTCGCGCCGAACTGACTTTGCCAGTCGCCGGTCAACGCGGGGTTGGTCCGCTGGATCAGCAGGAAGTCGGCGCCATCGACCTTGCCGTCGTCGTTCAGGTCGACGTCGACGCCGACCGAATCGTCAAAGAACTGGATGTTGGCAATCTGCATCGAGTTGTCAAAGTTCTCGCCGGGATCCCTCAGGGTCGGGAAGATGACCTTGTACGATGCATAAGCAGTCGAGTTGGCAAACGAGATTAGCTCGTCATCTGTTTGACGCTCCAACGGCAGATCCAGGGCGCCCGAGGAAATCAACGTCCAGTTCTCGCTGTCGCCGTTGCCGTTGGCTTCGCTGGTGATCGGATCGTTCGTGCCGTAAATCTCATAGCTTGTCGGATCGCGCGAATCAAAGTCGTTGGCGGTCGTGATCTGGAAGCCCGTCAGCACCTTGGCGCCGGCGTCGGGCGTCACAATCAAGCCGCTGCGCTCGCCGCCGAAGTTAAGATATTTGGTAAGCTGCGTCGCCGGGGATTCGTCGATCGCCAGGATCGCATCTCCCGGCGCCAGGATGTTGGACCCGGTGCCGTCGGTCGAAGTGTAAAAGGACATGTCGGCGAACTGCAGGGTGCCGTCATTGGGGCCTTTGACCGTGGGGAACACCATCTTGTAGGACGTGTACGTCCCGGCGTTGCTCACCGGCACGACGGATCCCATGGTGAAGCGCTCATCGGGCAACGCCAAGTCGCCTCCGTCCAGCAGGGTCCAGCTTTCGGCGTCGCCGTAGCTGTTGTCGAGGCTGACGATCGGATCGTTCGTGCCGTATAGCTGCCAGCTTCCCGGATCGCGTACCGCGGCGTCGTTGGCCGTGGTAATCTGAAAGCTTTGCACTTGCGCCGCACCCGATGCGGGGGTGACGATGAAGCCCGAGTTCACGTCGCCGAAGTTCAGGAACTTCGTTCCGCTGTTGCCATCGAGGATATTCGTCGGGCCCTCGGCCGCAGGATAGCCGCTCTGCGGAGCTCGCGGTACCAACGTGCTGCCGTCAAGCACGTTTTCCGGGCCCTCGTAGTCGAAGTATCTCGAATCGGGTTGGGCATAGGCGAACGCGACAACGTCAGTTTCAAATGCGTCCCAAACGCTCAGACCACTGGCGTCGTTTGATTCGTACAGCCCAATGTCAGCAATCTGCATCGAGTTGGCCCCGCCAGGGTCTTTGACGGTGGGGAAGAGGACGCGGTAGGCCGAGTACGACGTCGAATTGCTAAACGATTGCACGGGGCCAAGCGTTTGACGCTCCTCCGGCAAGTTTGCGTCGTTTTGCGCGATCAACGTCCAATTCTCCGCACTTCCGTCGCCATTGTCGACCGACGACAGCGGATCGTTCGTCCCATACAACTCCCACGAAAAGGGATCCCGCTCGACCGCATCGTCACCAGTGGTCAGCTGGATGCTTTGGACCGTCGTACTGCCAATGAACGGCTGCACGATAATGCCTGAGTTTAGTTTGGCGAAGTTCAGATACTTCGACGTGCTTGCGCCATCAAGGGCGTTGATCGGCGCTTCACCGCCGGGGTAGTTGCTCGGCAAATTCGCCGGGTCGGTGTCGATCGCGATGATGAAATCGTTGGTGCTGAGGAACGGCGCGGCATGCGCCTGGGACAACAGGGCCAGCAACCCCAGAGATGCGGCAAACGACTTAAGAAACCTCGTCATGGCAATCAAATCTCCTAAAAGCGATGAGCTGTTCAGTCTGGTTCTCGGTTGCACTGCGTACGATTTGAACGACTTCCACAACGCAATCTCCCGCCCGGACCATGTTCACGGCGGTCTCAATTCGGGGTGATTGCCACTGTGCGCAACGCCATTCTCTTGACGTGCGCCCTCAAATTCTGCGATCGCGCTCAGCGACGAAGCGGACGACCGAGAAGCGAGCGCCGGTCGCTTGCCCCCGCATGACCAACGCAGCTTCTCGGTCGATCCGCCCGTCGCGGGAGTGTCTGCCCGCGGCGCGCGACCAAAATCGTCGCTCGCTGCCGGCTTGGTAGCCAAGGCCTACAAATTGCCTTGGCCACCGAACTTGCCCGCGCGAGCGAACAAAACTATGTCGTAACCCTGCC
This sequence comes from Planctomycetales bacterium, assembly GCA_020427145.1. Classification (GTDB taxonomy): domain Bacteria; phylum Planctomycetota; class Planctomycetia; order Pirellulales; family Lacipirellulaceae. Next base: position 48,836 of record JAGQOU010000338.1, on the reverse strand, counting down.
GCTACTCTATTCCAGAACTCATTTGCGGCGATTAACCGCAGCTTCGCTTCGGCAAACGGTCGGATAGCCTCATATCCGACCTGCCGGGCGCCCCGCTGCCAAGCGACAAGCTCGACGCCCTCTTCGTGTCAAAAACTAGGCAACATTGGCCCCCATGCTGGAGTGACCTCATGCCGACGCTGCGGCGTAAACGGCTCTCACGACCCTGCTGCCCTGGGGTCGTAGACGACATGGCGGGAAAATCGGCGGTCATGCGAACCGCGAATACACTTTGGCAGGAAGACGAGAATGCTTCGCCACTTCGTCGACGCCGATTTGCCCTGTAGAAGGAAATACCAGTCGGTGGCGCGAGGTTGCCGATGATCTCGTTTTTTTTGAGAGTTTTACTCGCAAACTGTCAGGCGGCGGCAAGATGCGCCGTTGATTTGCGAATGCGGTAATCCGCATGTCGGCCTCGTAGCCGGAGCAGAGGAGGGTCGTACCTCGTCCGAAATCCGATTGTGATAAACAACTTGCGTCGAGCTGGGCGCTGGGAAACGCCTTCGTTGGAATGGTCAATCCTGGACCAGCGGGCAAATCGCTTAGGCGGGAGGCCTGCGAGAGATCGAAATTGGTGGCAGATTTGTCAAGTCGGTCCAGCGTGTGGCGGGCGTGGATGGAGTATGTGCGGCAAGCCGCGAGCCTTTCGCCAGTTCGGAACTGCATGGAGGCCGTTGGCGAGCGGCTGGGCGGCGTCGGGCTAGCCCGTCCACGCGGTTTTTTTGCAACCCTGCGGTCTACCGTGGTATTTCTATTCGGAGAGGGCTGCGATTGGTCCAGCTGAGAATGGTTCATTTGGCGTGAGAGATCCGCCGCAGGCAGTGTGCCAATGGCGGGAGGAGGCTGGGCGCCAATTGTCGCAACCTCTTGTCAAATAAGATGATTGTGTGATTTCGTGCTTCGCAAGGCGAGCCGCGCGCCAGGGGCTGCCCAGGTGGCTGGGCTGGGTTGCCTTCGTCCTGCGGACTGGTATCGTTCGGCGGTAAGAATCTGGCCGGATTCTCGTTTTCGGCCGATTGCGTCGCGACTCGTCCGCTCAAGCCATCGAGCTCATGTCCATGGCCTCACGACTCCCACCCGAACCGTTTGGACCTGATCGATTTCCGGAGGAGAGCCCTCGGGGGGGCTCCAGCGATGAGTTTGTTCGCCTGTTGACGGGCGCCCAGGTGGGGCTGTTTCGATACATTTGCGGACTTGTAGGAGACCCGAACGACGCCGGTAATATTCTCCAGGAGGCAAATATCGTCCTCTGGAGAAAGGCCGAAGAGTTTCGTCCGGGAACCAGTTTTGACGCTTGGGCGCGCTCCGTGGCGCTCTGGCAGGTAAAAGCGTGGCTCCGAGACCGGGGACGCGATCGACACGTCTTCAGCAGCGAGTTGGTGTCGCAGCTGGTCCAGCGGCCGATTGCCTCAAAAGACATCGAACCCTCGCGGCGTGCGTTGCGGGTTTGCGTCCAGTCGCTCAACGAAGGCGACAAGAAGATGCTGGTCCACCGCTATTTTTCCAACAGCGCCATTTGCGAGATTGCGGAGCAGACCCAAAAGACGCCCGCTGCGGTCAAATCGTGCCTGTTTCGGATACGAAAATCGCTGCGCCGGTGCATTGAGCGTCGCCTCTCGCTCGGAAGCGAGGGATCGTATTCTTCGTAAAACGGGTATGCGACAAGAGGATTTAGGCAAGGACTTTTTGCAAACGACGTAACCATATGATAACGCGGGCAGACATACGCCAACTCGAAACGCTGTTGTCGCAGCTAGCCGACGAGGGCTCCAGCCAGTCATTGGTGGGCGAGCTCGAACAGATTTTGCTCGACAATCCCGAATTGCAGGACCACTACTGGCAATGGATGGACACGCACGTCCTGTTGGGGATTGAATGCCAGACGTTGCTAGGCGCCAGCGTCTCTGCGGATTCAAGCCAACTGTTGGTTCCGTCCAATGGCTTTGCCGAGCCCGTGAGCGATCGCCGGTCCTCTCGTCGCAGATGGGGGATTGGCGCGGCGACGGCGGCAGGGTTGATCGGGCTCTTGGCGGCCGCGCCCCTGTGGCGCGGAGCAGGCCCCGACGGTGCGTCGGCGCATGCCGTCGTTGCAGAGAAACCGCCCGCTGCGGCCGAACCCAGCGAGATGTGGCGGATTCCGCAGGTGACGCACGTGAAGTGGACGGGACCCTACTTCGCGAACTCCATTGAGAACGATCTCGTGGCGGCTGAGGTGCGCCCGGGCCGCGTCGCCTTGCAGTTGAGTACCGGGGCGACCGTGAATGCTTACCTGCTTGAACTGAAGCCAGGCGAGACGGCCGACGTGGTCATCACCGCCGATGCGAGGTCGGAAAACAACTTTTCCATTACCGAACTCGATGCCCGGGGCATGCCGATTCGCCGGAGCGTTTCGTTCAACAACTATATTCGGGATGGCAGCGGCTATCTGCGAACGACTCGCCAGTATGGCCTGCTGGGCACCTGGTCGGCCTCCAACGATTCCGCGATGCCGAAGTACTATCTGCTCACCGGCATTCATCAAGTCGTGGATCCGGATTCGCTCAGCGACATGGATGATTTGCGGTGGCGAATCAGCGACATGAAGGTCGTGATTGACGAGCCGGATGTGGTTCTGCTGGGCTGTGACGATGGGGGTATTGAGTCGTACGTCCGGCCGCATAGCGTCCCGGCTGACGGTGACTACGACGACATTTCCGTCATGCTGCATATCGAATCGCGAAGTCGCGACGAGCGGCGCCCGTTGGGAGGTTTGCGCGTCGTCGGCGCCGCGCTGGAGAGCGTCGGAACGCCACGGACGGAACCCTCGGAAATGCACCGTTTTCGGCTGGCTCCGGGCGAGTTGGTCGTGCTGGGGGTGACCACCGCGGCAGCATTGGAGAATTGCGTCTTTCTCGCCAACGAAGAGACGGGCGAGATTCTGTGGAGCGCGACTCGCGGGACAGGGCTGTCGGCGAATCTCGGCGGCGTGCTGCTTGAGAACCGCGGCGACGTTGAGTTGCAATTGGCGCTGTTCGGCGAACACAGGACGTCGATCTTGCCTGCTGGGAATGGCTCAACGTGGGAATCGTCGGCGATCAAGGTTTGCAATGAACAACAGGGGTGCGTGGTCATCGGCATGGAAGATTCCTACGGGTCCGGCATCGATGAGGATTTCGACGACATCCGCGTGACGATTTTTGACGCCTCGGGAGGCCGCGACGCGCCGATCGGCGAAATGACAAATTAGGTCGTGGTCGCTCAACGGCTTCGGCGAAACAAGTTGCGGCGCCAGTGACTTGCATTGCCCGGCGGAAGGGATCACGCTGAAAGACGCGGTTCGTCGCTGGGGCGCTTTTCTAGACCAGCGTGACGTCGACCGCGGAGTTTTTTCCCAACTGCAGAGTCGGCAAACGTTGTTTTGCGGGCGTCGTTTGGCGGACGGTCGTCCTCCAAATCGCCGTTGCCGACGCTGTGATTCGTCTCCCCGGTTGATAAATGCCGTTTGACGCCGGGAGTCGCGCAAGCCAGGGCGTCGGCGTCGTTGCTCGCAGACCGGCGCGCGCCACCGGCGCCGCTCGCCGGGGCCTGTCTCCTTTGCAGTCTCATCCGTGTTCGCACCTATGCCATCTCGCTCCGATACGCGTTACCCTTCGCCTGGCCGTCGAGTGCTTTCGCTTGAGATCTTAGAGCACCGCCATCTGCTCAGCGCAAGTCCGTTGATTAGCGAGTTCATGGCGTCCAATAGCACGACGCTCTTCGACGGAGACGGCGAGTCGTCCGATTGGATCGAGATCTACAATCCCACGACCGCGACGGTGGATCTGGCCGGCTGGCACCTCACTGACGACGAGCAGAGTCCGGCGAAGTGGACGTTTCCCGCAGCGCCCCAGACGGTCCTTGAACCGGGCGGTTATCTGGTCGTGTTCGCCTCGGGGCAGCCGACTGACGACTACGTCGATGCCGACGGCCGCCTGCACGCAAACTTCGGTCTGAGCGCCGACGGCGAGTATCTCGCGTTGACGGATGCGGCGAACACCGTAGTTCACGAATTTGCGCCCGAGTACCCGGCGCAGCGCACCGACGTTTCCTACGGCGTCAACGAGAACGTCAATGCGCTGGAGCTTGTCGGCCCCGCCTCGCCAATGACGGCCTTGTTGCCCGTCAACGGCGCGCTCGATGCGCCGTCGGTTGGCGTGCCGCCGGCATGGACGTTAAATTCGTTTAATGACGCCGGCTGGTTGACCTCCAGCGGTTCGGGGCTGGGCTACGACGTCGGCAACGCCCCGCCGCCCAATATCCCCAACGGCACGCTACTGTCCGAAGGGCTGATTGGCGGCGACTTCACGGATCCTGAGGAGAATGGCGTCGTCAACGGCACAATCTCGGCCGGCGGTTTTCCCGGGTCGCCCACCAATGAAGAGCCAGACAAGGCGCTCGACAATTCCACCGCTACTAAGTGGCTGGCCTTTATGCCCGCCGGCACCTACTACGAGTTTCAATTCGACGACAATGTCAAGCAAGTCGTTAGCGCTTACACCATCACGTCGGCCAACGACGCGGAGGATCGCGATCCCTATTCCTGGACGTTGAGCGGCTCGAACGACGGCAACAACTACACGGTCATCGACACGCGCACGGCGCAAAATTTTGCCGGTCGGTTTGAAACGCGACTCTATGAATTCGAGAACTACGTCGCCTACGAGTACTACCGGTTTGACCTGCAAACGGAGTTCGGGGTCACGGGGCAAAACCAACCCGTTGCGATTCAGGTCGCGGAATTCGAATTGCTCACCAACGGGGCCGTCGACTTTACTCCACTGGTGGACCTGAACGTCGCGTCTCAGTGGAACTCGAATCCCACCAGCGTCTACCAGCGAATCGATTTCGACGTCGCAGATCCCGCGGCGCTGGGTTCCCTGACCCTCGATATGCAGTACGACGACGGCTTCGTCGCCTATCTCAACGGCGTGCGCGTCGCGTCGGCGGCCGCGCCTGCCTTGCCGAATTATCAATCGCACGCCACCGAGAATCGGGACGACAATTTGGCCGTCCAGCCGCAGAAGTTTAACCTGACGCCGTACCTGAACAGCCTAGTTGCGGGCACGAACGTGCTCGCGATTCACGCTCTGAACATCACCGACGTCAGTTCCGACCTGCTGTCCGTTCCTCGGCTGACGGCGACGGAGCTCGTCGACGACACGTTGGCGCTGGAATACATGCCCAATCCCACGCCCGGCGCGCCGAACAGCGAGGGTTATGCGGGCATTGTTGCGACGCCGACGTTGAGCGTTCCCCATGGGTTCTACTCAGCGCCCTTCCAGTTGAGCATTGACAGCGGCGTATCGCCGGGGGACGTCTACTACACGACCGACGGCTCGGCGCCTTCGCCGACCAACGGTTCGCTCTACTCGGCGCCGATCACTGTCTCGGCCACGACGACCATTCGCGTGCAAGCGTTCCACGACGGCTACCTGCCGTCGTCGCCCGCGACGAGCTCGTACTTTTTCGTCGACGACATTGTCCAGCAGACCTATCTGAACACGCTCAATAAAGGCTTCCCCGCGAACTGGGGGCCCTTCAGCGCCGACTACGGTCTCGACCCTGACGTCATTGGCAACTTCAACTCGTCCGGCGTCTCGATTGGCGGCGACAAGTACGGCGGCATTTACGCGGCGACGATCAAGGACGATCTCCAAGCCATTCCCACGATGTCGTTGGTGATGGACGTCGACGATCTGTTCGGCCCCACCGGCATCTACACCAACTCAACCGCCAGCGGCAGCGCCTGGGAGCGCGCTGTGAGCGTCGAGTACATCGACCCGGCGACAGGAGAAGAGTTCCAGATCGACGCCGGCGTTCGCATGCACGGCGGCGCTTTTCGCAACGACTCGCTCAGCAAGAAGCATTCGATGCGGTTGGTGTTCAAGGGGATTTACGAGGGCAATACCAAGCTCGACTTCCCGCTATTCGGCAACGACGCCGCGTCGTCGTTCGACACGATTGTGCTCCGCATGGATTCGAACGACGGCTACGCGTGGGACGCCGCGGGCGCTAAGGCCCAGTACGCCCGCAACGCGTTTGGCAACGAGTCGCAACTGGCCCTGGGCCAGCCTTCGTCGCATCATTCGCGAGTGCATCTTTATATCAACGGCGTCTATTGGGGGCTCTACACGCCAGTCGAGCGGCCGGACGACTCGTTCGCGGCCAGCTATTTCGGCGGCGCCAAGGACGACTGGGACGCCATCAATTCGGGCGCCATCAACAGCGGCACGATGGACGCCTGGAACACGCTGGTTTCGCTGTCGCACGCGGTCGGTTCGGCGTCGTCGCAATCGGCCAAGACGGCGGCCTACATGCAGGTACTGGGGCTCAATCCCGACGGGTCGGACAATCCCGCCTTGGCCACGTACCTCGACGCGACCAACTACATCGACTACTTGATGCTCAATTTCTACATGGGCAACGTCGATTGGCCGCATCGCAACTGGTGGGCCGTGCGGGAGAACGTCCCCGACAGCACGGGCTTCAAATTCATCAGTTGGGACACGGAAACCGCCTTGGGGCTCGGGTCCAGCGTCACGACCAATCGAACTGGCGTGTCCGAGGGGGCGGCCATCCCCTATTCGAGTTTGAAGTCGAGCGAGGAATTCCGCATCGCCTTTGCCGACCGCGTGCATCGGGCGTTCTTCAACGATGGTCCGCTCTCGACCGCCAAGTCCGTGGCTCGCTATCTGGACATTACCGATGAAATTGCCGAGGCGATCGTTGCCGAATCGGCGCGTTGGGGCGATATGCACTACAGCACGCCTCTCGTCGAGACTCAATGGATCAACGAAATCGGCAACGTGCTGGGTTTCCTCAACAACCGCCAATCCATCTTCCTTAATCAGCTGCGTTCGGCGGGACTCTACTCAAACGTCACCGCGCCGACCTTCAGCCAATTTGGCGGACAAGTGCCGGCGGGTTACGACTTGACGATGTCGGCGCCGGCCGGGGCGATTTGGTACACGACCGACGGCTCCGACCCGCGGGCGATCGGCGGCGCCGTCTCGGCGACCGCGCAACTTTACAATGGAACGCCGGTGGACATCGTTGGCGCCGTCCAAGTGCGGGCCCGTGCGCTTAGCGGCGGCGTCTGGTCGGCGGCCAACGAGGCCGAGTTTACCTCCGTGGCGCCGGCGGACGCCTCGAACCTCCGCCTTGTGGAGTTCCATTACAACCCGGCGCCGCAGGCCGGCGTGGCGGACGAGCAGTCTCTCGAGTTCATCGAATTGCTCAACCCGAGCAATCAGCCGGTGAGTCTCGACGGCGTGCAAATCGCTCAGTTTGCGTCAACGCCCTACTCCTTCCCCGCGGGCATCGAACTCGCCGCCGGTGCGCGGATCGTGGTGGCCAAGGACCCGGTTGCCTTTGCCGCAGTCTACGGCGCGGGCGTGAACCTGGCGCCCCAGGGCTACGGATCGGCGAGTCTATCGAACGGCGGCGAGCGGATTGCCCTGCTTGGGGCCCAGGGGCAGACGATCCAGGATTTCACCTACGACGATAGTTTTCCATGGCCGGCTGTTGCCGACGGCGGCGGCCATTCGGTGGAGATTGTCGATCCCTTTGCCGATCCCGCCGCCGGTGCGAACTGGCGGGCCAGTTACTACCGCGGCGGTTCGCCCGGCACGAGCGGCGAAGGTCCGGCGGTCCCCGGCGACTTCGACGGCGACGCCGACGTCGATGGCGGCGATTTCCTCATTTGGCAGCGCGGGTTTGGCGCCGCACAGCTTACCGCCACGGCGGCCGATGGCGACGCCGACGCCGATCGCGACGTCGATGGCGCCGATCTGGCCCAATGGGGCGCCTCTTTCGGAACCACGTTGGCGCCCGCGGTGGCCGCTGCGTTTTCTGACCAAGCGGCCGAGGCGATTGAAGCGTCCAGGCAGAGCGACTTTGCCGGGATTGCGTTGCTGATGGACGACGACGCAATCGCTCAAGACGCCTGGCGCGACGAAGCTGTCTTCAATGGGCCGCATCAAGACGGAATGGAGCGTGGCCTATCCCGGTCGTTGACCGGCGAGTCGTCGCCGCGGCCGCAGACGCCGCGCCGCGAAGAGGCGCAGCGGCGGTCAGGCGCGACACGCCATCGAGCGGCATTCGACCTGGCGCTGACGCACTTCGGCGAATCGTGGGTCGCCAGACGCAATAGCGGCCCCGCCGACGGCATGATCAGCGGCAACGAGTGAGCCATCTCACCGGCGCGCCAACGAGTCCCCCGACCTCCTCGGGTAAATCTTGGCTCGGTTGCGACCAACGATGGCTGCGAATCCAACCACAATTGCAACGAGTGTTGCCGAAGCTGGTTCAGGGACGGCGACCGACGCGGACGCCGGCCCGCCGGCGCCGTATTGCGACTGCCACAACGCCAAGTCGTCGGCGCTACCGCCCCGCGGCGATTCGCCCCGTTGCCATTTGAGAAAGTCGGCGCCATCGATCAGTCCGTCGCCATCGAAGTCGGCCGTCGGCTGATTGAGGTTTTCCAAGATGTCCTGCACGATGCGGCTGTGCAGCCGTGGATCGTTGTCGATCGAGGTGTGCGTGATCGACGTGTCGTTGAACAGGACCTCCACGTTATAATTCTGCGCGCCCTGCACGTAGTCTTCGCCCTGCGGTTCGAGAAATCCGGTGGCGTGCTGAAAGTAGTTGATCCCGGCCTCGACATTGCTCGGCAAGACGTTGTTCCAGCCCGTGTAGAAGTTTTCGACCGAGTCGATTTGAATCGTCAGATCGACCGCGACCCCCGCAGGTTTGAGGTAGTTGTTGGCCAATTGCAGAGCGCTATTCCCGCCAAAGCTATGGCCGATGACGACCAGCGTGGTTCGTTCCTCGGCGTGCTGTTGAATCCAGTCAAACGCATTTTCCCGCTGCGTCCACTCGAAGACCATGCCCGTGTAGTCGTTCACGGCCGACGCGGCCAGGAATTCATTGAGGACGTCCATGCCGGCGTTGGCGCCGGCGTTAAAGCCGGTGAACAGCGCGACCTGCACGGTCCCGCCGCTGGCCGCCCGCTGACCGCAAAAGGCGAGGCAGACTATCACCACCAGGCTCCAGGGAGACCTCAAACCTCGGGCGCCCATGTCAGCTGTGCGATTCCCGCGTGGCGGCACGATGCGGCTCCTCGGTCTGTGGCGAATGAGCTTGTCCCGCTCGAAACAGGCGCAATGGCAGCCAAACAGATCTGACACCGCGTCGACAACCGCGATTGTAGCCTGCGAGCCGGCATTTGGGGCGTCGTCGTGCGAAACGCACGGTGAATTCGGAATGCGGATCGCCGCCACCCCTGCGTACGGCGTTTTCTGCGGAGATTCGTGCCGCTCTCTCCGGCGTAGCACGGCCTGCTCACCCGACCCCGACGCAATCCGCTGCACGTCCTCCACAACGCGGTGAATGTACCCGCCCGCGTCGTCAGGCGACGCGATTGCCTTAGACTCGCTGAACCAATGCCAGCGCCCCTCGCAGAGGATCTTATCGCCGGCCCGCAGATCGATCGTGCGGCGCTGCGGTCGAAGTGGCCAGCCGTTGGGGCAACCAGCTTCGGAGAGTCCCCGGCGGTCCAGCGGGCCAATCAGCGCCTGATCGGCGTCGAGGGTGAAATCCAGCAAGTCGATCACGCGGTGTGTCATGCCGCGGAGCGTAGCACGGCCGGGGCGTGATGGGGGGCCGGAGCGACTATTTGGTGTTGTCGGCTGGCAACTTACCCGACGCCCAAAGTCGAATCTCGTCGAGACGATCGGAACTCCCTGAGATTTCCTCAGTGAGCCCAATGACCCGCCGCCGAACAGTAGCAGACTCATTCCTGTTTGCGATCGTCATCGCGAAAACGTCTGGTTGAGATTCTAGCACGGCGGCGTTGATCCCAGTTGTGTCAACGGCTCCGCTGCTAAACTCGATCCGAAAGGACGCTTCCACGACCGCCAACGCCGCCGGTGAATTAGGCGGAGACTTCCATACCCACTCAAACTCAACCGTGGATTTTCCGCCAGCGGCGACATCGCCCTGAGTCACCACGCAGGCGTCGGAGAATTCTGCCGGCATGCCTGCGCCCCGCGCCACGAGCAGGTGGTGTTGCGATATGATCGACGTGACACGGGTGACCTGCAACGGTTGCCGTCCCGGGTTGTCAATGACAATCGAGACTGTCGCAGGAAAGCCTTCGGTAATCGTCGCCGGGCCACAATTTGGAGGCGGAACGGAACAACCTGACGCGAACGCCAGCGCGAGCAATAACAACCGCATTGGTCACCCTCTCGGAATCGTTCCGACATGCCCCACCAGAGATATACCAGCGCGACGCCGGCGCCCGCGGTCATCCAGTCGCCCCGGTTGGGCCCGTCATTGACGAAATATGCAACGGCGCAGATCATCGTCGCGCTACAAAACAGCCACAGCGGCCAAGGGTCGCACTCCGCATCACTTGGAAGAAGCACGCTTAAGACGGAATCACTGCAGGCGATCGCAATGAACGATCCCACGGCGAGCGTTCCGAGATAGAGGCTGGCGATCAGGAGCGTCATGGGGCCGATTGTAGCCAGCGAGCGCATCGACGGCCACGATAACACTGTAGCGGCGATCTAAGGGGACGCTCGCTTCGTTCGCAGCAACAAGCCGAAGCCAACCAAGCCCAGCAACAGCGTGCTGGGCTCGGGAATGCGGGAGGCGACGCGGAAGCCAACGTCCGAGGCCCCCAAACCCGGATCAAAAGGAGTTCTAACCGACGACCGCAAGAAGTCGCTGGAGTGTCCCCAAGAGGCGCCGCGTGTTCCGCGAACAGACGAAGCCATGTCATTGACCAAGTCGAATTCCGTCTCCTCCCACTCGAAGGCATTGCCTCCTTGGGCCATAGTGCCGTAGGGACTCAGACCGCCCGCAAGCGTGATATCGGCGGGGCCCTGCAAGTGCGGCTGACCGTAGACCGAGGTGCCTGCCGCCGAACCGCTGGCGACTGCCGTGGGCGAGATATCACTCCCCGTCGCGTAGTCGTAGTAGGCGCCTGACGTTGGGTCATAGTAGGCAGCCTTGTACCACTCGTCCGTGCTGGGCAGAAAGTAAAATGCCAAGCTATTGCGAACAGCATTCGCCGGATTGTATCCAGGGTCGCCTGGTTGCCACAATTCAAATCGCAATCCCCTGTTCGCAACGAACTTGTAGGCCGGCGGGTGGCCATTGGTGGTATTGAGCCAATTGACGAACCGGGCGGCCTCGTACCAGCTGATCTGGGTGACAGGTTTGTTGGGGCCTCGGTCGTCGTGCACAATTCTCAAGTAACTCATGCTATTCGCGATATCAACCATGGCCTCTGAAACCTCGAATTTGCCAATTCGATATTGATAGGGAACTGAGCCGGCAGGGTTCGGGGCTCCTGTCGTGTCGGCAGGATTGCCAGGATCGCCGATGGTCACAAATTCAATCTCGAACGTATCCGCCCCGCTGCCGAACACATCGGCCCGAACAACGTTTGCGGCAGCGACTGCCACGAGAAGCATGAATGCGAACGTCCTCATGAGTCCATCTCCTGTTCCGGAAGAGAGAGAAGCGAGTGCCGCCGCCCATTATACACGCTCTTGCGTCCCGTGCGATATTCTCGGCCGGCAGCAAACACCCTAACCTGGCGCCACGACGAATCGACAGAAGTCCAAGCTCCGCCAGAGTATCAGCGAAGTGACGGAACCGCACACCCTCCCATGGAGGGCCCCGCCCTGGTCAGAGTAACGGAACGGTCGCCGAGTGTCCCCGACCGCTCCCGGGCCGAGATCGTCGCAGCCCGCTGACGAATCGGCGCCGTTTCGCCCGAACGCGAAGAACACAAGCGGGCCGGCGTGACGGTATCAGCCGGCGGAAGTGCAGCCGGTGTTAATGCCGGAGTGACGGTAACGTGACTATCTTCGCCAATCTAAGCACCCGCGACCAGCCCGCCAGCGTCGCGAACGCCTTCGCGAGTTTCGACAGAGGGGGCAGGTGGAAATCGCTGAGGTTGGCAGGAGGGCAGCGACGTGCTTGGTTGTGGTGGAGGGAGGCCCTTGGGGAGCGTCTGTGTGCTTGACGTGCGATCGCGGGCGTCGGCTCAGTGGGGCGGGCGGCGGAAGGACCCGACCGGAGGGTTTTCCCACTGGGACGGCTGTAAATACACCGTATTCGCCAGTTTCACGCGACCGCGGCCGGCTCGACTCCCGCCAATTGGCGACTCTTTGCAGGACACAACGACTGCCATCGTCTACACTGCGAGTACCCGAATCACCTTGCTCTCCAGCCCCGCAGCCCTTTCATGTTGCGTCACATAGGCTCTGCGCTTCTTGTCGTCACCTTGTATCACTCGGCGGCTCCGGTGCGGGCTGCCATCAACTCGACCGGCGACATAGGCCCGGCTGATCCAGGAGCGTGGACAACTGAAACGACTGCCTACATTGGCAATTCAGCAAGCGGAACGATAGTCGTTGATTCCGATAGCGACCTCATGTCGTCGTCTGGGTACGCGGGATACCAAGCCGGCGCATTCGGTCAGATAACGGTCCTTGGCGAAGGATCGACTTGGCACAGTGTCGAGAGTCTCGACATCGGCGTCGACGGTTCAGGAATACTTGAAATCAATGGAGGTGGATCGGTTCGGACCAACGCAGGACGCGTCGGTCAGAACTCGGGCTCCATGGGCCAGGTCACTGTGAATGGCTTGAATTCGCGCTGGTCTGTCGACGAGTCTCTTTCGGTTGGCAATAGCGGCCACGGAATGTTAACGATTTCCCAAGGCGGTGCACTCCGCAGCCAAGACACGAGCGTCATCGGCGACGCCCCCGGGTCGACCGGTCAGGTTTCAGTTGATGGCGCCGGCACGAATTGGGAATTGCGTGGCGAGTTCTTAGTTGGTCGTGAAGGAATAGGCTCGCTCACCGTTTCTAACGGCGGGTACGTCATGGCGGGCGGCAACTTTACAGGCATTATCGGGGATGTTTCCGGTTCCAGCGGCGTCGTGATGGTCGATGGCTCGGGATCGACTTTGACCAACACCGGCGGTCTCATGGTTGGCCGCGCCGGCACGGGCACGCTTTCTATTAGCAATAGGGGAACAGTTAGCAATCAGGGACACAGCCGCATCGGCGTCGATGAGAATTCCATTGGCTGGGTTACGGTGGAGGGGGAGGGGTCGGTCTGGAATAGCTCGACACTCTACGCCGGTATTAGCGGCAGAGGGAACGTCGCAATCGCTGAAGGCGGCTCGGTTCGCAGCGAAGGGGCGTACATCGGCTACGAATGGGGCGCGGTGGGCGATGTGACTGTGTCAGGCGCCAACGCAAATTGGACCACCAGTAACTATGGTCTTTACGTCGGGCGTGGGGGTAACGGCACGCTCAACATCACTAGCGGCGGCGAGGTAAGCTGCAGTTGGGGTGCGATTGGGTCCTTTTCCAGCTCATCCGGGAAGGTTCGCATTCATGGCGCCGGATCGAAGTGGAACGTCCGTGGAGTACTTGATGTCGGCGGGGACGCGATGCTCAATATCACTGACGGCGGATTGTTGACGGTTGATTACGCGCTTACGATTAGCGCGACTCCGCGTCACGACAATTCCATTGCTATGGCGAGTGGCGGCATGCTGGCAATCCCCGGTGATGTCGACGACTCGCTGACGCAGTTCTTGGGATTCGTCCAGGGAAACGACGCTATCCGCTACTGGAATCCCGAGGACGGACATCTCGCTTCTCTCACAGATGCCACCTACGGCGACGATTACACGCTTGAGTATCTCACCACAGGCGATCTGGCTGGTTACACGATGCTCACCGTCACGGCACCGGGCCCGACCGGCGATTTTGACGGCGACTTCGACGTAGACGGCGGCGATTTTCTCGCGTGGCAACGGGGCGAGTCCCCGACCGCGCTGGGGGCGGCGGATTTGGCCGATTGGCAAGCCAACTTCGGAGCGGGGGCAGCGTCGGCGAATGCCCTGGCGGCGACCCCCGAGCCGTCGGCAGCGTTGCTAGCCGCCCTGGCGCTCACGCTCGGGATGGTCAGCCGAGCCGGCCAAAGCCGCGGGCGACGGCGATCGTGAATCGGCCCGCCATGCGACCGCTGAGATATCGCTTGTCAGCGACCGTCGAAAGCCATCAAGTGGGCGATGAGGGACTCGAACCCCCGACATCCGCCTTGTAAGGGCGGCGCTCTAGCCAACTGAGCTAATCGCCCGGCAACTGGCGGCGGGTGGGCCGGCAGTGCTGGTTGGTGGATGGTACGGCGCCGCGGCGGGGGGCGTCAACGCGCCCGGCGGCGCCGGGGTTCACGCTCGCACCAGTTCGTGGAACTGTTCGGTCAGTTGCCGGGTGACGGCGCCCGGGCGGCCGTCGCCGATCACGCGGTCGTCGACCTTCACCACGGGCACGATCTCGGCGGCGGTGCCGGTGAGGAAGCATTCGTTGGCGATGTAGACGTCGTGCTGGGTGATCGCGCACTCGCGCACCTCGATGCCCGCGGCGGCGGCCAGCTCAATCACGGCGTTGCGGGTGACGCCCTCGAGAATGCCCGCATCGAGCGACGGCGTGAGAATCTTGCCGTGTCTCACCAGAAAGATGTTGTCGCCGGTGCATTCGGCAACCTCGCCCTTGTGGTTGAGCATCAGCGTTTCGATGCACCCGGCTTTCATGCCCTCGATCTTCGCCAGGATGTTGTTGAGGTAATTGAGCGACTTGATCCGCGGGGAGAGCGCGGCCGGGTGGTTGCGAATCACGCTGGAGGTGATCAACTCCAGGCCGTTGTCGTAGTACTCTTGCGGGTACAGTTTGATCGCGTCGGCGATGATGATAATTTGCGGATTGCTGCAGCGATTGGGGTCGAGCCCCAACGTCCCGGAGCCGCGGGTGACGACGGCGCGAATGTAGCCGTCCTTGATCTCATTCGCGGCCACCGTTTCGTTGATCGCCGCTGCCATTTCGTCGCGCGACAGCGGGATCTTCAGGCAGATCGCTAGCGCCGACTCGTACAAGCGGTCGACGTGCTCGGCCAGGCGAAACACCTTGCCGCCGTAGCTGCGCAGGCCCTCGAAAACCCCGTCGCCGTATAGCAGTCCGTGGTCGAAGACGCTCACCGTCGCTTGTTCAGCGGGGACGAGCTTGCCGGCGAGATAAACTTGTCGTGACATGGCTTGTCTTGAAAAGGGGATTTACCACGGAGACACGGAGGGCGCGGAGCAGGTTCGAGTCGCGCCAGCGTCTCAAACGCAAGTTCGTTTCGCGTTTGACGGCGCCCGCGGGCCAAACGGCCCGGGCGAGACGGACTCGGGGCTCAGTGCGTCTCCGCGGTTCAATCGGCGATTGCGGAACCACGGTTACGGGGCGGCAATCCGCCCTTCGACCAGTTGCACGGTGCGATCCGCCTGTTGGGCGATCCACGGGTCGTGCGTGACCATGACTATAGTGAGGCCGTCCCGGCGATTCAACTCGACCAGGGTCCGCATGATCGACTCGCCGGTCGACCGGTCGAGATTGCCGGTCGGTTCGTCCGCCAGCAGGACCCGCGGCTGCATGAGCAGGGCCCGGGCGATGGCGGCTCGCTGCATCTCGCCGCCGGAGAGTTCCCGCGGTTTGTGCTTGAGCCGGTGCCCCAATCCCACCAAATCGAGCAGGTCACGCGCCCGTTGGCGGTATTCGCGTCGCCGCCGCCAGTAGCCGAGCGTGCTTTCGGCGACTAGAGCGGGGGCCAGCACGTTGGCCAGCGTCGTCAACTCGGGCAGCAGGTGGTAGGCCTGGAAGATCATGCCGAAGCCGCGATTGCGCAGCTCGTCGTGTACCGATGCGGACAGATTGTCGATGCGCCGGCCGTTGAAGTACACTTCGCCGGCGTCGGGGCGGTCGAGCGTGCCCAGCAGGTGCAGCAGGGTGCTCTTGCCGCTGCCGCTTTGGCCGACGATCGCCAGGAACTCGCCCTGCCGCACGTCCAGGTCGATGCCCTGCAGCACGGGGATTTCCAGCGAACCCTTCTGGTAGCTTTTCAACAGGTTGCGACAGCCCAGCACGCTCGGCAGGACCGTCGCCGCGCCGTGGGGCGCAAGCCGGTTGTGCGGGGCGGTGCTGCGACGCGGCGTAATCGGCGCCGTGAGCGCCAGGTCGCCGCCGCTGGTGGCGGACAGGTCGGAGTGGATTTCACTCATAGCGCAACGCCCTCACGGGATGAAGTCGAGCGGCCCGTAGCGCCGGCAATACGCTGGCGGCAACGGCAATGGCAATCGCGCCCAGGGCGATGCAAACGATAGTCAACGGGTTGATGATCGTCGGGATCTTATAGAAGTAGTACACGGACGGATCAAACACCGGCTGGCCCGTGAGCCAACTGAGTCCGTCGGCAATCTCGTTGATGTAGTGCGTGAAGGTCAGGCCGATGACGACCCCCACGCCGGCCCCGACGGTTCCCAAGCTGAGTCCGTAGGTGAGGAAAATGCCCATGACGCCGGACGCCGAGGCGCCCAGCGACTTGAGAATACCGATGTCGCGGGTCTTCTCGACGACGATCATGAAGAAGATCGCCAGGATGCCGAACCCGGCCACGGCGACGATCATGAACAGCAGCACGTTCAGCACGGCCGTTTCCATCTGCACGGCGGCCAGCAGCGGGCCTTGCTTGTCGCGCCACGTGCTTACCGAGAACTGCTCGATGGGGAAGACTTCCTGCAGGCGATCGCGGAGCGCTTCGGCGTCGACCCCGGGAGCCACCTTCATGTGGATTGCCCCGAAACGCGCGATCCCCGTCGTGGGGTCGATCATGCCGCGACTTTCCTGCAACTTTCGCAGTGGCACAAACACCATATTGGAGTCGTACTCCTGCATCTTGCTTTCGTAGAGGTCGACGATCGTGTAGTTGTCGCTGAGAATCTCGGGCGGCATAGAGGCCTTGGTGAACGCGACCTTCACGTCGTCGCCGGGAACGGCGTAGTAGCGATCGTAGCCCGCCGCATCGCGAAAGCTGCAGACCCCCAGTCCGACCACCATGCCCGTATGAACGTCGATCGCCGGGTCGAAGTCGCGCCCTTGCGCCTCCTCGGGATCCATGGCTTCGAAAGGGTTGCTGACGGCGATTCCGGACGGATTGGCGGCGATGATTGACGCGGGCGAATCGCTGCCGGCCGCGGGATCGGCGCCCGGCGCGGTCGCCAGGCTGGCGCGAGCTCGATTCATGCGTTCGATCGCCGTGCGCTGCGCCGCCTTGGCCGCCGCCACCATGCGACGATGCACCCAGCCCGCCTCGCGCATCGCGTCGCGCGGCTTGGCGTCCGGGTCGCCGGCGGCTTGATGGTCGTACACGTCGTAGTCGCCGTCGCGCAGCTCGAAGGAAAGCTGCTCGCGATTGGCCGGGTGCTGCAGATAGTCGCCAAACGAACCCGTTTCGGCGTACGTCGCATCGTCGATTCCCACCAGCAGGATCTGGCGCGTGAGCGACTGCCCGCGCACGTCGATATACATGAGCGCCGGCACGGTGACGGTGGGACTCATGCCGACCACGTCATCGCCGGTCACTTGGCGAATCAACTGCATCGCGGACTCAGCGTCTGGCGCCCCGTCGAGGCTATTGGATTCGACCACAAGATCGCCCAGCATGCCGTTGAGACGGATCTTCATCTCATTGCAGAAGCCGGCCATCACGGCGTTGACGACCACCATCGTCGCCACGCCGAGCATGACGCTGACGATGCACACCAGCGCGATGTACCGCGTGCGCAGATAACGCCAGCAGAGCAGGAGTTTGTACATGAGGTTCCCGTCCTTGGGAGAGGGAGAGCGGTTAGCGATCAGCGATCAGCGTCTTCGAGTCATTGAAACCTCGACAGCCGGTTTCTGCGAGGTCGCCAACTCGCTTGTAGCAGGCAACTGACCACGCGGGATGCGACGGATGCTTACGCAAGAATGCTAGCAATTCCTCAGTGGTGGCCGTCACATGTAGCGTTTCGTCAACCAGTTCGCCCGCGAGCGTCCCAGCGGCGACGGCGTTCCGCAGCAATTCGTCAAGTTCGTAAGCCGACGCAACGAACAAGTCGCCGTCTTTGAGCATGACCTTGGCAACGAGCTTCGGCGTTTGCCATTCTCGCGGGCTCGTATCGAGGAGTTGCCACGTTTGCGAGTCCTTTCCGTTTTCTATGGCGTTCAGTACTTCCGGGTCAGCGGCAACCAACTCGTATTTCTCGATTTCATAATACGCCACGGCGCCAATTTCCGTTAGGCGACCGATGGTTGCGAACGACACGTCCTCGTCTTCGCGAACTTCAACTCGATCGTTCGCCACCGAAGAAATGATCAGTCGCGTTTCGCCTTCGCCATCACGATCGCCGAAGACGGGATCGATTCGATACGCACATTCCCAAACACCAAGATACGGCGACACATCGACGTCGTCGCCGATCTCGCAAATAGGGTGCGTGATTTCGACGGGTTCGCAACAGCCGACGAAGGTCGTCAGCAACGCAACGGCAACCAACGGCATGGCATGGGTTCGGCGAATCATTCTTCCCGTCCTTGGGATTCGTAGTTAGCCCCCGGTCAGTGACCGGGGGCTAAGTGGAATTCATTCCTCAAAAAACTCGCGCACGTCGCATTCGAATCCGGCGATTGAGTCGCGTCCCGTGATGCGTCCGTCGCGCGCGACGATCGAGACGTCGGTCGTCGAACGGTAGATCGCGACTGTCTCCAATTCCGGGTCGACGACCCAGACCAGTTTGGCGCCAGCAGCGAGCCAGGTTTGGATTTTCTTGTCGACGGCAACGGTGCGATCGTCCGGCGAGAGCACCTCGACCGCCAAGTCAGGGGCTCCCGGCCAGAACGCCGACTCGGGCATTGTTGCTGGCAGATTCTCCTTGGCAATGAAGGCGACGTCGGGGGCGCGGACCGTATCAGGATTGCGTCCGACCAGAAAGCCAGTCTCCGCCAGAAAGATCCTGCCGAGCTTCGGCGGTTTGACGTGGTGCGCCAACAGCGATTGTATTCGGCCGCCAATGTCACCGTGCTTCCACCCTGCTGGCGACGTGACGACAACCTCCCCCGCGATGAGTTCGCAGCGTTGCTTGTGCGCATAGTGCTCAAGCAATTCCTCGGCAGTGACAAGTGCGACGGTGCTCATGGTCTGAATTGTACCTCAAGGTCCAATCGCGATCCAAAACGGAATTGCCGAGATCGAACCAGGGGGCTTGTTTCACTTAAACCCCCGGCTTGCGCCGGGGGCTAGGGCGTGTTTGATTTGGCGATCAGCTCAGGCGTTAGCCCCCGGTCACTGACCGGGGGAAAATGGCGGTTGTCGCACTATCGCTCCGGCCGTAACAGCGGGAACAAAATCACGTCGCGAATCGTTTGCGAGTTGGTCAGCAACATCACCAGCCGGTCGATCCCCACGCCCAGGCCGCCCGCGGGGGGCATGCCGTGCCGCAGGGCGCGGATGAAATCGTGGTCCATCTTGGCCATCGAGTCTTCTTCGCTGAGTCCCGCCAGCTGACTCTTGAACAGTTCTTCCTGCAGGTCGGGGTCGTTCAGTTCGGTGTAGGCGTTGGCGATCTCCATGCCCTCGACAAACAGCTCGAACCGCTCGGCGATCGCGGGATTGTCGCGCTTGCGTTTGGTGAGCGGGCAGATGCTGGCCGGGTAGTCGGTGACGAAAATCGGCCCCACCAGCGCGTCTTCGACCTTTTCCTCGAACACGTCGTTCTTAATCACGTCGGGATGCCGGCCGGCGGTTTCGATTCCCAGCGACTTGGCAAGCTTGGCGACGGCGGCCTCATCGTCGGGATCGACGCCCGCGTGCTGGGCGAACAACTCGGCGTAGGTCTTGCGCTGAAACGGCGGCGTGAAGTCGATCGTCGCGTCGCCCCAGGGAAGCAAGTACGGCGAGCGGGGGGCGTCAGCCCCCTGTTTGTTCGAGCCGCTTGAATTGTCGGCATCGCTTGTGGCGCCAGTTAACAGGGGGCTCATGCCCCCCGCTCGCCGGGCCTTGATTGCGTCGCACACCAGCGCCTCGGTGAGATCCATCATCGCGACGTAATCGCCGTACGCCTGATAGACCTCCAGCATCGTGAACTCGGGATTGTGCTTGGGGCTGATCCCCTCGTTGCGATACACGCGGCCCAGTTCGTACACGCGCTCCACGCCGCCCACCAGCAGCCGCTTGAGATGCAGCTCCAACGCGATTCGCAGAAACAGGTCGATGTCCAGCGCGTTGTGGTGCGTGGTGAACGGCCGCGCCGCGGCTCCGCCAGCAATGGCGTGCAGCGTCGGGCCTTCCACCTCGACGAAATTGCGTTCGGCCAGCGTGCGGCGGATCGAAGCGACGATGCGCGTGCGGTCTAAAAACCGCGGCATCACCCCTTCGGTGTAGGTCAGGTCGAGGTACCGCTGCCGCTGGCGCAGCTCGGGGTCGCTCAGCCCGTGATGCTTCTCGGGCGGCGTCTCGATGCTCTTGGTCAGAAAGTGCAACCGCGCGGCGAAGATCGACAGCTCGCCCGTGTTGCTGACGCCCAGCATGCCGTCGACGCCAATGAGGTCGCCCAGGTCGAGCTGCTGGGCGATTTCCCAGTCGTCGCCGACCTGCTTTTGACCGACCATCAGTTGGATGTCGCCGGTCATGTCGCGGATGTCGATGAACTGCAGCTTGCCCTTGTCGCGGCTCAGCACGATGCGCCCGGCAGCGCGCACCTGCGGGCCGACGAGTTCGCCCTTGCCTTGGTCGGCCTTCCATTGGCGAAAGTTGAAATCGTCCGGCGCGTTGGCGAAGTCGGGCAGGGGGATGTCGGTCCCGTCTTCGAGCCGATAGACGACTTCGCCCAACCGAGCGCGCACGTCGCCGATGAATTGCCGGTCGTCAAATCGGCCGCCCCAGGGATCGACGCCCAACTCGACCAATCGCGCAAGCTTCGCGCGGCGGGCGGCTTCCAGGTTCGAAGCGTCCGGGGCGGGAGAATCGGCGGGGTCGGGGGCGTCGGTCATCGCGGTCGTCATTGTGGGCAGGCCAGCGGGGCGGCGGGCAGAGTGGTGGTGGGACGCCGCGACGGTCGCGGCAGTTTGCGCAGTAAAGCTAAGAGCGGAAAGATTTTAGTGAACGCCGCACCCGGCCACAATGTCACTGACGGTCTGGCGACGGGCCCGTTCGAGGTTTCCCGATACGCGGTCAATCGAACAACGCCCCGCCACTGCGGTCTCCCGCTGGCGGTGCTGGCTTCCCGGCTGTTCGAAATTGACCTGCCGCCGCCAGATTCCTACCATTGCCCGCCGCCGGGTTTTGCCGCCGTGTCTGCGAGAGTCCATTCCGTGCCGCGAATGCTCAAAATTGCCGCCGTGTCGCTCGCTGCGCTGTCCGTGGGCGGGATGTTCGCCTATCGGGCCGCAGTCGACGCGCTCAGCGAGGTGCAGCCCTTCTATCAGCAGGCCCTGGCCGCGGACCCGGGCGAGCTGGCCGCTGCCGCGCACCAGCTGGAAGAGCAAGTCGCCGAGCTGGTCGACGCCCCCGAGTCGCCCGACGAGTGGAATGCCACGTTCACCGCAGCGCAAGTCAATGGATGGCTCGCCTCGGTCTTGTCGGACAAGGACGCGAACCTGTTGCCGCCGACGGTTTCGGACGTGCGCATTGCCCTGGAGAGCGACCGTCTGTTGGTTGGTTTTCGCTACGCCGAGGGCAGCATCGACACGGTGGTCAGCGTGATTGCCGCCGCGAAGTTGACGGGGCCGAATTGTCTGGAGCTGCAGTTGCAGGAGGCGCGCGCCGGCGCGTTGCCGTTGCCGTTGAGCAAGGTCAAGAAGCAAATCGCCCTGGCCGCGGTGCGATTGGCGATCCCCGTCGCCTGGACCGACGCGGACGGACGGCCCGCAGCAACCGCCGATCTGGCCGGCTTGATGGCCCGGACCACCGAGCCGCGAGAACTCACGGCGTTGGCGCTGCGCGACGGCGAGTTCTGGGTTGCCGGTCGAACGCTTTCGCCGGACGAGATTCAGGCCATTCGGGTGGCGCAGCGCAGCGGCGAGCGCGACGCGGCAAGCCGTCAGTAGCCGGCACGGCGTTATCGGCAGCGGCGGGCGAAATCGGCGCACGGCCATGACGAGCCGCCCCGCAGCGCGTAGAATACCGGCGTCGCAAGTGCGATCCCGCCTCGCCGTCCCCCGCCGCAGAATTTTGCCCCGAGTCCCGCCGTGTCGTCTTCGCCGCTTCGCGCCGTCACCTTCGATTTGGACGGCCTGATGTTCAACACCGAGGAGCTTTATCAGCAGGTCGGCGGCGAGGTGTTGGTCCGCCGCGGCAAGCAGATCACCGGCGACCTGCTCGACGAGATGATGGGACGCAAGTCGCTGCTGGCACTGCAGGTGATGGTCGACTGGCACGACCTGAGCGATACGCCCGAGGAGCTCGCGGCCGAGTCGGCGGAGATTTTCGCCGATCTGCTACCCGCACGGCTGGCGCCGATGCCGGGCCTGCTCGATCTGTTGGCGGCGCTCGAAGCGGTGGGCATTCCCAAGGGGATCGCCACCAGCAGCGGCCGCGACTTCGTCACGCGCGTGCTTGACCTGAGCCAGCTGACCGAGCGGTTCGCGTTTGTGCTATCGGGCGAAGACATCACACACGGCAAGCCGGCCCCCGACGTCTATCTGCTGGCCGCTGAGCGGCACGGCGTGACGCCCGCCGAGATGCTGGTGCTTGAGGACAGCCAAATCGGCTGCCGCGCCGCGGTCGCCGCCGGCGCCTTTGTCGTCGCCGTGCCAGCGGGACGCAGCGAGAACCATGAATTCCCCGGCGCGCAATTCGTCGCCGAGTCGTTGGCCGATCCGCGCATTGGTGCGGCGCTCGGGTGGGACGGCGCGTAGCCCACCGGCCGACTAGCGATGAGAATTGGCGTTCACACCGGAGGGTGGCTGGGGACGCAGCGCAGCGTAGCCCCCAGTGCGCACCATCGGATTGCGCCTCGCCCGGGGACAGCTGCAGGTCGTCCCCCGCCATCCGAGCCGCCCCTTTGCTAGCACTCGGGAGGGCCGCCAGCCAGCTTTCTCCCGGGCTTTTCTCAGGCCGCACGGCGGCATCTGCCGATTCGATTGTGTAACGAACTGCAGTTCGCGCGCGGGTTTAGCCTGCGCGCGTACGCAAAATTGGGGGGAGATCCATGACAAGAAAACTTGCCGCGATCGCGGCATGCTTGGCGCTGGCCGGCGGCTGCCGCATGTGCAGCGACTGTTGCGACTACAGTTCGCCGGTGGCCGATAGCCCATATCACAATCCTTACGGCCGCGCCGGCTCGGCGTTCACCGGCCCGCAGAGCTACACGACCGCGCCGTTGCCCGCTGTGGAAGAATCCGACGGCAGCGCACCGGTGCTCGACGAGCAGGCGGCGACCAACGCGTCCGCGACAATCACTGCGTCGGCGCTGGGTTGGAACCGGTAGCGCCTTCGTCGGCGCTTGTGGAATCGGTCGCTTTGGCCTGCGACGCTTGCATATCAGCGCGGCGTTTGGCGATGCGCCGATTGAACTCCGCCGGGTCGAACGGATCGCGAGGCCCGGGCGGCGGGGCGGGCTCAGAGCGCACTTCGCCAACCGCGATCATTTCGTCGCGCGCCGGCAAGGCTTCCGCGGCGAGCGCACTGGGCGCCGACACGCCGTACTCTTTCAACTCGGCATCGCTCAGCAGCATTTCGTCGGCGCTGAGGAACTCTTCTTCGCTGTTCCTCGCTGCCTCGCCAAAGTCATCCGGCGGGTTGGCGGGCGATTCGCTGGGCGGTGGCGGCGGCACGTAGCCGACCGCGTCGCGCACCCACTGCACCAGCAACTCGGCCTGATGCGCCGAAATTGCCGTGTTCGCGCCGCCGGCGGGGGCGTGGTTCCGCCGCGCCCACTGCACCAGCTGGCAGTCGTCGGGCGCTTTCACGTCCAGCAACGGCATGACCGCTTGCAGGTTTCTCTCGACCGCCGCCGGGCTGCCGCCGCCGGTCATCGCCATGCGATCTAAGGGCATTGGCGTCGACGTGCCGGGTTGATGGCAGCCGGTCGTGGCGCAACTGTGAACGAGCATCGGTTGAATCGAGCGGACAAACTGCGCCCGCGCCGCAAGCGAGGGAACAATCGCCGGGCGGGCCGTCTCGACGTCCGTCGCGCCCGCGTTGGGCGCGTCGGCCGACGAGACGCCCCCCGGGGGGCGTGACGCGGGGTCGCCTGCCGCGGAGTGCGTTGCGGCATGAGATTCCGCCTGCCGGCGCAGTTCAGCGGCCAGTTGGCGTTCGACGAATTGCAAGCCGGGACTCTGCGGGTCTTGTGCGCGGGCGACGAGCACCTCGCCCGCCGCGTGTTGCCACAACGCATGCTGCAGACACCACCGCGCCAGCTGGACGTGCCCGGCCGCGTCGTCGTACGTGCGGCGGCGACGCACTTCGTAGGCTTCGGCGGACGATCGGCAGAACGAGTCGACCTGGCTCGCGGGGATCATCAGCTCGCTGCCCGGCCGCGTGAGTTTGTAAAAGTCGCCCTCACGGACCACGTTGCCGGCCAGCAGATTGCCGTTGGTCAGCAGCAGCAAGCCGTCGGTCGCGTGGGCCGCCGGCGGCCATCCGGCCAGAGCCAGTGCCCCGCACAGCAGTGCCGTCAGGCCCCGAGTACGCCACGGGCGCACGACGCGAATCGTCCCCCGCGTCGCTCGACGTTGGGCCGGGTGGGGAAAGTGCCAGAAATTGTGCTGGTGGGGGCGGTTCATCGCGTGGCGGAGCGTACGAATCGGGGCTCCCTGGGTCAAGGCTGGAAGGCCCGCCGCCGGCTGATATACTGAGTTATTCGCATTTCGACCCGCGACCGGAACTGCTTAGGCCATGGCCGGTTACGGCGTCGTGGCGAGGACCGCCGGGGCGTCCGGCAATCAGTGCAAGCTTCGCCGACGCCGCGATCGAGCCGGCTTTCGCTGGTCGCTCCCGCCGGGGCGTCCGCGGCCCGCGGAATCGCGATCCGAAAACTGATCAAATCATCGTGCAACGACAAGAGGCGTACTTCAGCGGTCGGGTGCAGGGCGTTGGCTTTCGCTACACGACCCGCAGCATCGCGACCCGGTTTGCCGTGACCGGCTATGTGGAGAATCTGCCCGACGGGCGGGTGCATCTGATTGCCGAAGGCGAGCCCGCTGAGCTCCGTGCGTTTCTGGCTGCCGTGGCCGACGAAATGGAACCGAACATCCGCGACATGACCACCGACGTGCGTCCCGCCAACGGCGAGTTCGCCCGATTTGAGATTCGCACCTGATCGCAGCTTCCGCTGCTTGGTCCCCACGACTGCAAGATCGCCATGGAAAAGCTGTATATCTGGTTGACCCCCATCTGGGTCCTGTCGGTGGGCGTCACGATCGGCGCCGCGGCGCTGCTGGCGCTGTGGGCCCTGTTGTACCTCGTGCGGCGTCCCGCGGCCGACGCGATGGCGTCCGCCGTGCATGAGGGCGTCTTACAACCGATTGGCTACGTCGTGGCAGCCATGGCGGCGCTGGCGATCTTTGCCGCCCCCACGATGCCGGTGAGCGCCGTGATGGAATCCTTAGGTCGGTTGACCGCCGTCGGTCCCAAAGTGGTACAGGTTACGGTCCCCGCCAATTCCGAGGACTTTCCGGTGCCGCTCGTTTTCCGCGGCGAGGAACTGCAGGAGTATGTCATCGACAGCGACGAAGACGTCGCCGTGAACACCGAAGAGGGCAAGGGCTACGTCGATCCGCTGGTGTTGGTCGAAGGGGGCGATCAGTATCGCTGGACGCCGGGCAGCCCCACGCCGCGCGGCTTTGACGAAGATGTGACCACGCTGTACGTGACCAACGAAACGGCCTCCGACAGCGATTTCACGTTTCTCGCCGAGACCGACGTCAAGACGCCGCAGGCGCGGCAGATCCCCATCGCCGCGGTCAGCGTCATCGGACTGTTCGGCATTTACTTTCTGATTCGCTGGCTCGCTCCGCGCGTCTCCGTCATCGCCGCAGCCACGGCCAAGGAGACGATCTCCCAACCGCTGTTCGCGCTGCTCACGGGCTTGGGCGTGGTGGCGCTGGTGGCCTACGTGTTCATCCCCTACAACACGTTTGGCGAAGACGTGAAGATGCTCAAAACCTCGGGCATGACCACCATCAAGGTGCTTGCGATCATCATGGCGTTGTGGACCGCCAGTACGTCGGTCGCCGACGAAATCGAAGGCCGCACCGCGCTGACCGTGCTCTCCAAACCGGTCGGCCGCCGGCAGTTCATCATCGGCAAATTCCTCGGCATCATCTGGCCGATCGTGCTGATGTTCGTCGTGCTGGGCGTAGTGTTCCTGGCGTGCGTGTCGTTCAAGGTGGTGTACGACGCCCGCGAATCCTCCAAGACCATGCCGGTATGGACCGAGTGTCACACCGAAGTGGTGCGAATCATCCCGGGGTTGGTGCTCGCCTTCTTCGAGTCGGTGGTGCTCGCCGCGATCAGCGTGGCGGTGTCGACGCGATTGCCGATGCTGCCCAACCTGATCATCTGCGGCTCGATTTACGTGCTGGGGCACCTCGCGGCGTTGATCGTCAAGTCGCAGTCGGCTCTCAACGAAATCGTATTCGTCCGCTTCTTCGGCCGACTGGTGTCCACGATCCTGCCAGTGCTCGACCACTTCGAGATCGAGGGCGCCATCGCCGGCGAATCGACGGTCCCCATGGCGTACCTCGGCTGGGCGCTGCTCTACACCGCGCTGTACTGCGGCGTGGCCATGCTGCTGGCGCTACTGCTGTTTGAGGATCGGGATCTGGCATAGGCCGAGCTAGCCGATGCTCGGCAACTCAAACCCTTTGCGCCGCGGTCGCGACAGCATCAGGTTGCCCTCGTCGCAGTTGGTGAACCGTTCGGCGGCGGGGTCCCAGCGCAGCGTTTCGCCCACGCGGCCGACGTCGCGCGCGATGTTCACCAGGATGCAGAGGGTGGACGAGCGCTGGCCGATTTCGATGTCGGCGTTGCACCGTTGCCGCGACTTGATGCACTCGATCCAATTCTCAATGTGATAGGCCGATTCGGAACGGCGATTGGGGCCTGGGTTGTCCGGCGACCGCGTGAGTTCCTTCGGATTGCTGGCGATTTTGTTGCGATTGATTTCGATCTTGCCCTCGTCGCCGACGAAGATTGCGCCCAGCCCCGGGCCGCGATCGCCATCGAGGTGCAAACGGACTTCGGTCCCGTTGGCGAATCGCATCTTCACTTTCGCCCGAGGCCCTGACAGCTTCGCCATGCTGTAATAATCGGCCCCCGTGTCAATGTCGCCGGTGGCGCCCGGCGCCACGCCGCCGACCGACTCGCTGGGCGCAAACTTTCCCGAGTCGCGATCGGCAACCGCTTCTTCGAGGATCACTTCCACGGGACCCGTGTCGTCTGTGCCCAAGGCCCGGTTGATTTGGTCGTAAGAATGGGCTCCCCAGCCGGTCACTCCGAAGCAGAGCCCGCCCGAGTCGTAGTCCCACCAACGGGCCCAGCCTTGGTGCAACGCTTCGGAGTACGGACGCAGCTCGGCCTGATTGGTCCACACGTTCCACCACGGCTCGCCGGGGGCGGCGGACTGGTGCTGCGTCGCGCCGGTCCAGTGAAACGGGCCGATGAAATTCGGCGCCAGCACGGTCTTGATCTTGCCGATCGCGCCGTTCTTGACCAGATCGCTCGCCCAGTTGTTGATTGGCATGCTGCGTTGCTGCGTGCCCACCTGGGTCACGCAGTCGTACGCCCGTGCCGCGTCGACCATCGCGCGGCCTTCAGCAACCGTGAGCGAAATGGGCTTCTCGATATAAACGTCCACGCCCATTTGCATGGCGAGAATCGTGATCCACGCGCGGGCGTGCGTGGTCGTCTCGACCATCACGGCGTCGAGTTTCTCCTGCTCGATCATCTTGCGGAAGTCTTCGTAGACGCCCCACTTCGCTCCGCCGGAGAGCGCCGCGGCATGGTCTTCCGCTCGTTTCTTCAGGCAGTCGCAGGCCGCGACCACGTTGAAGCCTTTCACGTCGGCGCCTTCGGGGATCAACCCCCGGGAGCGACCGCCGCAGCCGATCAGCCCCACGCGGACCGTCTCGCTCGGCGGCGCGGCCCCGTTGAGTCCCAAGGCCGCGCCCGGAACAAACGTGGGCAGAGCCAACGCCGCAGCTCCCGTCTTCAGCGCGTCGCGCCGGGTGAACTTCTTGCTTGCCATGATTGTTGTTCCCCAAAACAGTCGGTTGATCGTCGCCGATGAACCGGAAGCAGTTAGTCGAGAGTCCGAATCTTCAATTCCTTAAACTCAACCTTCATCGGCGGCCCCTGATGCAACTGCAGGGCGATGATCCCCTGGGGCCGCGTGAACTTCTCTTGGTGATCTTCGACCTGGCACATCAGCACGTCGTTGATCCACAGCGTGATCTGCGGGCCCTTGGCAAGAATGCGGTACTCGTTCCAGTCGTCGGGGCGAACCGCCTTGAGCAGTTTTGCGGCGTCGCCGATTGTGGTGATCTCCTTGTGACCGGACGCGTCGATAAGCACGCGCTGACCGCGCTGTGCGACCAGACCGCGGTCGTGCTGGTAAAGGCACCCGGTGTATTGGCCGGCGGAGTCGAGGTCGGCCTGGTAGCCCCACGTGTCCCACTCGGGCCGCCGCTCGCTACGAAACTGGATGCCCGAGTTGGCCTCTCCGCTGATGCGGTAGGTCGCGCGCAGGTCGAAATTCGCCGGCTCGCCGCCTTTCCAGTAGAGGTAATGCGACCGCTGGCAGGGCTTACTCGGCGTGCTTTCGGCGGTGAGTATCCCGTCGCGAACTTCCCACCACCCCAGCGCCCCCTCCCAGCCGGTCAGGTCCTTGCCGTTGAACATGGCGGTGAAGCCGTCGTCGGACTTCTGCTTGGCCGTCTCCGCTGCGACCGCAAAGGACGCCGCCAACGCGACAGCGGCAAAGAAACCGGCCCGAGTGATCATCATGCCCGCCTCCTTTGGCGGTTGAAAACCTCGCAGCAGCCGCGACCCCGCGGGCGATCAACATCGGATCAGACGGCGGGGCCAGAGCAGTTGTGAAGAGGAGCGTTTCTTGGCGTTTGAGATTGTTTGTCAACGCCAACGCGTTGCCACAAGAAACCTCTCAACGGACCACCATACCACGGCGCCGAGTCCGCTTCCAACTATGACGGAAAATGCGCTCTTGGAGCAGCACCACGCAGCGACGACAGGCGCGCGGCGGTCGACGCGCTCCGCGCTGCAAACGACGCCTGCAAAGAGACCCGTGCGTGGAGTCGCAGGCTGGCCCAATCCCCAGAAAGAGGGGGCAGCACAAGATCGGCGGCAGGGCTTGCCGACGCCCACCCGTCTTGAGCACAACGCGGTCGCGTCGTCAGCGCGGGCCGTACTCTTCGAGAACAGCCCGCGGTCCGTGGCGTGAATCGACCGTGGCTAGCCAGGAAGCAGCCAACTCAGCCTGCTTTACGCCAGATGACCGTGTCGTCGTCGTTGCCGAAGTCGTCCGGCGCGGCGGCCGGCGATTGGGGTTGGGCGAGCGGACCGATGCGTTGCCCGTTGCGACCGTCCCAGCGGTGGGCGGCAACGCTGGCCAGCACCATTTCGGCCACGAACACGGCGTCGCGGCCCGCAGCGCCGGTGACGCGCGGTTCGCTGCCGGTAAGGATCGCCGCAGCGAAGTCGCGCAACTCGTTTTCGATGGCGTTGGTCGCGGGCGCCTCGACGGTGTTCTTCACCAGCCAGTTTTCGAACAGTTGTTCACGCATCGCGGCCTGCGCGTGCGCGGCCAGCTCGTTGGCGTTCAGACGCCGTTGGCGAATGATGTCGTGGGGATTCACAATCGTCGCCTGCCGAGTGGCAAAGTCGATCGAAGCGAAGCGGTGCGGCGTGAACACCTGCATGTGCCGCGCCGGAGCGTAGCTGGTGCGCGAGGCCGTGAGACTCGCCACGGCGCCGCATTCGAAATGTAGGCGGGCGCTGACCATGTCTTCGTGCCCGCCCATCACCGATACGCCCAGCGCGTCGACGCTGGTGACTGCCGACTGCACGAGCGACAGCACGATGTCGATGTCATGAATCATCAGGTCGAGCACCACGCCGACGTCGGTCGAGCGGAACGTGTACGTGCTCTGCCGGCGGGCTTCGATGTATTTCGGATCGATCAGTTGGTCGCGCACCGCTTCCAGCGCCGGGTTGAATCGTTCGACGTGGCCCACTTGCAGCACGCAGTGGGCGCGACGGGCGAGCCGCACCAGACGGTCGGCTTCGTCCACCGTGGGCGCGAGCGGCTTTTCCGCCAGCACGTGAATGCCGCTGTCGATCAGCTGACTGGCGACGGCAAAGTGCGTGTCGGTCGGCGTGGCCACGACGGCCGCATCGACTTCGCCGACCAGATCGACGAGCTGCGCCACAGGGCGGGCGCCCGTTTCCTGGGCCACGGCTTCGGCGGCGGCGCGATTGGCGTCGACCACCGCGGTGAGTTCAATTTCCGGCAAACCGGCGGCCAGCCGGGCGTGAATCTTTCCCAGGTGGCCCGTGCCGACGACTGCCATGCGTACCCGTTTCACGCCGCTCTCCTCATTTCCCGGCCGCGGCCGTGTTTGCCTGCCTGTTGCCCGGAGAGAAACTCGAACAGCTCCTCAACCTCGGGGCACATTTGGTCCTTGGATTGCAGAATCTCCACCGCATGGGTCGCGTCGACCTTGGAGCGGTAGAGCAGACGATGGGCCGCCGCCAGGCAGTCGATCGTTTCACGCGAGAAATCGTGCCGGCGCAACGCGACAATGTTGATGCATCGCGGCCGCGCGGGCGCACCTTCGCACAGCATGTAAGGGGGGATGTCGTGCAGCGCCCGGCTGAGCCCGCCGAGGAAGCTGTACCGACCGACGGTCACGAAGTGATGTACGGCCACGGCGCCGGAAATGTTGGCGTGGTCGTGCACATGCACGTGCCCGGCCAGCAGCGTGCCGTTGGCGATGGTCACATGGTTGCTGATTTGGCAATCGTGGGCCACGTGGCAATTGGCCATCAGAAAGTTGTGGTCGCCCACCTGCGTGAGGCCGTCTTCTTTTTGACTGCCGCGGTGAATGGTCACGCCTTCGCGAATGACGTTGCCGTCGCCGATGACCACGCGCGTGTCCGAGCCGTCGTAACTGACGTCCTGGGGCTCGCCGCCGATGACGGCATTGGGGTAGATGACGTTGTCGGCGCCAATCTCCACGCGGCCCATCACGGTCACATGACTTAGCAGCCGCGTGCCGCGGCCGATGCGCACATCGGGCCCAATCATGGAGAACGGCCCCACCTCGACCTCTTCGTCTAAGTGCGCGCGGGGATCAACCCACGCATTTGCGGCGATGCTGGTAGCCATTTCGTCTACGATCCTGCATTGGGCGACTGCACGGCGTTGGACATGCCTGCCGAACTGGTCGCGTCGTCAGTGGGCAAGCGCGTCGCCTGCCATGTTGCGTCTCTCTCTTATCTGCCGCCGATCGTCTTCTTCACGACGGAGGCGCGAAGGGCGCGGAAAGTCAGGACTTGGAAATTGGCTGCAGGGTTCGCAACAATCGCAGACGCAGCGGGAAACGCCGTCGTTGAACCGAATTGCGATTCAGGGCGTCTGCTCCGCGTTCGTCGCAATTGCTGTTGCGCGCCGCTGGGCGTTGTCATAGCCAATTCCGCATCCAAAACCTCCGTGGTCTCCGCGTCTCCGTGGTGAAACCGCATCTCATTTTCACTAGGCGCTAATTCGCATGGGCTTCGCAGCGTTGTTGAGCAGGCGCGTTGCCAGTTCGGCGTTGAGCCGATGTCCGCTGCGGTAGGCCACGAAATTGCCGACAACCCGTCGGCCCATCAGCGCCAAGTCCCCCAGCACGTCGAGCGCCTTGTGGCGAGCGCACTCGTTGGGGAATCGAAGCTTGTTCTTAATCGGTCCTTGCTGGTCGAACACCAGCAGGTCGCGGTGCGTGACGCGCAAGCCCAGTCCGGCGCCGCGAAGCTGTTCGGCTTCGCTCGCCAGCAAAAACGTTCGGCAAGGCGCCAGTTCGCGACGAAAGGCGTCGGGCGTGACCGTCAGCGACGCCGTTTGCCGGCCGATCACGGAGTCGTGTTGATAGTCCAGGCGATACTCGATGTGCAGCTGCCCCTGCGGATTGGGCGAGGCCTCGATCCAGCAGTTGCCGTGCTCGACGCGGAGAGTGCGAGTCACCTCGAACGTCGGCGCCGTGGCGTCTTGCTCCACGATCCCGGCGCCGAAAATCGCCCGCACAAAGGCGTCGGCCGATCCGTCGCAGCCGGGCATCTCCGGTTGGTCGATCCAGATCTCGCAATTGTCGATCTGCAGTCCGGCCAGCGCGGCCAGCACGTGCTCGACCATCGCCACTTCGACGTCGCCCCGCCGCAGGTTTGTTCGCCGCGGCACGTCGGTCCGCAGATCGCACTGGACGGGGACGCGAGCGTGACCGCTGACGTCGGGCCGCACGAAAACCACGCCGGAATTGATTGGCGCCGGGCGGAATTCCAGTCGCACGTCGGTTCCGCTGTAGTAGCCGAAGCCGTAGACGACCGCGGGCGCGGCGAGCGTTTGCTGCAAGGGGGCGGCGGGCATGCGAGCCCTTTCACTGAAGCCAAGCCAGAATCAAGGCGGAAGCGACACGCGTCGGCGTCGTCGCAACGACGACGCCGACACGGCGCAACAAATCGACTACTACTGCTGCATCCGCGGACGGGCAGCGACGCCAGTGCCGCGGTTCAACAACAGCAGCACGTCAGGCGTGATGTCGACGCTGTTCTGGTAGACGATCGGCTGATTGATCGCCCGCAGCACGTCCTGGCGATTCTCCGACGAGTTGACGTCGTCGCCGTTGTAGCGAATCACCAGACCAATGTTGTTGCTGGTGGCGTACGCCCGGACGGCGGCAGCCACTTCGCGGTAGGTCTCCATGTAGACCTTGGCCTCGCGTTCCATGATGTCGCGGCGCATGGTGCCGGCTTTGATCTGGAATTCGGCCTGCTGGCGGGCGAGGGTCTCGTCGAGTTGCTTGAACTCGTCGCTGCTCGGTTGCAGCGTGTCGCGGCGTTCTTGCAGTTGTTGAATGCGATCGCGGTCGGCCTTCAACTGCGTTTCGGCCGCCTCCATCTCCTTCTTCATCCCGTCCATGATGGACTTGAACTTGGGATACTCCTTGAAGATGTACGTCACGTCGACGACGGCGACGCCATACTTAGCGGCGTTGGCCCCATGAGGATTCTGGGCCACAGAGACGTTTGCCGAGGTCAGGGCGAGCCCCATCGCGACGGCTGAAAGCAGCAGCTTTTTCACGTCAGCACTCCTTGCTGAAATTTTGGTCATCCATGACCGGAACGTAGTGGGTCCCGTCCGCAGGGGCGGCAGCGATTGCCGCGGGGGAAGCGGACGACGGGCTTGATAGGCGGGGCGTATTGTGTCGACCAAGTCCAACCGGGGCAAGGGCAGTTGAGCCGCGGGGCCGCAACTCTTACCCAACCGGCCTCGCCCGAACGCCGGGGCGTCCGTAACTCCTTGCCGGACAAGCGACTGCGCCCGCAGGGACTATCCGCATTTGCAGCCCCCTCGTACAATCAGGGGACTTCTGGAACCTCCCCTCAGGCGTCCCTTTTCGTCGAGCAAAAGAGCCAAGACGCGTGGCATCGTTGTTTGTAATCCACGGCCGCGACCAGGGTGCGCGGTTTGAACTGGATGATTCCGTTCACTCAATCGGCCGGACGCAGGCCAATTCCATCCGATTGCACGATACGGAAGTGTCGCGCAATCACGCGGAATTGGTGCGTCGCGGCGACGGCTATCTGCTGCGCGACTCCGGCAGCAGCAACGGCACCTTCATCAACGGTCGGGCGGTCACCGAACAGCCGCTTTTGACCGGCGACCAGGTGCAGGTGGGGCGGTCCACGCTGCTGTACACGAGCTCGCACGACACGCCGCCGGAGGATTTGGCGGACCTGGTCAACATCGTGCCGATCACCAGCGGCGACGACGGTTCGCGGATCGTTGCATCGCTGAGCCAAACCGGCGGCAGCGAATGGCTGATGCCCAACGCCCGCGGATCGTCCAACCCGTTTCTCGCCCAGGCGCGCAGCAACCTGCAGATCATGTATCGCACGGCCTTGGCCGTGAGTCACACGCTCGACATCGACCAGCTGCTCAATCGAATCATGGATATGATCTTCGATTGGGTCGACGCCGACCGCGGCTGCATCATGATGAAGAACCTGGAGACGGGCAAGCTGGAGCCAAAGGTGCGCCGGCACCGGCGCGGTTCGCAGACGCAAGAGAAAATCTCGATCAGCAAGACCATTCTCGACTACGTCGAGGAACATCGCGAAGGCGTGCTGACCAGCAACGCCCGCGACGACAGTCGCTGGGACCCGGCGCAAAGCATCGTGAATCTCGCCGTGCGGGAAGCGATCTGCGTGCCGATGCAAGGTCGCTACGACATTGTCGGGGTCATCTACATCGACACCGCCGCCACGCCGCAGCGGCTGGTGCTCTCCAAGGGCGCCAACCAGTTTACCGAAGAGCATCTGCGGTTGATGATCGCCATCGGGCACCAGGCGGCGCTCGCGGTGGAGGATACGTCGTACTACAAAGCTCTGGTGCAGGCCGAACGTTTGGCGGCCGTGGGGCAGGCGGTCGCGTCGCTCTCGCACCATATCAAAAACATTCTGCAGGGCGTCCGCGGCGGCAGCTATCTGATTGAGTTGGGGCTCAACGCGCACGACAACGCGACGAGCGAGGGGGAAGCGGACCTCGACGAAGCGCAGAGCGCGGTCGGGACCATTCGCAAAGGCTGGAGCATCGTCGAACGAAATCAGGAACGCATCTCGGCGCTCGTGCTCGACATGCTCACGTTCAGCAAAGAACGCGAGCCCGAGCCCGAGCCGGGGCAACTCAACGAAGTTGCGGCCGACGTCGTCGAACTCATGCAAACGCGCGCCGACGATCTGGGGGTTGCGTTACAGTGGCAGCCCGACGACGCGATGCCGCAGCTGATGTTCGACCCCGAGGGCTTGCACCGCGCGATTCTCAACTTGGTGACCAACGCGATCGACGCCTGCGACGAGACCGAACAGGGCGCCGTGACCGTCGCCACGCGCTACGACGAGCCGCACAAAACGGCGTACGTCACCGTGCAAGACAACGGCCCGGGGATCGCTCCCGAGGACATGGAGGCCATCTTCACGGCGTTTGTTTCCCGCAAAGGCGGCCGCGGCACGGGGCTGGGGCTACCGGTGTCGCAGAAGATCCTGGAAGAGCACGGCGGCAAGATTACGGTCGCCAGCACGGTGGGCCATGGCAGTTGCTTCACGCTGGAACTGCCGGCCACCATGGTTGCCGAGGACGTCGCCGACGACCACGTCGACCCGCAATTGCGCGCCACGCAATCGTTTTCCGACGGCAGCGAAGACGAGGACTGACGGTCAGCGCCGCTCGCCCACAAACGGGTTGGTGCGTTTTTCCCGTCCGATGGTCGTGGCCGGACCGTGGCCGGCGAGCACGATCGCGTCGTCAGGCAGCGAGAACAGCTTTTCGCGGATCGAAGCGAACAGCGCCGCCGAATCGCTGTCGGGAAAATCGCTGCGGCCGATGCTGCCGGCGAAGAGCACGTCGCCCCCCAGCACGAGATGCGGCTGCAGTTCGAGCGCCACGAACGCGACGTGCCCGCTCGAGTGCCCCGGCGTGTCCCACACGGTCCACGCGACGCCGGCAATCTCCAGCACGTCGCCCTCGTCGACTTGGCGATCCGCCGGCGGGCTCGTCACGGGAAGCCCGAATCCTGCCGACAGATTGGCCGTCGCGTCGGTGAGTTTCGCGGCATCGCCGCGGCCGATCACCAGCGGGATGTCTGGCCACTCGGCCTTCAGCGCGGCGTTGCCGGCAATATGATCGGCATGGCCGTGCGTGTTGAGGATTGCCGCCGGGGTCCGCCCCAATGCATGCACTTCGGCGATGATCTTGTCCGGTTCCAGCCCCGGATCGACCACGACGCAGTCGTCGCGATCCGCCGCGGCGATGATGAAAGCATTCTCCTCGAACAGCGCCGACACGACGGTTCGTATTACCAATAAGGGATGTTGAGCCAATTGAAGTTCCTCTTCCCCGTGGCGGGGGCAAACGATACGATCCCGCCCCGCGTCGCATCAGACGGCGCGATGTGCAGCGGTTTGACGAGCCAGGCGACCGAACAGTTTCTCGCGAAACATCGCCCCGGCTCGACAAATCCTAGTGCATTGCGTCGCCGGATGAAGGGGCCGGGTTGGTCCGGTTGGGCAAACCCAGCTGCCTCTGACGCAAATTGTCATTATTTCGCTTGCGCCGTGCGATATTTGCCCTGTGGGCGCGCTGCTGATCGGGACCCGCCGGTCGCCGGCATCGTGGACTTCCCGGGGGCAAGTCGTCCGTCGTTCGCATCGCGAACCACGGCGTCGCACGGTATAGCGGACGTTTTCACAGAGAAATCCAACGGCACCGCCCCCCAAGTCGCCTTGCACGCCCCCGTACACGCCCTCGCCCCCACCAGCGGCGTCGGCTCGCCCGCAAAGCTGCCACGCTCGAGGAGAGTAGCGATCATGTTCAAGTCACCCGCCTTCCACCGCATCGTGTCGCTGTCGGCCCTTGCCGCCAGCGCCTTGGCGACGACGCCACTCGCCCGCGCCCAGCAAGACCGATGGGTCGAGCCGATCATGCGGGTGGCCCACGAAGAGCCGGCTCCCACGCAAGTCGCTTCGCGAATCGTGCCGGGCACGCCCGCTCCCGGGGCTCCGTTCGATCTGACGCAGCGGCCCGGCGAGCATCCGCTGATGCCCGCGCTGCGGCTCGCCAAGGGGAGCCTGGCGACCATCGACAACACCATCCGCGACTACTCCGCGATCATGTATAAGCAGGAGCGGATCGACGGCGAGCTGATGGATCAGGAAGTCGCCTACATCAAAGTGCGGCACCAACCCTACAGCGTCTACATGTTCTTCCTGGCCCCGAACAAGGGGCGCGAGTGCATGTACGTCGAAGGCCCCAACGGCACGAACGGCAAGCTGCTGGCGCGTGACTGCGGCTTCCGCCGCAAACTGGGCGTGTTCGAACTCGACCCCAACGGCCGGCTCGCGATGAAGGGCCAGAAGTACCCGATCACCAAGCTCGGCGTGAAGGCCCTGACCGACGAGTTGGTCATGGTTGCCAGCAACGACGTGCAGTTTGGCGAGTGCGAAGTGCAGCACCTGCAAACCGAACTGGGCCCCAAGACCGGCGTCAAGCGTCCCGTGACGCTGCTGGACGTGACGCACCCGGTCGAGCGGCGCAACTTCCGCTTCCACAAGGCCCGCGTCTATATCGACAACGAACTGCGGATCCCCATCCGCTACGAGGCCTACCTGTGGCCCGAGCGCCCCGGCGAAGCGCCGCCGCTGGAAGAGACCTACACCTACATGAACTTGAAGGTCAACAACGGTTTCACCGACGCGGACTTCAGCCGCGAGAATCCCGAGTACTTCAAGGATTGACGCGGCGCGGAAGTCACCGCAATTCGAGCGACAAAAAAAGAGCCCCGGCCATTGCAGCCGGGGCTCTTTTCGTAAGTTGGTCATTCCCTCTCGCGTTCAACAGTCTCGCCGCGATGGCGAGCCGTCGCCGCTAGCCGCGCACCAACCGCCGCCGTGAGGCGCAACCACAGGCCGCAACAGCAAACAAGCCCAACGCCACCGACGACGGCTCGGGGACCCAATTGAACTGGAACTCCGAAATCTGCATCGAGTTGGGATCCAAGCCCAGTGTCGGGAACACGACGCGGTACGAGGCGTATGCGTCGGTGTTGGCGAATTCCACGAGCGGACCATCCACTTTGCGATCGGTCGGCAACGCGATTGAACCGGCCGTAATCAGCGTCCAATTCTCGCCGCCATCGCTCCTACTATTCTCCTGGCTCAAGACCACGTCGTTTGTGCCGTAGATTTCATAAGACGTGGGATCGCGGTTATCAAAGTCGTTGGCCGTGGAGATGCGGAAATTCGTTACTACGCTCGGGCCGCCGGCTGGCGTCACGATAAAGCCGGAGTTCG
This sequence comes from Planctomycetales bacterium, assembly GCA_020427145.1. Classification (GTDB taxonomy): domain Bacteria; phylum Planctomycetota; class Planctomycetia; order Pirellulales; family Lacipirellulaceae. Next base: position 10,760 of record JAGQOU010000338.1, on the reverse strand, counting down.
CGGCGCCGAAGTTCAGATACTTCGTATCGACATTTCCATCGAGCAGATTGCCGGGATTCTCCCCGCTGGGGAAACGGCTGTCCGGGCCGTATTGAACAGCCAGTACCGAATCGCCGGCATTCAGCAGATCGACGTCGGACATGGCGAGCGAGGGAACGTCGCCAAATAATTCCACCTCGGCGATCTGAAAGAGATTCGAGCCTTTGTTGGTTGGAAAGATGAATTTGTACGATGTGTACAAATCGGTATTCGCAAACGGGATCAGCGCGTCGACGGTATCCCGGGCTGCGGGCAGGGAGAGCCCGCCGGAGGAGAGCAGCGTCCAGTTTTCGCCCAGCCCCGTGCTGTTGTCGGCGCTGACGATGGCGTCGTTGGTGCCCCAAATCTCATACGATGCGGGGTCGCGGTCTTCAGCATCGTTAGCCGTGGTCAGTCGCAGCGCCTCGGCTATCGACGCGGCGCCGAGATTCGGCGTGACAATGAAGCCGACGTTGAAACCCTTGAAGTTCAAATACTTGGCCAGCGTTCCATCGACGGCAAACTGAGGCGCCTCGCCGCCTGGATATCCGCTTTCGGAGATGATGGGATCGAGGTCGATGGCGATAATCGCGTCGCCGGGCGCTAAGAGGCCTGCGCCGCGGGCGGCGTCCCCCCAAACGACGAGTGCCAGCGCGGCAAGCACCAGCGCAACTAAGGTTGCCTTCATGGAGCGTCTCCCAGAATCAAGATAAGAGAAGTAGACGTGAGCGCTGAAGACCCGCCCCGCAACGAGTAAGCGGGGCGGCTGCAATGGCACAACTTGAAGGGTGTGACTTCCTGCTCGCGGTCATTCAGCTTCGTTCACTCTAGATGCGTGGCCCCCCGAAAACCAGCGTTTGGACGCCTTTCTCGCCGAAAAAGTCACGCGCTGAAATGTCGCCCGTGACGGCGATCGACGACCGAATTTCCGAATAAGCGAAAAGTCGATTTGGAATACCCATTCAGGCAGCAAAATTCAACTTTCCGCAAAGAATTTTCGCTACCTGCCGCCGCCCTCGCCAGGCGGGCGATGCGCCGTGAGAGCCTGCCTGCGGCCTGCCAAGAACGCGGCGCCAAGGCGAGCCCCGCGGCCGATGCGCAATTGCAGCGGTCGAGGGGCATCGCATGCGTCCGCTGCGCCGATGGTACGCGGTCGGGCGAATCGGGCGCCGCCGTCGGTGCATCAAATCTAATCGCCGCGTATACTAGCAGCGCGATCGATCGATTCTTCTTGTCTCCGTGTTGACGGCATTCGCCATGAGAGAGTTGCTGTCTTGCTCCACCTGCGCGCGACGCTCGCGCAGCGATCCCTTTCGCGCTGTGATCCTCGCCGCGGTTGTTGTGTCGCTGGCGCTGCTGCGCGCCGCGGCGGGTTTCGCAGCTCCCACGGTGACTGAGTCCGCAAACGCGATCAACGTCGACAACGGCCTTGTCTCCTTTGCGGTTGGCAAGACCAACGGCCTGATGACCGGGCTCACCCTCGGTACGCAATCCCTCATGAGTGAAGGGGGAACGCGCGGCTATTTTTCTGCCAACGTCGGCGACATTGGCGTCAGCGGCTCAACCTACTGGCAGATGGGATCCAGCGGGACGACCAGCAGCTACACGCTCGGCGCCGACTTCGTCGACGTCGTCCTGCACTATCCGGCCTCCTCGTCGATGCCCATGGACGTCACCCAGCACTACGTGCTGCGCGACGGCGAAAGCGGTTTTCACGTCTACGCCGACGTCCATCACGCTGCCGCCATGGCCGACAAGCGGATCGAGGAAATGCGATTCGTGCTGCGGGCCGACCCGAGCCTTTTCGACCATCACTATGTCGCCGAGGATCGCCAGTCCATCATGCCGACTCCGGCCGATCTGGTGAACAAAATCGCAACGCTACAGGATGCCACCGACCTGCTGCAGCCCGGCACCGCGTATGAGGCGGAGACCGGCAAGAACGTTTACACCAAGTACGATTGGGCGGCCGAGTACGACGAGCTGGGCGTCTATGGGTACTACGGTCACGATTACGGCGCCTGGATCGTGCAACCCAATCGCGAGACGCTCCTCGGCGGTCCGACCAAGCAGGAACTCACCGTGCATCAGACGACGACGACGCCCGTGCTGTTGGGCATGCTCGTCGGCCAGCACTTCAGCACGCCCGGTTCGGTGGAAACCGTGGGCGATTACGACCGCGCACTCGGCCCCCTATACGTGCACTTGAACTCGGAGGGAAACGGCTCGCAGCTTGCCGCCGACGCCGCGACTTATTTCGACCCCGACTACCATCGCGCGTTCTACGATTCGCTGGGCGCACCCGGTTGGATCGAGACTCCCGACCGCGGGCAGGTGCTCGGCACGCTGCACGTCGCGGGGCTCGACGCCGTCGCCGGCGCCAAAATCGTTTTGGCCGACAATCGCACGGAGTTTCAGTTCTCCAAGCAAGGCTACCAATACTGGACCACCGTCGCCGCAGACGGCACGTTCGAGTTGCCGAATGTGCGCCCCGGCAGCTATCGCCTGACCGCGTACGGCAACGACGCCGCGGGCGAAATGCACCTCGACGATCTGCAGGTTGAGGGCGGAGCCGCGCTCGATCTGGGCGTCGTCGATTGGCAGGTGGCCGATCACGGAGCCTATTTGTGGCAGATCGGCGTGTTCGACCGCTCGGGGGAGGAATTTCGCCACGGCGCCGACAACGACTACCGCCAGTACGGCATGTGGGACAAGTACGCTGGCGACTTTCCCAACGACGTGAACTTCGTGATCGGGCAGAGCGAAGAGGCCCAGGACTGGAACTTCGCCCATTGGGAGCGCGCCCCCGACGGACACTCGCCCGAATGGGACGTCCAGTTCGACGTCGGCACGGTTCCCGCGGGGCGGGTGATGACGCTCACCATTGCGGTGGCCGGTCAACAGGATGCCAACCTCCGCGTGAAACTCAACGGGGCGACCGTCAAATCAAACTGGGATATCCCCAACAGCGGCAGCGTCCTCAGTCGCAGCGGGGCGCAGGGCCCCTATTCGTTTATCGAGATCCCCATCAACAGCAGCATGCTCGTGCCCGGCGCCAATACGCTTACGCTCTCCCACGCCAGTCCCGGCAGCAGCGTCAACCAGGGAATCGTGTACGACGCGCTGCGGTTGGAAATCGACGCGTTGCTGGGCGACTTCAATGCGGACGACCTGGTCGACGGTGCCGATTTTCTGGCGTGGCAGCGAACCCAGTTGCCGGGGACAGTTTCCCAACAGGACTTCGCGTATTGGTCGGCCAATTTCGGCGCAACCAGCGACGGAACGCTCGCCGCGGGCGTGCCAGAGCCGACGTCTCTGGTGCTGGCTGCAATTTTTGTGGTGACGCCATTCGCTCGGTTCCGCTGAACGCCACGGCGCTGCCGGCGGCTTTGCGCATCGCGTACGTCCGCACGACACAACAGGGCAAGGTACTGCACTTTGACGTCGTTAATCATTTCTTCACCATCGGGGGCGAGAATCTGCGGTCTCAGCCGCAGAAGAACTTATCGCGGAGAATTCGCGTGCTCGCAGTCGACCGATTTCAGTTCTTTGCAAGACGTTTGGCAGTTGCCGGGATCTTGTCGTTGATGCTTGGCTGCAGTAACGAGGCGAGTCCGGTCCGATCCCATGTTGGTTCAGCGGCGCTGCCGTCGAACGCTTCGCTAAGTGATTCGCCGGGCGAGCTGCTCGGCTGGCCGACCATGTTCGGACCGCACTGCGACAGCAGCACAAACGAATCAAACTTGCTGACCAGGTGGCCCGATGAGGGGCCCGTCGTGTTGTGGCGCAGGGCCATAGGCACAGGATATAGCGTGCCGGTTATTTCCGACGGACGGCTGATTCTCTTTCACCGCTTGGATGACGAGGAAGCGGTCTCGTGCCTGGATGCCGCCAGCGGCGAGCCGCTTTGGGAGTACCGCTATCCGACGGCGTTTAGGTGCCTCTATGAATACAGTCACGGCACCTACGCCACGCCAACGATCGAAGGCAATCGCGTGTGGACCGTGGGAGCCGAAGGCAAACTCCATTGTCTGGCGCTCGACACGGGCGAGTTGATCTGGCAGCGCGACCTACGCGCCGAGTATGCAATTAAGAAAACGCTGTTTGGCGTTGGTCCCGCCGCATGTCTGGAAGGCGATCTGTTCATCTACAACGTCGGCGGTTCGGAACCGGACTCCGGCATCGTCGCGTTTGACAAGGAATCGGGCGAAGAGGTATGGCGCGCCACGAACCACCGGTTTGGCTATTGCATGCCGAAGGCCGCGACGATTCACGCTCAGCGCTATGTGTTTGTATTGACGCAGGAAGGGCTCGTTGCGCTTGGTCCCCAAGATGGCACAGTATTCTGGGAATTCCCGTTCGCCCCCAAGGCGCCCGATTCGTTCAATGCGACTTCGCCCCTTGTGATTGGCGATCGCGTGTTCCTGGCGATGGGACCTGGCCCTGGGTGCAAATGCCTGCGAATTAAACCCGATCGCACCTTTGAAGAGCTGTGGGGCGATCGCCGCGGCATCGACAGCCAGTTCAACAACCTCTCGCACCACGAGGGCTTCGTCTACGGTTACACCTCAAAGTGGAACCGTGGCGCCACGTTCTGTTGCCAGGAACTTGCCACCGGCAAACGGCAGTGGCAATTTCCTTCGGATTTGTCGCGAGGCTCTTCGATTCGCACCCCCACGCATTTCATCCTGTGGGGAGAACAGGGGCATTTGGCCTCGATGAAGATCAATCCCCAAGAGCCTGAACTCGAATGCATGACGCCCGAGCCGCTGTTGGACGCCCCCTGCTACACTGCCCCCGCACTCGCCGACGGGCGGCTTTATCTACGCAACGAGCGAGAGTTGCTGTGTCTTGATCTGGGCCACAAAGCCAGCGGCGGGAAGTGATTGGCATCACGTCGCAAGGCGCCCGGATCGTCACTGACAGGTCGCCGGACGCCCTCGAACTGGGAATATTGTTTCCCCCGAGTGGGGACGATCGTGATCTCCGCCCCATGGAGCGGGTTGAGTTATCGCGATATAACTGGAGCTGACGTTGCGAACTCGCCAAATTGAATCGACCGGCCGTGCTGCGGCTTGGGACGCATGAGCGCTAAGTCGTGAGCGCGAAGCGACTGCGATCGCAATTTGTCGGGTGACTGGTTGCCGCCCCCTTGGAAGTGCGATGTCTCAGCCGCTGCCTTCGAGTCTCTGTCGAATTCTCTGCCCCGCTCGCCCCGGGCAGCGACGCGGTTTCACGCTTGTCGAATTGCTGGTCGTGATTGCCATCGTCGGCGTGTTGGTCGCCCTATTGCTGCCGGCCGTGCAGGCGGCCCGCGAAGCGGCGCGGCGGATTCAATGCACCAACAACCTCATGAACCTGACCCTCGGCGTGTTGCACTTCGAGTCGACCAACCGCCGACTCCCTTCCTCGGGATGGTACGGCTCGTGGACCGGCGACCCGGATCGAGGATCGGACGCCGAGCAGCCGGGCGGGTGGTTGTACGCCACCTTGCCGTTCATCGAGCAACAGCTGCTGCACGATGCGGGAACCGGGACGACAGGCGCCGAACGCTTTCGCTTGCTCCGGCAGCGGGACGCGACGCCGCTGCCGCTGATGAACTGCCCGTCGCGCCGTGCGGGCGGGCCCTATGCCAACGAAGTCACGGCCAATTCGCCCGCGTTTCGGCCACGCTCGGGCGATGGAACCGGGGGGGCCGACAACTACGACGCCGACGACCGCGCCCATGGCGACTACGCAATCAGCGTCGGCGATCAGACCGGGTTCGACCAGCATTGTCAGGCGATCTGTCCGCGGTCGTACGAACCGGATCCCACGGGCGTGTTTCCGCCGGCCAGTTCGGACTTCAACGGCATCACGTATTGCGGCAATGCCGTGCAGGTGCGGCAAGTCGCCGACGGGTTGTCCAACACGCTCTGCCTGGGCGAACGCTGGACGCCCCCTTCGACCTACGCGGTCGAGCAGCATTGGTTGGCCGACGATTGGTCGATGTACACCGGCTTTCAGGACGACCTGGTGCGCTCGACGTATTTCGACGGCACGACGCCCACCCACGTGCCGCGGGCGGACGCCGCTGACGTGTCAGACCTCTACGAGAACTCGATCGACGAGATCGGCCCGCGAGAACTGTTCGGCAGCGCCCATCTTGCCGGCTGCCTGATATCCAAGTGCGACGGCTCCGTGGAGATGGTCAGCTTCGACGTCGACGCCGAGACGTTCCGGCAGCTGGGCCATCGCGACGACGGCGGCGCCCCGGCGATCGCACTCTAGCGGCGTCGGCGTGGCGCAGCAAACTGGGGCGCTCACGATTCGCGTGGATTTCTTGTGTGCTTCATCGCGCCGGCTCAGTCTTCGCTGATAATCTCGTCGTAGAATTCCAGAATCTCGTCCGGGTTCTCACTGGCGCGGAACTGCATCGCTGCGCGCGGGTGCAAGTTCAATTGACCGGTGATGTTGTACGGGACGGTGGGCCCCCAATCGACCGTGGCGCGCAGCGGGAAAATGTGGTTCTGCAGCAGCTCGATCACCGGCCGCAACCGGAACTTCGGGTTCCGCAAGAAGCCCAACAGCAGCTCCATCGGGCAGTTGCCCGCCCCGCGTCCCAAGCCGGCCATTGTCGCGTCGACGCGGTTCGAGCCGAGAATGATCGCTTCGATCGTGTTGGCGAACGCCAGTTGCATGTTGTTGTGCGCGTGGATGCCGACTTCCTTGCCGGTGCCCTCCATCGCCTTAGCGTACTTCTTGTACAGCCGGTCGATTTGTTCGCGGTAGAGATGGCCGAAGCTGTCGACGATCACCATCGTGCCGGCGGCCGTAGGGGCGATCGCCGTCAGCACGGTGTCGATTTCAACGTCCTTGATGCTGGAGACGGCCATCAAATTGGCGGTCGTTTCGTAGCCCAATTCCGTGAAGTGCGCGATCATCTCGACCGCCTCGGATACCTGGTGCGCGTAGAACGCGACCCGGATCATGTCGAGCACGCTCTCGTCGCGCGGCACGACCTGCGTGCGATAGTCGCTCTTGCCCGCGTCGGCCATCGCGCACAGCTTGAGGCCGGTCGCCTTGGCGTCGTGTCCGGCGAACACTCGGTTCAGGTCGGCCTCGTCGCAATGACGCCAGGGACCGTATTCGTCTTTGGGAAACTGTTTGGGAGAGTTTTTGTATCCCACCTCCATGGCGTCGATGCCCGCCGCCACGCACGCCTCGTAGGTGGCCCGCACGATCTCGTCGGTAAACTGATGATTGTTGATCAACCCGCCGTCGCGGATCGTGCAATCGAGGACCTTCAGTTCGGGGCGGTAAGTAATCCAGGGCGCGGTTTCGGACATGGTCGATCGCGGGGGTGAGAAGAATCGTTCGGCGTGCGTCAGCTAGCCGAGGTCCTTTAAACCCGCGACGGCGCACGTATAAGAACCCCCATCATAAATCCCGCCCTGCGTTCCAGCAACGAACGACGAGCGAGCGGAGCTCGCCGCCCGCGGAGTGCCGGCGCGAAGATTCCGGTCATTCCCGCAGTGCCGGTTCTGACGCAGGGCTTCCGCGGCCGGCGGCGGGCGGCTCCGGCTGCGTGAAGTGGTCGCCCAGGTCTCGAACCTTGGCAGCACGGCCGCCGCGGCGGCGCATCTATTCGCCGTTGATCCGATACAGATGCGTATCGGTGCGCAGCAGCAGGTCGCCGTCGGTCGCGGCCGGCGACGCCATGATGGAACCGTCGAGGCGGTTCTTCGCGAGTTCGACGTATTTGTCGCCGGCTTCGACGATGGTTGTGATGCCCTCGCGATTGCAGAAGTAGACGCGTCCGTCAGCAGCGAGCGGCGACGCCGAAAAGTTGCCCGAGACGCGTTTGATCCACACCAACTCGCCGGAGGTCGCGTCGTAGCAGCTGGCCACGCCGGTGTCGTTGACCAGATACAGTCGGCCGTCGACCAGTGCGGGCGAGGGCTGCGTGGGAATCCGTTTGCCGGTCGCCTTCCACGCGACGTGCGTCGCGCTGACGTCGCCCCGGCCGCGCGGATCCACCGCCCACAACTCCGTGGGGCCGAAGCCCGTGCAGAGGAAGACGTTCTGTCCGTCGAATACCGGCCGCGGCACGTTTGAGAAGCCCGACCCGTGATCCACTCGCCACAGTTCCTTACCGGTGTGCGGATCGTAGGCGATGAACCACTGGGCGCCGGGAATCACCGCCTGCTCGACGCCGTCGACTTCGATCACCAGGGGCGTGCAAAACGCCTTGCGCAGATCGCCGTCTTCTTTGCGAATGGGCGGCCGCGGCGTTTTCCAGGCCGTCTTGCCTGTCGCCAGATGCAGCGCTGCGACGAATTGACGATCGCAGCCGTCGCACGGAATGATCAGCAGATCGTCATGTACGACCGGCGAGCTGCCGGGGCCGACCATGTGTTCCAGCGAAAGAGCATTGCGCCACACGACCTCACCGCTGGTGCAGTCGACGCAAGCCGTGCCGAAGCTGCCAAAGTGGCAATAGCAACGCCCGTCGGCCAGCACCGGCGACGGCGAGGCGTAGCTGTTGAGGCCGTGGATCGGGTCGGGGTCGTCGATGTGGAACAATTTGACTTCCCGGACGATGTCCCCCGTGGCGGCGTCGAGTTGGATCGCCCACAGGTCGATCGACGCGACCGTGTTCATCGAGTTGGCGTTGGGCGTGCCGTGGAATTTGTCGCGGACCTTGGCGACCTGTTCGGCGGTCGGCTCCTGTTCGGTGGCCGTCGTCACCCAGATCTGGCGATCGGCCACGACTGGCGACGACCAGCCGCGCCCGGGCAGCGCCGTTTTCCAACGCACGCCGCTCTCTTCGGACCACGCCATGGGTGCGGACTCGGCCATCCCCTGGCCCGAGGGACCGCGAAACTGGGGCCAGTCGCCCGAGCTAGAGGGAGTCGTCGCGGTGACGGCAAGGCAGAGGGCGGCAAACACCAGGTCGTGCATCGGATTCTCGGCGGAGTCGAGTTCGCAGACCTCGGCAGGCCCAGCAGGAGTCGGCGCGGTCCACGACCGTCGCTGGCAAGATCAGAAAGAAAGAGTGCCTAATGATAGCAGGGTTCGCCATCGGCGCAGCAAAAAGCCGCCCCCGGACCACCGGGGGGCGGCTCTCGCTGAATGGGCGCCGAGCGCCGAGTCGGGACGAGCGGCCGCCACGAGCGGCCGATTCGTATCGCTTTAGAACCGCGGCTGGGTCGGCTTGAACGGCGGCGGCGTCTGCGGCTGACCCGTCGATTGCGGCTGAGCGTAACCGGTCGGGCTGGTCGGAGTCGTATGCAGGCCGTTGCTAAGCGACGGCGACGCGGCGGTTCGGACGACAGTCGCCTTGGGCGGCGTGGTGGTCCGATCGTTCGGGATCTGGTCCTCGCCGATCACCTGCAGCAGCTTCGAGATGCACAGCTTGTTCATGCTGGTCCGCATGTCGTGCGCCTCGCTCTTGAGGTACTCGTGCATGCTAGCGGGCAGGCGCACGGTGATCACGCGCGTCGGCTCGCCTTCGCCTTCGGCGGTGGGGCGCTTCTCACGCAGCTTGACCACCATCTTTTGGATCTTGGCGTATTCTTCGCTCTGCTCGAACGCGGTCAATTCGTCGAACGAGGGAAAGGTCTGTCGCACGGAGCCCTCGATGCCAAGGACTTCGCGAAAAAAGGTGACCCAATCAGGGTCCTGGCGGAACAGGCGTTCGGCCACTTGAAGGACTTCCTGATACTTCTGTGGTGATTGGGTGAGCACGGCTGTCGTCTCCTTCCGATTCAGCTGGGGAGGGCGGATCGGGCCCGGCGGAAATGCCTCGCGGGCCAGTTTCATTTGCTCCAGTTTGTGCTGGCAGTCCAATGCATCACACAGGTCCTTGCACTGCTTGCACTTAGGTCGATTGTGCGGGACTGCCTATTTCGCGGCAGTCGCTGCTGGGTGATGGGGCACGGCCGTCTGCACAAAAAATAGGCACGCCATTTTTCCCGTCAGCGGGAGTGTCTAGCTCGCGGTTGTTTCTGGCGAGTTGTCCGCCCGAGTCGCTCTAAGTGCTTGCAGCGCAAAGAAAAAGGGCGGCCAATGGCCGCCCCAAAATCATTCAAGTTTTTCTCAAGAGGTCCCCGGAAGGGCGCGGCTCCGCCGAACCCCGCCCTCCCGTCAGATTCCTCCTGAGGGGTTGCTAGCCCTCTAGCTTCGCGAAGCAACGCTCCACGAGCCGCTTGGTCAGCAAGATTCCCGAGAGCTCGTCGGGCGTCTTGCCTTCCCACTCCACGCCGACCCAGTTGCGGTACCCGGCGTCGTACACGATCTGCATGATCTTGAAGTAATCGATCTCGGTCTCGATGCCCTCGATATTGAAGACGTGGCTCTTGGCGCTCACGGCCTTGGCAAAGGGCATCAAGTCTTCCACGCCCTGATAGCGGTCGTATTCGTAGAAGTTGCCGAAATCGGGCAGGGCTCCGCAGTTTTTCATGCCGACCGCCTTGAGCACGCCCGAGAGCCACTGGCCGTCGGAGGAGAGCCCGCCGTGGTTCTCCACAATCACGTTGATTCCCAGCGGGGCGGCAAATTCCGACAATCGGGCCAGACCGTCGGCTGCTAGCTTCGCTTGCTCTTCGCGGGAGCCGGACGACTGGGCGTTGACCCGTATCGAGTGGCAGCCCAGGAATTTCGCCGCTTCGACCCATTGTTTGTGGTTTTCGACCGTCTTGGCCCGTTCGGCCTCCTCGGGGGCGCCCAGCTGGCCCTCGCCGTCGACCATAATCAGCACG
>JAGQOU010000337.1 GCA_020427145.1 Planctomycetales bacterium | reverse complement strand
ACCGAGGCCGAGTGGGAGTACTTCGCCCGGGCTGGCACGACCACTCCTTATTATTTTGGAGCCGATTCGGACGAATTGGGCGACCATGCGTGGTTCGACGATAACGCCGACTGGGAAACGCACCCCGTCGGCACGAAGTCGCCCAATGCGTGGGGCTTGTACGACGTGCTGGGCAACGCCGCGGAGTGGACGCTCGACGAGTATGACGCCTCACGGTACGCGAATTTGGCAGACTCGCACGAATCTCTGCCCGTCGCCGTGGCCGACGCAGTGTCGTGGCCGACGAAACTGTTTCCGCGTTCCATTCGCGGCGGTTCCTGGCTCGATACGGCCGACCGGTGCCGCGTGGCCGCCCGGCAGGCCTCGGAGGACGAAGAGTGGAAGCTGTCCGACCCGAATATCCCGCTGAGTCCGTGGTGGTATACTGAGGAACCGGCGATGGGCGTCGGGATGCGCATCGTTCGCCCGCTGGCGGGAATCCCCGCCGCGGACAAACCGCGCGTGTGGGACGCCGAGACGAAGAGGATCGCCAACGACGTGCAGGTCCGGCTGGAAGAGGGCCGCGGCGTGCGCGGCGTCGCCGATTCGTCGCTCCCCGCGGCGACGGAAGCCGCCCGAAAACTGACTGACTAATCAAACCGCGATCACCGCCATTCGGCGATTTGCGTACATCCTCGCACTCGTCGTGCGTAGCGGATCAAGAACCAAGACCTTGCTCGCGGCCGACCGTGTGACTTTTCCCAGAGGACCTTTGCTATGTCTGATCACCCGTCGAAGTTGCACCTCCCCCGCCGCGAATTCCTGCAAGGCGCCAGCGCGGCTGCGGCCGGCGGCATGCTGTTGGGCGCCTCGGCCAAGCTCGCCCGCGGAGCCGCTCACCCCGGCGGCAGCGACGAAATCAAAGTCGCCGTAATCGGTTGCGGCGGCCGCGGCACCGGCGCTGCGTGCGAAGCGTTGGAGACAAAGGGCCCGGTCACCGTGGTCGCCATGGCAGACGCCTTTGCCGATAATCTCGATCGTTGCCGGCAGCAACTCAACGACAAGGTCGCCCAGGGCAAGGCCGAGAACAATCCCCTGCTGATCGACAGCAAAGTCGACTGCCCGCCCGAGCGTCGCTTCGTCGGTTTCGACGCTTACAAGCAAGCTTTGGAGACGGACGCCGATCTGGTGATTCTGGCCACCCCGCCGGGATTCCGCCCGCTGCACTTCGCCGCCGCGGTCGACGCCGGCAAGCACATCTTTGCCGAGAAGCCGCTGGCCGTGGACGGCGCCGGCGTGCGGGCCATCATGGACGCCAACCAGCGCGCCAAGGACAAGAACCTGATGGTCGCGATCGGCCTGCAGCGGCATCACGACCCGCGGTATGTCGAGACGATTCAACGCATCCACGACGGAGCCATCGGCGACGTGCTCGCCACCCGCGTCTATTGGAACTCCGACGGCGTGTGGGTTCGCAATCGCAAGCCCGAATACACTGAAATGGAGTACCAGATGCGCAACTGGTACTACTTCAATTGGCTTTGCGGCGACCACTACACGGAGCAACACATTCACAACCTGGACGTCGGCAACTGGATTCGCGGCGGCAAGCATCCCGTCCGCTGTGTCGCGATGGGCGGCCGACAAGTGCGCACTGGCAAAGACACCGGCCAAATCTTCGACCACTTCGCCGCCGAATTCACCTACGACGACGACTCAAAAATGTTCAGTCAGGCCCGGCACATCCCAGGCTGCTGGTCTGAAGTCGGCGAAGCCGCCCACGGATCGCGCGGCACGGCCGATGTCAGCCGCTTCCGCATGGTAGGCCATGAAGGCCGCTGGCGCTCCAAACTGCCGGGCGTCCAAGCCTGGCACCAGGAACACCACGACCTGTTCGCAGCCCTGCGTCGCGGCGACATCTACAACGAGGGCGACAACGGCGCCGTGGCCACCATGACCGCCGTTTTGGGCGTCATGGCAGCCTACTCGGGCAAGGAACTCACCTGGGACGAGGTGCTCAACAGCGACCACGTGGCCGCCCCGGGGATCGAGGGCTACGCCTTCGACACCACCCCGCCGGTGACGCCCAACGCCGACGGCTACTACCCCGTGCCAATGCCCGGCAAGACGGACGTGCTGAAGGCGTAGCGAAGTCGAATTCTCCAATTTGATCCGCGCCGACTGGACGATACACCCCAACGCAGCGGATGGGGTCTGTGTTACAATGGAGGCTGCGACGTTGCCATGGCGACGACGCAGCCTTTCCTTTTTTAGCGAGCGTTGGCGGACCTTGGGACATGACAAACACAACAACGTTGCAACGACTGAGGGTCGTCGGCGCCTTCGTCCTGCTGTGTGCGACGCCGAGGTGTTTCGGCGGCGACAATACGTGGACCAACTCCACGGAGACATCGGCGTGGAACTTTACGGACGCCAATTGGACGGCGCCGACAAAATGGAGCGACGTCAACGTCGATGGGGCGGTGTTCGACGCCGGCGGCGTCGGACCGCTGACGCTCCAAGAGTCAGTCATAGCACGGAGCTTGGCATTTGAGGTCGATGGCTACTCACTTGTCGCGCCATACAACAAAGGGATCAGGTTATCCGACGGCGGAGTCGGTGCGAGAGACCCCGGCGAGATTCACGTAGCCGCCGGCACGGCGACGATCGACGCCACCCTGGTTGGCGTCGTGCCGGTGAAGAAGACCGGCACAGGGCGCCTCGTCCTATCGCGCAACGTCGCGAACTCCGGCGGAATCCTCATCGAGGAAGGCACGCTGCAAATCACCGGACAGACGTTTTCGCCCCCATCGATCTCTGGCCCCATTGTCAACAACGCGACATTGGAATTCACCCACCCCGCGGGATTGGTGAACGCCGGCAACGTCGCCGGGACCGGCGACCTCGTGATAAATGGCGGGACCGACAGCGTACTATCGGCCGACGACTCAACGTATACCGGCGACACGTACATCCAATCGGGCACGCTCGAGGTTCGCACGCTGGCCACGCCGCGAGTCTATAACGACGCGGTGCTCTCGCTCTCCACTGCAGGCCAGATCAGCGAAAAGGCCTACTCAGGCGTCATCTCCGGCAGCGGCGAAGTCCGCGTCACGGGGTTTGGCACGTACCTGCTGACCGGAAACAATACGTACACAGGCGTCACGAGCGTGCAAAATGCCAAACTGATCATCGGCGACGGCGCCACGTCTGGCAGCGTTGGCGGAAGCATCGGAATGTATGGCGACGGTTGCGCGGTGGAGTTTCGGCGCGCGGACGATGTCGTGTTCAATGGCTCTATTGGCGGCAGCGGACAGTTCATCAAGTACGGCTCCGGCAAGCTCACCGTGCTCGGAAACTTGATTGTCACCGGCGCGGGCGCGATCGTCGACGAGGGTACGCTCATCGTCACCGACGGGTGGTCGCCCCATCCCCTCGTCGGCGGCACATTCGCCGCCAACGCCGGCGCCGTCCTGCGATTCGAGCGCACGATCGATAGCGAAGGTTACGGCTACTTCATCACCGGAACTGGCCAGTTTGAGAAGGCGGGGCCGGCAACGATGTCGTTACTTGAGCCGTGGAGTTTTGCGGGGCAAACTGTCGTGGAAGCAGGTACGTTGAGATTCGCCAACAAGTCGCAATTCTATCTTCACGGCGACATCGTCAACGACGGCAATGTCGTCTTCGCAGGCGCCAGCCAGTACGACGGCGTGATGTCCGGCAGCGGAAATGTCACCATTGAACGGTTCGAGAGCATCACCTTCCGCGGGTCAAATTCCTATACGGGGGTCACGACGATTCCTGCCCGGACGACGCTGTCGCTAGAGGGTCCGAATGGGGCGATTGTCGGCGACGTCGCTGTCGATGGC
>JAGQOU010000336.1 GCA_020427145.1 Planctomycetales bacterium | reverse complement strand
GCGGCGACCACAGCGACCGGCCGGGTGGGGGGACGCGTGAACATCAACACGGCGCCGCGGGCCGTGCTGCGCACCATTCCGGGGATCGACGCCTCGACCGTCGAGCAAATCATCCTGCGCCGCGAGGCGATCTACGACCCGATCGCCGGCCCGCAGCGCCACGCTTTGTGGTTGCTGACCGACTCGCTGGTCGACCTGGCGACGATGCGCAAGCTGGAGCCGTACGTCACCGGCGGCGGCAACGTGTTCAGCGGCGAAGTGGTCGGCTTCTACGACGACGGCGGCGCGGCGGCGCGGCTCTTCGTGGTGATTGATCGCACCGACGGCACGCCGCGGATTGTGCGGCGCGAGGATCGCACGACGCTGGATCCGGGGCTGGCGCCGGTGGCGCTGGGGGCCCAGCTGGACGAGTTCTGAGCGGCGGCGCCAGCGGCGCCAGCACGGTCTATTTCACACAACGATGCGGCGGAACCAAGTTTCGCTGGCGCGTTGGGCAAGGTTTGACGATTAATCCGATTGTGCGGGCTGCCACTGCGCGAGGGTGCAGACGGCGTATGCCTGTTCAATGGATTCGCAGACCGATCGCTCATGACCACGCCGCGACGCTTACTGCTGTTCACGCCAGGTTCCTGGTTGTTGCTCGTGGCCGTCGCTGTGGCGGTATTCGCTGCTACGGCCGACTTTCGCGCCACCGCCGACGGAGCCAGCGAGGCGCACGGTGCGCCGCACGAGGCGTCCCTTCAGTGGCACGGGTTGGCGCCGGATCAGGCGCCCAGCGCGGTCGCGGCTCCTGAGTTTCCTCGCGCCGCCGCTGTTCCGACCGCCCCGCAGGCCGAACTCCGCATCGCCCAAGCCCCGGCCGCCCCGGCCGCGGCGCCGACTCCGCTGCCGACGGTGGAAGCGCCCACGCCTCCCCCGGCCAGCAGCGTTCGGGTGCGTCTGACGAATCTGTCGCCCGAGGCGTTGCACGCTCGCTTGCAGTCGGCGTTCGATCAGCCGCTGCCGGTGCTCTCGGCGCCGGAGGACCAGTGGTTTCGGTTTTCCGTGGAGTTGCCCGGCGAGGCCCCCGTGCTCGCGGCGATCGATCGGCAAACTGGCGAAATGCGGCTCGACGGCCGTGCCGAACAACTCGCGGCGTGGCAGCGCATCGTGCAAGCCATCGACGCGCCTCCGCTGGGACAGAACGACGCCGCGTACGTGGCCGTGACGCCGCAAGCGGCGCCCCAGGTGCGGCAGACGGTCGCCATGCTGGTGGCGCAGAGCAACTCGGGCTCTGCGGACTCTTCCGCTGCAACGACGGGCGAGCCAGCCGCCGGCGCGCAACCGGCCGTCGGCGGTCCGTCCAACAACGCAGCCATCGCCGCCGCGGCCAACTCGCTGCTGGGACCCGTCGAGGTGACCAACGTCGAAGGGACCGACATCTTCATCATCCGCGGCAATCCGCGCGACACGGCGCGCGTGCGGGAGATTATTCGCCAGATCGAAGCCATGACGCAGGTGGCTCCGCCCCGCATCGCGATCGTGCCGCTGGAGCATGTCGACGGCACGGCGATGGCGGCGCTCATCATCCGCGCGTTTGGTCCTTCAACCACCGGCCCGTCGCTGGGCTCGTACTACGGCGTGCCGTTGGTGCTGCCGCTGCGCGATCCCAACGCCGTGTTTGTCGCCGCGTCGCCCACGACCTATCAGCACGTCATCGAAGTGATTCGCACGCTCGACAAACGCCAGGCCGACGCCGAGTCGGAGTTCGAGGTGTTCCGCCTCGAACGCGCCTCCGCCGAGGAAATCGAAAATGTCTTGGAAGACTTGCTCGCCCTGGACGACGACGAAGCGGCCACGCTGGGCGTCAAGGCGATCGTCTTCGCCGACTCGCGTTCCAATTCGCTGCTCGTGCGGGCCGGTCCGCGGGCCATGGCCGAGGTGCGGCGTTTGGTTCACGAACTCGACCAGGCTTCGGCCGCCTCGGCGGTGTTGAAGGTGTTCCCCGTGGACAACGGCGACGCGGTGGCGTTGGTCGAGACCCTTGAATCGCTGTTTGGAGCCGCCGACGAGGGCAACGACAACGGTCAGGCGGGCGTGTTCCAACTGCGGCTGAGCGTCGACGAGCGCACCAACAGCATCATCGCCGCGGGCAGCCAGGACGAACTGCTGGTCGTGGAAACGATCCTGTTGCGGCTCGACAGCGAGGAAGCCCGCCAGCGCAAGAACCAGGTCTACAAACTCAAGAACGCCAGCGCCGAAGACGTCGCCCTGTCGCTGCAGCAATGGTTGCAGCAGGAACGCGACGTCCGCGAGACCGGACCCGGCGTGGTGAGCCCGTTTACGCAACTGGAGCAGGAAGTCGTCGTCGTGCCGGACATCGGCAGCAACGCGCTGATCGTGTCGGCTACGCCGCGTTACTACGACGAGATCGCCCGAATCATCGCCGATCTCGACGAGCAGGCGCCGATGGTGCTCATTCAAGTGCTGATCGGCGAAATCCGCCTGGGCGACGCCGACGAGTTCGGCGTGGAGTTGGGCCTGCAGGATTCGGCGCTGTTCGACCGCAGCCTGCTGAGCGACATTGGCAACATCACCACCACGACGCAAACCACCAGCCCGGGCGGCGCGGTCACGTCGGTCACGACGCAGAACATTCAAACCGCTTCGTTGTCGCCGGGCTACAACTTTGGCAATCCGCAGCAGGGGCTGCCTAACTCGGGCAGCGACGCCTCGCTGGCCACCGCCGGAGCCGTCGCGGCGCAGGGACTTTCCAGCTTTGCCCTGAACCGCATCAATCCCGATTTGGGGTTCGGCGGGCTCGTGCTGTCGGCCAGCAGCGAAAGCGTCAGCCTGCTGTTGCGAGCGCTGCAGGAATCGCGACGGCTGGAGATTCTTAGCCGGCCGCAAATCATGGCGCTTAACAATCAGTTCGGACAAGCCTTCGTCGGCGAGTCGGTGCCGACCATCACGGGCGTGACGCCTGCGACCACGCTGGTGGCGGCGCCCATCAACCAAATCGAATACCGCGACGTTGGTTTGGGATTGCAGGTGCGGCCGCGAATTAGCCCGGACGACCTGGTGGTCATGGAAGTCTACGCGGAGAAGAGCGAACTGGGGCGGGTCGTCGACGGCGTGCCGATCACCATCGCGGCCAACGGCGATTCGATCAACGCGCCGCGCATCGCGGTGACCAAGGCCCAAACCGTTGTCAGCGCGGTCAGCGGGCAAACCATCATTCTCAGCGGGTTGTTGACGAAACGCGACGAGGCGGTCCATCGCCGGCTGCCGTTGTTGGCCGACATTCCGTTGGTGGGCGATCTGTTTCGGTACGATCTCACGACGACCAAGCGGACGGAACTGTTGATCATCCTCACGCCGCACGTGATCCGGTCGCGCTACGACTCGGAAATGCTCAAACAGACCGAGAGCGCGCGGATGAGCTGGTGTCTGTCCGACGTGGTCGACATGCACGGCGCTGCCGGACTGCGGAGCCGCACCGACATGATGGGAGCCGCGGAATCCGAACCAATTTACCCGGGCGTCCCGACGCCGGCCGACGGGTTTATGGCCCCGGAGCCCAACTTGGCGCCGGCGCAGGGCGAAACGGAGTACCCCGTCGCGCCGCAGGAGTCGCTGCCGCCGCTACAGTAACGAACAACTCGATTCACCGCCGAGAACGCAGAGGTCACAGAGAAGAACAACCAGCCAGCGGCGCCCGTTGCGGTCCGTTTGCTGTGTCACGAACTGCGGTGGGTAGCGCGGCGCTTCACCCATCCTGCAACTTTGCAAATCAGAACCTCGGTGCTCTCCGCGTTCTCCGTGGTAAGAACCATCCGCCGGACCGTCCGCTATGCGTCACCAATTCAACAGCTTGTTGCTCGTCGTGCTTGCCGTGTTCGCCGCGAGCGCCGTCGGCTGTGCGTCCAGTGAGGGCGGCTCGTGGAAGTTCGCGCAGAAACTCGATCCTCGCCGAGCTATGGGTTGGAAGTCGGACGAACCGGCCGAGCCGGAAATTCCCCGGCGGTTGGTCGCGACCTGGGTCGACACCACGATGCACACGCCAGGCGAGAAACCGCTGCGCGGCTTTGGCGGTCGGTTGGTGTTCTTTGGCCCCGAGGGCCAGGAGTCGGTCCGCGTTGATGGCGAACTGGTCGTGTACGCCTTCGACGAAACCAACCGGGCTCCTCACGAGACGCAGCCCACGCGGCGGTACATCTTCCCCGTCGATCAATTCGTGTTGCATGAAAGTCCCTCGCGATTCGGCCCGTCGTACAGCGTGTGGCTGCCGTGGGACGCGATCGGGGGCGACCAGAAGAAGATCAGCTTGATTGCCCGCTTCGAGCCGCAGGGGGGGGCGATGATCGTCGGCGAGCAGACTGCGCATCTGCTGCCCGGGATCGTGCGGCCGGAGCAGGCAATTGCCCAAGCGGAACCGGACGGCGACGTGCAATTGGCGAGCTTCGCCGACGCCGGCGCCGGGTCCGCGGAGGACGTCGCTGTCGCCGCCGCGCGGCGGAAGTCCACGACAATCGATTTGCCGATCGCGCTGGCAGCCAAATTGGCGAAGCCGCGACCCGCGGGCCACAACGCGTCGGCGTCGTCAACCGCCCGGCAATCGACCGAGCGTGCCGGATCGCCAAGCGAACCGCCGAGTGAGAGCGCGCCGAGCGATGCGCCCGCCAGCGCCTCAACGACCAACGACGCGACGCCCGCGACCGCAGCGCCAAATCGCGGCGCCTTTGGGACGGCGTCCAACCCGCCCATCTGGTCGACCGGGCTGGCGCCGTAGATTCCCAGCCGAGCGGCTACTGGTCCGCGACCGTCAAGAGGTTCTGGACCTCGCTGACTCCCGGCTCGAAGGAAGCCATCTTTTCGGCGAGCGCCTTGTCGTGCTCGCTGGCGACCGCTCCGGTGAGCACGGCGGTCCTCCCGTCCATGGCCACCGTCACGCTGGCTCCGCCGCGGGGGGCGAGGACTTGGCCCAGCCGCTGGTTCAGCACGTCGGCCGTGTCGGCGGGGGCGAGCGGAGCAACGTCAATCTCCGGCGTCAATTTGACCCGGGCGGCAGGGGGCGTGCGATTGCGATTTTGCCAACGGCGGCGTGAATCGCGCATTTCGTTAAGGCTGTCCAAAGCGAAGTTGAACATCGCGCGGCGACGATCCCGGCCGTTGAGGTTTTGGAACATGTTTTGCGAATCTTGCGCGTCGTTGCCGACAAACCCCCGCTGCTGGCCTCCTGCACCTTGCTGCAGTCCGCCCGGCTGAACGCCGCCCTGTCCCGCGCCGCCTTGTCCCGCCCCCGCCAAGCCGAAACTGCCGCCTTGCTGGTTACCGCCAGAGCCGCTCCCGTTCAGGCCGCTGCCCCAGGTTGCACCGCCGAAACTGCCGCCGCTCGTCGAACCGAAGGCGCTGCCCGTGGAGGAGCGGACCTGGGCCTCGGCCGAGCCAGCGAGTTGCCAGGCGGCCAACGCGGTCAAAAGCAGCAGCAATCGAATCATGGCGCCAGCAGGACTGCGAGCAAGGGGGATTAAGCGACACGCTACCCCAAGTATACCAGACGCCCCGTGGCAGACGAAATCCACCGATCCGCGGGGAGTGATATCGTTTGCCCAGGAGAGTTGGGTGGCTGGGGACGTAGCGAAGCGGAGCCCCCAGGAACGCCGCTGGGGGCTCGCTGCGGTCGTCCCCTGCCACCCCGATTGAATTCAAACGGTACCACGACCGATCCGCGGGCCGAAAACCAGCCGCCGGGCAATTCCGCCCGCCCGGTGACGTCGGTCCAGTACGACTGGCACGCGGCAGCGGGCTGTATGAGATCTCACGGCTCGGCTCACAACTCGGAGCGTTCGCTTCAAGCGGCTTGTGGTTGCGCAATTCGAGGACTAGAACGGTCCGAGGCGGCGGCGACCACACACTGGGACCCTTCGCCGTCCGTCTTGCCCAAACCTCTTGCCTTGCCCCCTTGCCATGGCCGATTTCAAAGTCACCGAGCTGGACGAAAATCTCGATTTCGACGCTCTCGCTTACTGGGACGTCGTGATTATCGGCGCCGGGCCCGCGGGGCTCGCCGCGAGCCTGACCACGGCCCACCGCGGGCTGACCACGTTGGTGATCGAGGCCAAAGACCGCGCCGGCGGCCAGCCGCAGTTTCTCTATCCCGACAAAAAAATCGTCGACATCCCCGGCTTTCCCGAGGGCATTAGCGGCGAGGAACTCTCCGATCGCGTGTATCGACAAGCCGTCGACGCGCTGGTGCAGTTTCGCTTCAACGACGAACTGCATGCGATCGAGGAGACGGATCAAACCGAGAAGGACGACCAGCTCAAACGCGTCGTCACCAAAGGCGGCGAGTACCTGTGCCGCAAAGTGATCGTCGCCTGCGGACTGTTGCACTTTCCCCGCAAGCTGCCGGTGATCGACGCGCTCGAATCGCGCAGCGTGTTCTACAAAGTGCCGAAGATTGGCGACTACGAGGGCCGCAGCGTCGCGGTGGTCGGCGGCGGCGATTCGGCGTTCGACGCCGCGGCGATGGCCCTTGATCGCCGCGCGGAAGTCGACGTCGTGGTCCGCGCCGAGGCGCCCGTCGCCAAGGCCGATACCGTCGACCGTGTGCGTGATTCCGGCGGGCGGGTGCGATGCGGCGTGGAAGTCGCGTCCGCGCGGTACGACGGCGGCGCCATGGCGCTCACGCTGACCGACGGGACCGAACTGCACGCCGACTACGTCATCGTGCAGATCGGCTTTCTCTCGGCAAAGGAAACGTTCCAGCGGCTTGATCTGCGGCTAAATGACGACGGCAGCATCGCCATCGATCCCTATTTCGAGACGAGCCGCCGCGGGATCTTCGCGGTGGGCGACGTGCATGGCGACATCAAATTGGTGACGGTCGCCTGGGCCGAAGGGATTCAGGCGGCGATTTACGCGTTCAAAGAAATCACGAGCCCGTACTGGCTCAACGAAAAGCGGTTGCGGGACCAGAAAATTGCGATGATCGGCGATAAAATCAGCCAAGCGGCGCGCGACCGATAGTCAGCCCCGCGACGCCCGCACGGACAACTCCCATCAAGTCGCGACCGATGCTCGCGCAACTATCTCAGAAAATAAACGCATGGAATTCACGGCCGAAAACAAGCAGGGAATGCGCGCCAAGTGGTGCAGTCTCGGCGCCACGCTCATGGAGTGGCACGTCCCCGATCGCGACGGAGAACTCACCGACGTGGTGCTGGGCTTCGACGAGGAGGCGGGCTACCTCAGCCCGGACAACCAGCACTTCGGAGCGACGACCGGCCGCTACGCCAATCGCATCGCCGGCGGCAAGTTCGCGCTCAACGGCGTGATCTACCAACTGGCCACCAACAACGGGCCCAATCACCTCCACGGCGGCGTCGAACGCAGTCTCGACCGCGTCGAGTGGGACGCCGAGGCCTTCGACGACAACGGCGCCCGCGGCGTGCGGTTCGCCTACGTGAGCCCCGACGGCGAGGAGGGCTACCCGGGCGAGTTGTCGCTGACGGTGACTTACACGTTGACCGACGCCGGCGCGATGCGCATCGAGTACGAGGCGACGACCGACGCCGCGACGCCGGTCAACCTCACGAATCACACCTACTTCAATCTGGCGGGGGCGGGCGCGGCGACCGTGCTCGACCACGAGCTGCGGCTCGACGCCGACAATTACACGCCCAAGGACGCGACCGGCATTCCCACCGGCGAGATCGCCAGCGTCGAGGAAACGCCGCTCGACTTCCGCAAACGCAAACGGCTGGGGGCGCGGATCGGCGAGTTCACCGGGCACGAAGCCGACGGCTACGATCACAACTACGTGCTCAACGGCCAGATTGGCACGCGGCGTTTGATCGCCGAGCTCTGGGAGCCGGAGAGCGGCCGCGTGCTGCGCTGCTTCACCGACCAGCCTGGCGTGCAGCTGTACACGGGCAACTTTCTGTGGGGGCAGACCTGCAAGGCCGGCCAGAAGTACGCCAAGCACTCAGCCGTGTGCCTGGAGACGCAGCATTACCCCGATTCGCCCAATCAGCCGGAGTTCCCCTCAACGATCCTGCACCCAGGCGAAACCTATCGGCAGGTGTGCGTGTATGAGATTGGCGTGGAGTGAGGGGGGAATGGGGAATGGGGAATGGG
>JAGQOU010000335.1 GCA_020427145.1 Planctomycetales bacterium | reverse complement strand
TGCGCTGCGCTTCGTCCCCAGCCACGCTGCGTGAGCTACCGGCCGCTGCGTTTCTGGCAGCCGCGGCAGAAGAACGTCGACCGCTGCGCTTGCACGATCCGCTCGATGACGCGTCCGCAGCGCGGGCAGGGCTCACCGGCCTTGTCATACACGCGGTGCTCGTTCTGGTAGCCGCCCGCTTTGTTCAGCGCGTTGCGGTACGTGCCGTCGGAGAGCGTGGAGCCTTCGTAACGGATCGCCTCGGCGAGCACGGCGGTCGCGGCGTCTGCCAGCGCGGTCCACTGCGCCCGCGTCAGCCGGAAGCATTCGCGCTCGGGGTGAATGCCCGCGACGTGCAGGATCTCCGCCGCGTAGAGATTGCCGATGCCCGCGACGGCTTCTTGATCGAGCAACGCGACCTTGATCGCCCGCCGCGAGGCGCCGAGCCGCGTGCGGTACTCGTCGGACGTCATCGTCAGCGCATCGGGCCCCAGCGCGGCGGGGCCATAGCGGTCAGAGAATTCGGCCGGAGTCACGAGTCGCACATTGCCCAGGCCCCGCCGATCCCAATACACAAGTTGGCTCGCTCGGCCGCGACCGCTGAGCGTGAACCGCACCCGCGAGTACAGCGGATCGGGCGGATCGCTGAGCAGTAGCAGCCCCGTCATCCGCGGTTCAAACACAATCGCGTCGCCGGAGTCGAGTCGCAACACGACGCGTTTGCCGGCGCGCTCGGCCGCCGTGACGCGGCAGCCTTCGACCCGACGACGAAAGGCGGGCGGCGGCGGCGAAATCTCGATCGGCTTGCGCGGGCAACGAACCTTCTCGAAGCGCTCAATGGTCGCACCCACGGCCGGCGCGACCCCGCGCCGCATCGTTTCCACCTCGGGCAGTTCGGGCATGGCGGCGCTGTGAGAAGTCAGAAGTCAGAAGTCAGAAGTCAGAAGTCAGAAGTCAGAGGTCAGAGGTCAGAGGTCAGAGGTCAGGGGTCAGGGGTCAGGGGTCAGGGAACTACGGGACGTGTTGCTCGGCCAGTTTCGATTCGTGCCGTAGCGCTCGC
Source organism: Planctomycetales bacterium (assembly GCA_020427145.1). GTDB lineage: Bacteria > Planctomycetota > Planctomycetia > Pirellulales > Lacipirellulaceae. Next base: position 2,113 of record JAGQOU010000335.1, on the reverse strand, counting down.
CCCGCCATGACGCCGGTCGGCTGGCCGTTTTCGGCGGCAATTTGTCCGTTGACCAAGACGACGGGAATGCCGCGGGGCAACTCGTACGGATCGTCGTAGGTTGCGCCGTCGATCACCGTCTGCGGATCGAAGACCACCACGTCGGCCATCGCCCCGGGGCGCAGATAGCCGCGGTCGGTCATGCCGAGGATGTCGGCCGGCAACCCGCTGCACGACCGCACTGCCGCCGCCAACGGCAGCACCTGTTCTTGCACGGCGTAGTAACCGAGCTTGCGGGGGAAGGTGCCGTAGCTGCGCGGGTGCGCTTTGGCCTCGCTGGGCGCCTTGACCGAACCGTCGCTGGCCGTGGCCACCCAGGGGAGTTGCATCACAAACCGCACGTCGGCTTCGTCGAGGGCAAAGTTCACCGCGCTGGGGTCCTCGACCTGCAAAAACTCGATCACGAAGTCGACGACTTCTTTCCCCTGGGCCGCGGCAATCTCGCGTACCGCGCGGCCGGCGTAATCGGGCTGGCTGGTGCAGGCGACGATGCGAATGTGCGGCCGCTCGGCAAGCGCCTGTTCGACCTCGCGGCGCAAGCGGGGCAATTGCTGGGGGTCTGCCAGCCGGGCCGCCGTGTCGTCGAAGCTGCCCTCGCGGGCCCAACTGGGCAGCATCATCGCGCCCAGCGAAGTCGACGTGGCGATGTAGGGATATTGATCCGCCGTGACGGTCTGCCCCGCGGCGCGGGCCTCCTCAATCATCCGCGCAGCGACGCGCACCGTTCCCCAATAAGGCTTGCCGCAGATCTTGAAGTGCGACACATGCACGGGCGCACCGGACTGCTTGCCGATCTGCAGCGCCTCTTCGACGGCGCCGAGCAGATCGCTGTCCTCGCTGCGAATGTGACTGGCGTAAATGCCGCCATGGGCGGCGACGCGTTTTGACATCGCCGCTAACTCGTCGAGCTTGCCGTAGGAACTGGGCACGTAGATGAGCCCCGTCGACATGCCCCACGCGCCGGCTTTCATCCCGCGGTCGACCCAGGCGCACAACTCGGCGAGTTGCTCGGGCGTGGGATCGACGGCGCGGCGGCCGAGCACTTCGCTGCGCACGGCTCCGTGGGGAATGAGTTGGGCGATGTTCACGCCCACGCCGCCGTTTTCAACGTCGGCCAGATACGCCGCGACGTCGGCCTGCCCGCCGCCGCAGTTGCCGGTGACCATGGTCGTGCAGCCCTGCAGCAGATAGTTGGCCGCCTCGCGATTGCCCTCGGCCAGCAGCGACTCTTCAAAGTCGCTGTGGTTATGCAGGTCGATGAATCCCGGGGCGATCGCCAGGCCGCGGCAGTCGATGCGGCGTCCCACTTTGCCGGCGGCAAACTCGCCGACGGCGACAATTCGATCGCCCTGGATGGCGACGTCGCCGGAAATTGGGGCGCCCCCCGAGCCGTCGTAAATCTGGCCGTCGGTCAACAAAATGTCGGCGTCGACGGCATCCGCGGCAGCGGCCCGCTGCGGGGGGGCTCCGGCGAGGCCGAGCCAAACGGCGGACGCGGCAAAAATCGTGATCGGCAAGACGCGGTTCATTGTGGTCCGATTGCGTTGAAGTGCGTCGCCGGACACGGTTTACGCTTGAACGAAACGCAGCCGCGGCCGACAATTGAAAGTCTCGCAACACTGCGCGCCACGCCAACCCCGGGGCGCGACAACCGCCAGGAATCTCCCGTGAGTATCGACATCCCCCCCGCCGCTGCAAGCAGCGCTTCTGCGACCGCGGCGCCCGCTAGTGCGCAGGTTCCCGACGCCCAGGGCCGATTTGGCTCGTTTGGCGGCCGGTACGTTCCCGAAACGCTGGTCTACGCGCTGGATCAGCTCGAAGCGGAATATGCCAAGGCGCAGGCCGACGCGGCGTTTCAGGCCGAGCTCGACGAACTGCTGAAGAACTTTGTGGGCCGGCCCTCTCCGTTGTACCACGCCCGCCGGCTCAGCGAGCAGTGCGGCGGCGCTCAAATTTGGTTCAAACGCGAAGACCTCAATCACACGGGCGCCCACAAGATCAACAACACCCTCGGCCAGGCGCTGCTGACGCTGCGGATGGGCAAGACGCGCGTCATCGCCGAGACCGGCGCCGG
>JAGQOU010000334.1 GCA_020427145.1 Planctomycetales bacterium | reverse complement strand
GTGCTGAACGACGGTCACGCCGCGGCTGTGGGGGAAGCGTGGCTTGGCGCCGCGCAGAGTGCGCGCAACGCGCTGCTGTTGACGCTCGGCACTGGCGTGGGAGGCGGCGTCATTCTCAACGGCGAATTGTTTCAAGGCGCGTCCGGCAGGGCAGGGCACTTTGGTCACCTCACAGTCGATGTGAACGGCCGGCCCGATCTCGTCGGCACGCCCGGCAGCCTGGAGGACCGCATCGGAAATCACAGCCTCGCGGAACGAACGAATGATGCGTTCGCGGACACGCGCGAGCTGATCGACGCGACACGCCGCGGTGATTGCACAGCAACCGCGGCCTGGCTCGAGTCCGTGCGGGCCCTGGCGGCCGCAATCGCCTCGCTGCTCAATGCGTTCGATCCGGAAGTGATCGTGTTGGGCGGCGGGATCGCTGACTGTGGCGCGGCGCTCCTCGAGCCGCTCGGCGAGATGCTCGATCGCTGGGAGTGGCGCCCCTTCGCCCGCCGAGTTCCCATCCTCCCGGCAACGCTTGGTAGCCAGGCCGGTTGCATCGGTGCGGCGCGATTCGCCCGTCGACAGTTCCCCACGCAGGATCGATCATGAGCCCGCAAGGCGAGTATCTGACGAAGTGCCGCGCAATCGTCGACGCGGTCGAACGCCAGGCCGCGACCATCGATGCCACGGCGGCGGTCTTTGCCGAGACCATTCTCGCTGGCCGCATGGTCCACGTATTCGGCAGCGGCCACAGTCGCATTATGGTCGAGGAGATGTGGCCCCGTTACGGATCGTTTCCCGGTTTCAATCCCATCGTTGAGTTATCGCTCAGCTTTCACAATCTTGTGGTCGGGGCCAACGGCCAGCGCCAGGCGATGTTCCTGGAGAATGTCAGCGGGCTGGCCGAACGCATTCTTCGCAACTTCGATGTCTTGCCTCGCGACTCGGCACTCATCGTGTCGTCCAGCGGTTGCAACGTGACGCCTACGGAGATGGCCGAAGGCTTCCAACAGCGCGGCGTAAAGGTCGCCGCGATTGTCAGTCGAGCCCATTGCGAGGCGAGCGCCAGTCGTTGCCACGACGACAAGAAGCTGACGGACTACGCAGATTTCGTCCTCGACACGGGCGCACCCGTCGGTGACGCCATGGTTCGCATAGACGGTCTGGAAACCCCCGTCGCGCCAGGCTCGACCGTGGGGGGCTGTTTGATCGTCAATTGCATCAAGGCCCAGGTCGCCGAACTGTTGACCGCCGCCGGCTGCCCTCCGCGGGTTTTGACGGCGGGGGCGATCGTGGGCCAGGTGCGAGCGACCGAGTTGTTCGAGTCGGCCTACGACGAACATGCGCATCGTCTGGCCCGGCTTTACGCCCATGTCGGACAACCGCGAGACGACGTCCGGAACGATGCTTGACTTCCTCTGCCACGCGAGAATTCCCGTCCTGCTGGAGACCGACGTGCTCGTCGTGGGCGCCGGCTCGGCCGGTTGCTGCGCCGCGCTGGCGGCGCGCCAGACCGCTGACGCCAGCGTCGTTCTGATCGATCGCGGGGGATTTCCCGGAGGCATCTCGACTCAGGCCCTCGACACGTTCTATGGGTTCTTCACGCCCGGCGACGCCCCGCGCAAGGTCGTGGGGGGCGTGGCCAATGTCGTCGTCGATGCACTCGACGCCGCGGGCGCCGTCTTTCTCAGGCCCAACACTTACGGCGCTGGGACCGGCGTGAACTACAACCCCGAACGTCTCAAGATCGTCTGGGACCAGCTCTTGCAAGCCGCCGGCGTGCGGGTGTTGCTCCATACCCAGTTGGTCGACGTCGAGACCGCGGGCGCCGCCGTGCGCAGCGCGGTGGTCGTTGGCAAGCAGGGATTTGGACGCATTATCGCGCGGCGGTTTATTGACGCCTCCGGCGATGCCGACTTCTGTGCGCTGGCGGGGTTCCCGTTCGAGAAAGCGGGAGAAGTCGAACCTGCGCAGACGATGACCACGACGTTTCGCATGGCGAATGTTGATCTCGATCGCTACCAGGCCGCTGGGGGCAAGGCAATGCTGGCCAGCCGCATGGCCGACGCGGTCGATCGCGGCAGCCATGCGTTGCCGCGAAAGGCTGGCAGCCTGCATCGGATGAACGCCCCCGGATGCGTCGCCACCGTGGCCGTGCGCGTCACGGGATTTGATCCGACGGATGCGGAGCAATTGACCCTCGCTGAGATTGAAGGGCGTCGCCAAGCGTTTCTCTACGAGCATTTTCTCCGCGATTGCGTGCCTGGTTTTGACGCGTCCCGCATCATCGGTATGTCCACCTGCATCGGCGTGCGCGAAAGCCGCCGCGTGTTCGGCGAATACCGCCTCACGCGCGACGACTGCCTGGGCCGGGCGACGTTTGCCGACAAGGTAATGCTCTGCGGCGCCCCAATCGAGGACCACCGCGCCGCGGCCGACGGGGCCGACGAGACGCACTGGGCGTACATTCCCGAAGGGGGCGTCTATGAGGTCCCCTACCGATCGCTGGTTCCGTGCGGCAGCGACGTCGTGTGGGTTGCCGGGCGATGCTTCAGCGCCACGCATGACGCCCACGCGTCGTGCCGGTCGATGGCGCAGACTATGGCCATGGGCCATGCCGTCGGGGTCGCGGCGGCGATCTCGCTGGCCGACGACGCGGGCGCTCGCGACATCACGATGACACGACTGCAGGACTCGCTGCGGCGCCAAGGCGCGGTGCTGGAGTTGCCGGACGGCGTCGCGGCCACCGACGCGAACAGCTGGCAAACCAACCGCTCGCAGGAGGCGCCGCAATGAACGCAACGTCCTCGGCGCCGTTCGTCCGCACCGTGCTCGGCGACATCCCGCCGGAATCGCTGGGGGTTTGCTACGCGCACGAGCATCTGATCATCGACCACAGCGTGGCAACGCTGCGATTCCCTGATTTCTTGCTGCCTTCGACCGACAACGCCGTGGCCGAGCTGTCCGCTTTCTACGCACAGGGCGGCCGGGCGATGGTCGACTCGATGCCCTGCGACGCCGGCCGCAACGTGTGGAAACTCGCGACCATCTCTCGCGCTACGGGGGTGCATATCGTGTGCCCCACCGGCGTTCATTTGGCCAAGTACTACGACGAGGGCCATTGGAGCGGTGCGTATTCGTCCGAGCAACTCGCGGACCTGTTTGTGGCGGATATCGAGGAGGGAATCGACGCCGGGGATTACGCCGGACCCCTCGTCAGTCGCACTGAGCATCGCGCGGGCGTCATCAAGGCGGCGACCAGCGAGCGACTCTGGGGAGAGCGTGAAGAGCGAGTTTTCAGAGCCGCGGCGATTGCACACTGTCGTACCGGCGCTCCGATCCTCACGCATACTGAACAAGGCGTCGGCGCATTGGAGCAAGCCGAATTCTTGCGGGACCACGGCGTCGACCTGGCGCATGTCGTCATTTCGCATACCGACCGGAAACCGGACGCGGCCTATCACCGCGACATTCTGCAAACCGGCGTCTGCGTAGAATACGACAGCGGCTTTCGCTGGCGCACGGATGACAATCCCACGCTCGATCTGGTCGTTGAACTGATCGCTGAGTATCCGACGCAGATCATGCTGGGCATGGACGCCGCCCGGCCGAGTTACTGGACGAGCTACGGCGGCGCCCCGGGACTGAATTATCTGCTGGACGAGTTCTCGGCCCGCCTGCGCAGCCGCGGCGTGACGTCACAGCAGTGGCAGCGGATCTTTGTTGACAACCCCGCGGCAGCGTACCAGTTTGCGGCGCGGCCTGACAATTGAATGGAACTGGAGGAGCAGAGCGGTGGGTAAAACGTGGAGATTCGCCGGCGTCAACTTCTCGCATATGCACATGGGCGACCTGCTGCAGCACGTCGCCGATGATCCGCGCGCGGAGCTGGTCGCGATTTGCGATGAGAATCGCGACGCGATGCGGGCCGTCGAGGCGTCGCTCGGCTTGGATTCGCAAAAGGCGTTTACCGATTATCGCAAGTGTCTCGAACAGACCCGGCCGGACGTTGTCGTGCTTTGCCCGCCGCCGGCGGAGCATGCGCTGTGGGTGGATCGGGTCGCGGCGCTCGGGGTGCATCTGTTTGTCGAGAAGCCGTTCGCCGCGTCGCTGGCCGACGCCGATCGGATGATCGCCGCCGCAGCGCAAAGCGGCAAGATGCTCATGATCAACTGGCCCCTGCGCTGGGTCGCTAGCCATGTCACGACTCACCGCCTCATCCGCGAAGGTCGTATCGGCGACGTGCTGGAGGTCCACTACTACGATGGCAACCGCGGGCCGCTGTATCACGGCGCCGGCAAGGCCGAGTTGCAGCCGACGGCCGAACAAAAGAAGAGCAGCTGGTGGTACAGCCCTGCCGCGGGGGGCGGGTCGCTGCGCGACTATCTCGGCTACGGCGTGACGCTGGCGACCTGGTTCAACGGCGGCAAGATCCCCGTCGAAGTGACCACGGTCGTTGACGAGCCGCCGGGGCTAGAAGTCGACGAGCATAGCATCACGATCGTCAAGTACCGCGACGGCCTCTCGAAATTTGAAACGCGCTGGGGAACGCTCTCCGACCCGTGGACCCATCAGCCTTTGCCCAAATGCGGTTTTGTCGTACGGGGCACGCGCGGCGCGATTGCCAGCTACGACTACGACGCCACCGTGCGACTGCAGACCTGTGATTGCCCGGCGGGCGTCGATCATCCCGTCGACGAGCTCCCCGCTGGCGAGCGCCACGGAATCGAGTACATGATCACCCGCCTGGACGCGGGGCTTGATCCCGAGGGGCCGTTGTCACCGATGACGGCCCGCATCGGTCAGCAAATCGTCGACGCCGCGCTCCGCAGCGCGCACGAACGGCGCACGGTGCCGTTGGAGAACTGACGTGAGCGATCGAAGCGATGATCCCCGCGCCCTGCGCGCCGGCCCAGATCAACGGGCCCGCAATGGCGCCGAAACTCATCGGCAGCGAACAAACAACGACGGATGAAGTCTCCGGGTTAACGTCGCCGTGCTCCTGAACGGTCGGCAATGGCAAGGCGAGCGGACAGTTGATCGTCGTGTTCACGATTTGCAATTCGACCGACGAGATCCAAGCCGTCGTCTGTCGCGGATTCAAGGTCAGAGCCTTGCCCGTCATGGCCGTTAGCGTGACGCGCCCGAACGATCGGAGTCCGAGCCATTGGCAGTTGCTCGCTGCCGGGCGGCCGATTGGACGCGGGGGCCGTTGATTGCGCCAGGGCGTTGTTGCGACGCATGTCAAAGTTCGCATCTGTTTCCGGGTGGAGCAATTCGAGAGGCGCCGCGTACCGCCAGGAAATCGCGGCGAGTTGCCGGGCCGTCAATCCGGCGACTGGATCGATTTCCTGCGCCAGCGCGACGTCGGCGCTTGCGGCTTCCACGGCGGCTGTCACGAGCTGGTTGGAATTCTCAGAGCTGGCCGGCGACGACAGTTCGACCGACAGGGGCGCCGATGTTCCTCCCGCGTTTAGCGTGAGTTCACCGCCGAACGCCGCCATCCACACATCCAGGTCGGCGGCGTCGACAACGCGGCTGAAATCTCCATCGGCGCCGGCGCCAGCCGTCGCGACAGGCGTCCCCAGCGTGCGTTGCCACAGCAAGAAGTCGCTCCCGTTCACTCGACCGTCTTGTTGGTAATCGCCAGCCAGCGGTCCGCCAGGCGTGCCGCCGTCGACAAGACTCGCCCGCCAGTTGCTGGGATCGGTTGGGTCGCCCAAGGGATCGACGATCTCTAGGCTGGGGCCATTGCCATCGGCCGCAGCTGGCCATGGTGCATCGTCATCGTACGTGAATGCGAAGAACTCAAGGCCGGCAGCCGTCGCCAAACCAACCGTCTCGCCGCCGTTGCTGAGATTGGCCGTCCCGTAGCCGGTTGGCGCCAGACGCACTTCCGTCCCATAGACGGACTGAAAGACCTGTGGCGAACGAGCGACGACAATCCGCTCGCCCGGGCCCAGCGACAGTCCGGCGTCGAACACGTAGGGCTCGGCCGCGAATTGCGTCAGCTGGATCCCCGTCAGATCAACGGTCGCTGCTCCGACGTTGAGGACCTCAATAAATTCCAAGTCCCCCGATTCAGCGACCCCTTCCCGTTCGGCCGGGTGGTAGTTGATTTCCGAGATCACCAGCGTTGGCGCCGAACTGATCGATGCCGTGAGGAATTCGACCGGCGCCGACCAATGGCTCCAATTGCCGTCGGTGTCCTGCATGCGAACGCGGGCGCGGTAAGTCTTGCCGGGTTCAAGCGCCGTGGCAGGGATGTCCAGTTGTGACGCAAATGTCGTCAATTCGCCCGAGTCCCACGTCCCCTCGATCTCGTAGATATAGGGATCGCCTGCCGAGTAATTCGCCACCGTCGGATTGAGGATCTCGGCGATACGCCACTGAATCGCCGCGAACGAGTCATCGTCCTGGCGGTCGTTGAAGTCGGTTGTCGTGAATGACAGCTGGTCGATGGCGAATCCCGGATCGCCGACATACGTGATCGACGGACTGTCCGGGATGCCGGCGTTGCTCCCTTGAGTCTGCAGCAGATTGTACCCGTACCCGCCCGGGCTGACGAAATCCTGCAAGTAGTCGACGAGGCCTGCGAACGACTCGCTGGTCAGCAACGCGGGGTTAAAGTTTTCGTACCAGATTCCCTTCTTGACCTTTTGCGGATGGTAATCCCACATCGCCTGGTTGGCGTCGACAATCGTTGGGTCTTCGGTTCCGAGCGTTAGCACGCCGGCCAACTCTTCGATGACTTTTGCCGCGTCGCCGTTTTCCAGTAACAGATCGCTGATCTCGCGCAGGCGGTTGTTGTAGGCGAGCTTGGCGAGCGGGTGATCCGCCAGCAAGGTGCGGATATTCTCGCGCGTCGTGACCGGCGTTCCCAAGTGCGGAGCGTCTTCGAACGTCAGGTCGAGATCCCACGGGATGACGTACCATTGCCCTGTGGTCTCATTGCGGTAGTAGTTGACATTCTCGTTGGGACGAATGTCGGAGTTGTTGACGACGTGGTTAACGATGTTCCAGGCGAAATAGGCGTCCCAGTTCAGATTGGTCTGCCACCATTCAAGCGTTTCGTACCCGCCGTCAATCCCGCTGAGAAACGCAGCCAGATCCGACCGATCCGTGGGCGACTCGGCGCCTTGGTGGCGTTGGGTCGTCGCCCCGAAGACGGTCTGGTGCATGTTGTAAAGATTGCCGTCCGGCAAGTCGCGCTCGTCGAGAAAGCTGCCGTCGGGTTGCTCGATGCCGATGTAGAGCCCCCAATAGTCGCCGCCGTACTGGTTGGCGCCGGTTTCCGAGGCGTCATCGATCACGCGAAAATTCAAGTACGACGTACCCGGCGAGGGCGCACCGGCCAGCTCGTACAGCTTGAACGCCGCCGGTTCAAACAGGACGGTCCCGTCCGTCGATGCGTTGTCTCGCCACCAGGGGTTCGTACCCGGCAGAATGTTGATTTCGTCCCACAACTCGCCATACGGACGGCCGTAGTTGTCGCGAGCTTGCAGGTAGTGGCCGCGGAGAAACTCAATCTTCCACTTGTTCTTGCCAACGGCATAGGTTGACGCGACGCCCCGATTGCGGAATTCGACGTTGTCGTACACGATGCCGTCGTAAACGAGCGTTCCGCGGAAAAGCACCTCGTTGTAACTAGGATTGTATTGGCTCTTCTGCACGTCGCCGGCGTCGGCGATCAAGTGGTACGTGGCGACGTCGTCGAGCTTGTCGCCCGCGTACACGACCGCGGGTTCCACGCCCGGACGGAGCGACGCGGCGTAGTCGGGAACTCCGTCGTAGACGAAATAGGCGAAGTTCGCCTGCGGGTCGTCCGCATAGGGTGCGCTGACGGCAGCTCCCAGGGCGTCGGTTGCAACAATACGGTAACGGACAAGGCGGCGATGCGTTTGCAGCGACCCCGACAGAGTCGCGGAGTACACGTCGTCGCCGGCGACCGCGTCGCCGTTAAGCCCGTCGTCGTGCATGACGATCGTGGTCCATGTCGCTTCATAAGCCGCGTCACTGATGCGAATGTACGCCCCTGGATCGACGAGCTGATAGTCGAGCGTGACGCCTTGCACGCCGTCGGGGTCGGTCGCCTTGATGGAGATGACAACGTCTTGTCCGGACGTTGGCTGCTGTATTGATTGCGACAGCTGTCGTAACTGCGGCGGCGCGTTGGCAGAGAAGACGGAATTGGCCGCTCCCGGCGTTGGCTGGCTCACCGTATCATCGGGTCTGGACAGCTCGAGGTTGAAGGAGGCGTCGCTGCTGTCGATCGTTCCGTTGAGCACGTGAACCGCGACGACGTTGACGCCATTGACAAGGAGCCCGCCCATGCCAGACAGCGTGAAGTCCTCCCAAATCGCCTCGTGGTTCTGCCCCGAAACGCTGTTGTAGTGTTTGTCGCCTGGGGACGTATGAACGCGAACGACCTCGACTCCGTTGATGTAGACAATGGCGCCATCGTCAACGTAGACGCGCAAGTTCAAACTGTTCGGGATTGCCCCGGCGAGCGTGAACGTCTGCCGCGCATAGAACGACGAATAGCCGTCTCGCATGTCGCCAAGCACGGTCGCGTCGTCGCCGTCGCCGTAGCCGATGGACGCCGCGCCGTCTTGCCAGGCGACGGCGTCATTGGCCTCGACGAACTCCGGCATGCGCCAGTCATTGGCCGGATTGGAAAGGCTGGACGGCGGGTCGGCGGTAATCCCTTTGCGGTACCGCCACGATGAACCCGCGGTGACGAGCGGTTGGCCGGCGTTGGGATCCGACGTGAGTCCCGAAGTGCGCCAACTTCCTGCCAGATCGTTGTCGAGATTGGGGTTCAGCAATTCCAGCGAACTGCCGTATTCGCCCGTCGTGGGCCAAGGAAAGCCGGGGCGATAGCTGACGACGTCGACCAGTCCGTTGGCGGCGTCGCGCAGCTCGATCGTTTCTCCTTCATTGCTGAGCTTGTCGCCTGTCTCCCATTGCCCGAACGGCGCGAAGCCGAACTTTGTTTGAAAGTCGGCCGAATCCTGAGCGACGACGAGATATCCCCCCGCGGCGATTTGGGCTCCGTTGGGGAATGTGAAGTCGACGGCCTCGTCAATTCGCCAATCGGACAGATCGACAGCCGCGGGGCCGGTGTTGTACAGCTCGATGAACTCGACCTGTTCCGTGTTCACATCGGGGTCGTAGTGGATCTCATTAACGACGACCGCCAACAACTGCCTTGGTTCGAGCGGTTCGACACGCAGCCGTCGACCGTGCTGCGGAACATGATTGGCGCGATTCATTCTCAACGGAGCGTTCCTGACGGCTGCTGACAGATGTCCTGCATGTTCGAAATCAAGCTTGCTGACGCGATAAGCCGCCGATCGCGTTCGCTGCGTCGTCGGCGTCTGCCATGGTGCAGCCGCGGGGCAATTCGTTAGTCAATACGTTGCTCTGGATGAATTCCTCGGCGGGCGAGGCCGGCATTCTGAGCATGGAGAACCCTAACGCGTCGAAGACTGCGACACGAAAGCATCTCGGTGAGAACCGCCTGCCACGCTGCACCAGACACTCGAGAGTGCGTGCCGCCCCCGGGCGTATTCCTCTTGGGATTCTGCAGCCGCCGCGCAGCTGCGATTGCTCTTTGCTCCGTTGTCCTCGCTATCTGCCGGCACGTATTGCTTGGCGCTCAGCTTCGCATCAAGGTCACGCAACACTTGGACGACCTGGGTCGGCGGATGACGCCGACGGCGCTTCGTGCTCCTCGATTTGGCCTTCTCACCCCAATGAGCTGGATAGGCCGCTTTCGCGAGTGGAACAGACGATGAGCGGCATGCCATAAGCTGCTGACTTGGTTTACTCATTCAACAATGCGTTCATTGCGAACGCAATCGGCGACGGAGGCTCCTGCTTCTCAGAACGCGACCAGGGTCACTTGGTCATTCGCCTCCCCGTCCTCCCGGTTGCCCAGGTCGCGGTGGATCTGCCAATCGATATCATAGGACAGCTTATGCACGCTTCCGTCGCAGAAGGCAACGTTCCAGCCATCGGGATGAGCCGAGCCGAAACGACTGGTTGACGCTTCGACGCCGAGTTCCGTGTCCGGCAACGGGGTCGCCTCGATAATCCTTCCATTCACGAGCCGTCCCGTTCGTCGATAGTTGTCGTTGTTAAAGCCCGTACACCATGTCTCGTTGTCGCCCTTATTGATGCCGGTCTCGTAGTGCTCGACGGGAACATGCTTTTCGCCCAGCAGATAGGTTTGCGAGGCGCCGTCGACGACGTGACGCAATTCGACCATGCTTCTTTCGTACGAGATTCCCGACATGTGCAGGGAGCCTTCGGCGGAGCGAAACAGAGAACTCTGCTCGCCGCCCCAGTAACCCGCCGCATTCCAAACTCTCGCTGCACGGTAATCATCGGGACCCTGGCCGAGTTGCCAATCAGGCCACTCGTCATACACGTGGCCAGAATTCATTGCGTAGTCGCTGCGGCCAGCCTTTTCGGGCGTGATCGAATTGAAGTAGCCTGAATCTCCGCCTTCGTTATTCACCATGGGGAAAACGGTGTTTGCGCGTCGCGACGGACAATTGATCACCGACAGCGGGGTCTGAATGATCTGGGCCGCTCCGAGGCGTTGCTGACGCCGTGCGGTGTCCGCGTCGCCGTCGGAAGCCAGTCCATAGAGAGAGTAGTGCTCGTAGTATGGCAGAGTATTGTAGATCCAGCCGCCCGGTTGGTTCTTGCCGAATCCACGGTCGGCGTCGCCGACCCAGTACCACCCCCATCCGCCGGTCGGAAAAGTCCCGTGAACGTCGTGATGCGCGTGGCATGCGATCGCTAGCTGTTTGATGTTGTTCTTGCACTCGATTTGCCGCGCCGTTTCCCGAGCCGCCTGGACTGCGGGCAGCAGCAGCGCTACGAGTGCGCCCAAGACCGCCAAGACGACCAGCAGTTCCACCAATGTGAAACCACGGGCGTCACGGCGCAGCGATCTGGAGCCAACGCAAGCAAGAGGCACAACGTTACCCAGGGTCGAATAGGCGTGAAGAGATGATCGGAGCGAACGAAGGATGTTGCGGTCGGTCCAATCCCGCAACTATAGGATACCTTCGATCGGCAACCGTTGGCAACAATCGGGTCCGGCAACTTGTAGTGGCCCAGCTCTCTCTCTACGCATAGCGTCAGCGTCTCCGAAATCCAGTTGCCGATGGGACTTCGGAGCCGCGTTTCGCGGATCGGGATAAGTGTCACGTGAGCTCAATTAACCCGGGCTTGGCCGCAGGCGTTTCGATGGTCGCACGGGATGCGGGCGAGCTAATTCGCGCTAGCATCCGGATATCGGGTTGCGAAATAAGCGTTCAACGCATCCAGGCCGGCGTTGTCCAATGCTTCATCGTAGATGATCACTTCGTAAATCGCCCCTAAGAAAAACGCTTTCGTGTCGAGTTGTTCATGGCTGCCGATCATCGCAATGGCCGTCTGCTCCAGCGGGAGCTCCGCGGCGTCCTCGCATTGAAGCTCGCCGTTGAGCCAGAGGCGAGTTCGTGCGGAATCAGAGTCGTACTGATACCCTATCACCGACGGACGCGCCGGCGGCATGACCGCTTTGCTAGCGAGTTCGCTGATGTTGGATCGGCCATCGGCAGGCCAAATCCACCCTCGGACGCGCCGATCATTGAGGGCCGAGAGTTCCAGCGAGGGTGCGTTTCCGTGTCTGAAAAGAAACCCGCCGAGGCGCTCTTCGGCAAAACTTGTCGGCCCGGGGCTACAGACCACGAAGATTGTGTAGGCGCCGTCGAAGTCGAGCGGGTCGACCGCGAGCGAAGTCGAAATGCCGTTGAACTGCACGGCTGGTCGCCCTTCGTCGTCGATTGCATAGGTGGGTTTGCGGGCTGCGTCAAATTGGCGGGCCTCGTTGGCGTATTTGTTGTCGCCCACAAGAATATCGGACCACACTGAAATCAGGTCGCCGATGGCCAGATCCTGGATGGCGTCGGCGGCGTACCACAAGGTCAGATCGTTCGTGAGCGGAAGCCGGGGCACGTCGCGCGGCGATGTCACCCCGAGCCGCCGAACAAAGCCCGCCTCGCTTGCTTCGAAGCGGTGCGGTACGTCAGGGCTAAGACCGAATCGCAGCGCTTCGTGTGTCTTGGCATGAAGAACTTCGTCCTCATTCGGCCCGACAAGCGCGCGGGCGACGACATCGCCGTCGAAGACGTGAAGTTCCGTCTCGCCCGAATCGTCCACCAACACGCCGAACTGCGTGCCAAAGTCAACCAATTCGGACGTGGGGGTGACAATCGTGTAACCCCGTGCTGTTCGCGGCACGGCCGCGACGATTCGTCCAACTTGCAAATGCATTTTCTCGAGCGAGGTCAGTTCAAAGTCGACCGGCCCCTCGGCCGTCACTTTGGCGCCCGTCGAAAAGAGCAACTCCAGCGCACCGGAGTCGAGGCGGATCCGGCGACCGGCTTCGATCGACTGCCCAAGTTGGAACTCGTGGTTGTCGCCAGCATCTGCGAGATGGTCGACGCCAATGACACGCGCTAGGATCTCGGCGCCCGGGCGAGTTGGCTGCTTTCCGGTCAAGGCCTCGTCGCGACGTGATCGACCGGGAGCCTCGGCCACGACTTCGACTTGGCCAAGATTCGAGCCCTGCACGGCCAGGTCGTGCAGACGCGACACCTTTGCAAGCATGTAGTAGTTATGGGCCAGAAGTCCAACGATCACCACCGCGGCGGCGGCGACGGCGGCGAGACCGTTGCGGTTGATCAGGGCGACAGGGGGAAAATGGAGGATCGCTGACACGATCCCCTCCCGTTTGCCGTGCGTCGCGGCAGGCGCGGACCGGCCAACCCCCAGCGTTTGCGTGAGATCAATTGCCTGTTGCAACGCAGTGACTTCGTCGTCCAGAATGGCCTCGTCGACGAGGAGCCGGCTGACGCGCTTCCGCAACTCGTCGCTGGCGCGAAGCGATTCGACCAGCGCCGAGAATTCAGCGTCAGCGAGCGACCCGTCAACCAGTTCCATCAGAACCAGCTCAAGGTCGTCGGTCGAGTAGTCCTTTGCGCCCATGACGCTCACTCTGCCCCAATTCAGCGATCATATTCTAACTGTGTCGGATTCCAGGCAGGTTGACCTGGCACCCGACCGCCAATTCAATGAACCGAGCTGGATCAACCCCCGCCCGAGGTCATGGCAATCCGTCGGCCGATGCATGCCTGCAGCGCTTTGCGAATCCGCAGTAGCGAGCACTTGACGGAATTTTCGCTCTGCTGCATCGACTCTGCAAGCTGGGCGATTTTCTTCCCCTGAAAATAGCGTTGATTCAACATATCGCGTTGGCGCTGCGGCAGGGTCGTCAGGCAATGCCGCAGTGCTGCGATTCGATCTTCAACGCCGTCCACGGCTTCCTCGGCCGCAACCGTCATGAGTTGAGCCAAGTCGTCCGGAAAAACGTGGCGGTCGCGGCTGCGATGACGCCCGAAGGTGCGAATCTCGTTTTTGGCGATGGCAATAGCCCAAGGCATAAACGGCGAGCCTGCCCGGAACTTCGCCACGTGCTTCCAGAGCGCCAAATTGGTTCGCTGCAGAACGTCAGCGGCTTCATGTCCGTTGCCGCCAATGGATGCCATAATAAACGCTCGCAGACTTGTCTGCGCTGCAGTCAACTCCTGGATAAATGATTCCAGCGCTGCATCTTTGCAATCGTCCTGGTGTTCCGCCATCAAACTTCGTGCTGGTGCTCGTTACAGGGCGTGCCAGGTCGCCAAGCCTGCCGCAACGTCCTGCCGGATTGCTGGATGCATTAATTTGACTACTGGTATAGGCCGCTGGCGTCCCGAGGGTGTCGGCGTTTCTGTGTAAAATAGCCGAAATCGAGCCAGTTCACGACGCGACGACAGGTTTTTTCATTCAAAGGATCACGAATCCGCCCCGCGGCGGCTGTGCCAAGATAATAGGGCGTAACTTCGAGGCGGGCTGAAAGGGGAATTCGACGAAGGGCGGCTCGTCATTGCGACCGGGTTGCCGGTTTTCGCCTTTTTTCAGAATCCAAAACACCATCGCGGTTGCTGCGCGTATACCCCTGTGGAGAGTGACTGTGTCCGGTGGGATCGACCGCCGGCCGTGGCTCTGAGGGCGCCGAGAGAGGGAGCTGGTTGTGGGGCAGCCAACCAGCTCCCTGTCGGCGCTCGTCCTCGGGCGCCTCGCGTGGGGCGGCTGATCTCGTCAAGGGTTTTCGGGCTTTTCATTCGGGGGCAGGCCGCCTCGCGCAGCTGCGTGGCGCGTTCTTCTTCAAGACAAGATCAAGACCAACGAAAAAGATTTCTGCGAAGCGCGTCATCTGGAGTATTGCGATGATACGACGAAATGGGTGGGTGGCCTGCATTCGAGTGCTGGCGTGTGGCTGCGCTGTTGCGTTCGGAGGTCAAGCTGCCATCGCGGTCGACTACTTCTGGATCGGCGGCACGGGAGACTGGGCTGGTAACGGCAACTGGGATCAAGGCCTCTCGCCTGAGGCTCAGTATGAGGAAGTCGGCATCATCAATAATGGTGGCGTGGCAACTGTGAGTGCAGCTGTCCCCGACTCAGCCGGCGTGATTCTCGGGCAGGAGGAAGGCGACTCCGGAACGCTGCAGGTGCTCTCCGGCGGATCAATCAATTTCGTCAACTCGAGCGGCACGCCGGCGGGCGTCGCCAATATCGGCCTCAATGGAACGGGCGTCCTGGACGTGCGCGGCGGCGGATCGTTCAGCACCACGTTATTGGACGTCAACGCCGGCAGCAGCGTCATCATCGGCAGCGGCGCGGGGTCGGCCACGGTCGCGTCCACAGACTTGATCTATCTCAACGGCGTCACGACTGTTCACGGCGCAGGGCACACATTTAGCGCCGTCGGAGAGGCGTTTCTCGAAGGCCAAAGCGTTTACGAGCCGGTCATTGGCGCCAGCGGCGTGAGCCAATTGAGCGTGGGGGCCGGTCTCACGCTGGGCGGGCGACTCAACGTCCAATTCTCCGGAGGCTATGTCCCGTCGGTCGGCCAGAGCTGGGACTTGTTTGACGCCGGCAGCGTGGCAGGCGCGTTCGCCAATATCAGCGCCCCGACGTTGCCTGAAGGCGAATTGTACCGGGTTAGCACTGTTGCGGGCGGGGTTAACGGGAAACTCGTCCGCCTCCAACTCGATGCTGTGTTGCAGCTCGTCGTCGACTGGGATTCCAAGAGCATGTCGTTCTCCAGTCCAAGCGGCACTGTGATTGACATCGACGGATATTCCATCCTGTCCAACAGCGGTTCCTTGAGCGTTGCGCAATGGAACAGCCTCGACGACCAGAACGTTTCTGGTTGGTATGAAGCGCTGCCGAACTCCACGTCGCTGAACGAACTTAACGCCAATGCGGGTGGCTCGCTCGCCGTTGGCAGTTCTCCGCGAACGCTCGGTACGCCATTTCAGCCTGTGATTGGGCCGTTCGGTACGCCCACGGGGGATATTAAATTCGAATATGCCACGCCCAGCGGCGAGGTCGTTCAAGGCCTCGTCAAATACACGGGCGACCGCATCGTGAACAATCTCCTGTTGACCGTCGATCCAGCGACCGGCGAGGCTCAGCTGAAGAACAGCTCGCTAACGACGATTACGATCGACGGCTACTCGATTCTGTCCGATTCCGGGTCGCTCATCCCCGGCAACGGCAGCTGGTTGAGCCTCGACGACCAGAACGAAGGCGGTTGGATCGAGGCGGCGCCAACGGCAAATGTTCTTTCGGAGCTGAATCCGACTGGCGCCGCGACATTGCTCCCCGGACAGGGTTTCAGCCTGGGGAACCTCTTCGACTATGCGAGCGGCGATCAGGACCTGGAACTCGAATTCCTCTTCGCTGGCGAGTCGGAGGCACGGACTGGCGCCGTCCTTTACGGATCGATTTTTCCGCTAGCGACTGGCGATGCCGACTTCGACGACGACGGCGCGGTTGACGGCGGAGACTTCCTCGCTTGGCAACGCGGCTTCGGCATCGGCAGCGGCGCTGCGGCCAGCAACGGAGATGCCAACGGAGACGGCGCCGTCAACGCGGCTGATTTGGCGATTTGGGAATCGCAGTACGGATCTTCGTCGATGGCCAGCGCCACGGCGATCGCGACGCCCGAACCGAGTTCGTGGCTGTTGGCGATGGCGGCCGTTGGAGCCGTTGTCATGCAGGTCAGGAAACGCTCGCTATTCTGCGAGCGGTGAAAGGTCTTCGGCTCCGCCCGGTGGCGACGGTCGTGGGGGTGTCTCGGCATCAGTTTCAACGGGAGTTATGACTCATGAGAAAGACTTGGTACATCCGGGCATGCCGCGGTGCGGTCGCCTCGCTAGCGTTGTCAGCGCTGCTGGTCAGCGTGGCCGGCGCCGCCTCGATCCCCATTGCCAACTACAGTTTTGAGAGTCCCGGCGCGAACGGTAGCTATGTTTTGGCTCCGCCCGACGACTGGTCAGGCAACCCGGGGGCAAACGCATTTCTGGAGGATATCGCGGCGACAGGAATGTCTGGCGGCGATGGCTCGCAGTACCTCGGGTTGGACAACGACAATGTGTCCATTTATCAGGATCTCGGAGTCGCCTTCGCTCCGAACACCAAATACACCGTTGACTTGGCTAGCGCACATCGAGGCGGCTTCACCCACTCGACAGCCGAGTTCGGCCTGTATTCCAGCGACGCAATCGGAACGGACCTGGGAACGGTTGGTTTCATGGATATTCAGGGAGTGTGGCCGGGCTCTGGAAATCCTGACGGGGACGAACAGTACAATGTCTTCCGAGACGCCAGCCTGCTGCAAACGATCGGCTCAGGCGCCTTAGGCCAAGTGGCCACGTTCACCACCGGGGCGGTCGCTCCTGCTGGCAACGTGGTTGTGTTTATCCGCAGAGGGGCTGGTGGTCGGATTAACGTCGACAACATTCGCGTCGATGCGACGGCGGTCCCCGAGCCGGCAACGATTCTCTTGGCGGCAGTGTGCGGTTTAGCGGTCGTTGGCGTCAAAAAGCGATTTGTATGAAGTCTAAGTGTTGAGGAATAGCGACCTGGCTAGCCTCCGCGGCGTCTTGAGACGTCGCGGAGGCGACGCCTCGAAGCACCGATTTGGAGATATCCGCGATGACTATTCGATTTGAGAGAAAACAAATGAAAACGTTCGTGGCTCCGGCCGTTGCGGTCGCTTTATGCGTCTCCATGCTCGCAGGGAAATCGGCCGCTGTTTCCGTTCCGATTACAAATTACAGCTTTGAGACTCCCAGCGCCGCCGGCACCTACGTTTTGGCGCCGCCCGACGGTTGGGGAGGAAATCCGGGGGCCAATATCTTTATCGAGGACATCGCCGCGGTGGGCATGTCCGGCGGCGACGGCCTGCAGTACTTGGGTTTGGATAACGACGGGGCATACATTACTCAGGATCTCGGAGTTCCCTTCCAAGCGGGAATGACCTACCGCGTGGATTTGGCAAGCGCCCATCGCAGCGGTTTTACGCATGGAATCGCGGAGTTTGGCGTGTACTCGAGCAATGCAATTGGGACCGACCTGGGAACCGTTGGGTTTATGGACCTGCAAGGAGTGTGGTCAGGTTCAGGAAACCCTGATGGCGACGATATGTACGACGTGTTTCGCGACGCCAGCGTTCTGCAGACTATCGGCAGCGGCGCCTTGGGGCGCACTTCGAAGTTCAGCACCGGCTCGACGCCGCCGACCGGCAACGTCGTCGTCTATATTCGGAAAGCCAGTGGCGCTCGCGTCAACCTCGATAATATTCGACTCGACGTGTCGCCCAGTCTGCTCGCAGGCGACGTCGACGACGATGGCGACGTCGACCTCGACGACTTTAACGCGATTCGCGATCACTTCCGCACGTCTGTCGCCGCCCGCAACCTCGGCGATCTTACCGAAGACGGCCGGGTCGGCTTCGATGACTTTCGCGAGTGGAAGAACAACTATCCGTTTCCGTTGACGGGCCTCAATCTCGCCTTCCTGCAGGGCGTGCCGGAACCTGCTTCGTGGACGTTGTGCGGACTCGCGCTGAGCGTCGCGTGCGGTTATCGTCGGTTCGCTGGACGCCGTCGTAATTGACGGTAAATGGCAATGAATGAGGTTGCAGCGCTTACGCTGCAACCCTGGATTTGTGCGGCGGCGCAAGTGAAGACTCGGCGTTTGCCGCGACCTCGAGTGGATTAAAGTGGATTAAGATAGAGGAAACGGAATGACAGTCCCTATTGGCCGCCGCTTGCGGCGCGCCCGACAGTCGCGAAGCGGGTTCACCCTCGTTGAACTGCTGGTCGTCATTGCCATTATCGGAGTCTTGGTGGCCCTCTTGCTGCCGGCGATCCAAGCCGCCCGCGAAGCGGCCCGTCGCAATCAGTGCGCCAGCCAACTGAAGCAGCTTGCTTTGGGGTCGATCAATCATCACGATGCGCATTCGCACTTTCAGACCGGCGGCTGGGGATGGTTTTGGGTTGGCGACGCGGATTGGGGATTCGGCAAGGACCAGCCGGGCGGATGGATCTACAACACGCTTCCCTACATCGAGCAGCAGCCGCTGCACGATCTGGGCAGCAACGGCGGGCGGATCGACACCGGTCAAGCATTGCGAGACGCCCGCACGGGGGCCGAGAAGGTTGTCATGTCGCCGATTTCGATCATCAATTGCCCGTCTCGGCGAACGCCGACCACGTTTCCCATGTCCACCAATGAGGGGGGCGCTGGTGGATTGCGCAACTCGCTCACCCCCGACGTGGCCGGGCGCAGCGACTACGCGATCAATTCCGGGCACGCGTACAACGAATGGCAGAACGGATATGGATCTGGCCCCACGTCGTACGCCGACGCGATGGACCCCGCTCATCGCTGGGGCTCCGACGTGTACAACGTCCAACTGCGCGACGGATCGACGGCCCTGAGCGGCATATCCTTCGAACGAAGCCAAATCGGTTACCGACAAATCACGGACGGCAGCTCGCAAACCTATCTGATCGGCGAGCGGTATATTCCGCAAGCCGCCTACGAGACAGGAACCTGGGCCGGCGACAATGAAACCTGGTGTACGGGTTTCAACAATGACAACTACCGCAAGACAGGCCGTCTAGACGGCACAAACATCGTCGAAGAAGTCCCAATTCCGGACTCGACGGCGCCGGATGCGATGCCAGATTCCGCTGGTCGCTTCGGCTCGGCACACTCCGGCGTGTGGCTGATGTCGTACTGCGACGGCAGCGTCCACTCGATCTCCTACGACATCGACTGGCAAACGCACCGCAATCTTGGCAATCGAGACGACGGCAATCCCGTCGATACGAGCGGGCTTTGAGGCGTGCGCGTCCACCCCGTCGCGGAAATCCGCCCACGCCAACGCGGCGATGTACTGCCCCGAGGCCAACGTCCTGGCGAGCCGGCACGTCGACCCGCGGAGTAAGACGCCAGCGTTGAAGTGCGTGGTCGTGTCCGTCAAGCCCGACGGGCTAGCCATCGCCGCATAGTGACCGCACGGCTCCCCGTGCGACTGCCATGCCCCTCCCGTCCCACCGTCGGCGCAATCCGATGAAGGACAAACTCTATCTCTATTTTGCCAGGTGCAAAAAAACGCGTTTTTCGGAGCAAAACTCTCGTCTGCGGCGCGACTAAACGCGACCTAACTACTTGCTGCAAAATCTCTTGCGTCCCGCTGCCACCTCGCCGCGGGTAACCTTTTGCCAGCACAACTCACCACTGGCGAGCAAAAGTCACGGCGGCCGTCTCGGTTATTGCGAAGCGAGACTCGGCTGCGGCGGGGGCTCCCGTTGCTCGTCCTCAACCACCCCGCCTTAGACCGCCACGACACCGCGCTTCACCGCCAAGGTGCGCAACATCCTGCATTTGTTTTACGCGATGCAGTGGCCCATTTTCCACTAAAAAACCGCGGCAAAAAATGGCGGCAGTCGCAGGCAGGGCGGTGGGAACGTCACTCTAGTATGACCAGGAGGCCGATCGGCACTGGTCGAGGTGTTGGTTTGCCGGG
>JAGQOU010000333.1 GCA_020427145.1 Planctomycetales bacterium | reverse complement strand
TTCCCTTGGTTTCCAACCGCCAAGTGCGCCCAGAAGGAACCACGACGACACAGCGAACACGACGGAAAATCACGACTGTTGGTCGTCGTGCCCGTCGTTCCGTCGTGGTTCAAATCTCTTGTTGCTAAGCGTGCTTGGCGGCTCAAATCAGGATTTTGCAATTCTCCTGGCGACGGCTTTAGGTTCTTAGTTTTGGGAACGCTCATGAGCACTAATCGACGCTGATCTGGGGAGAGCGATTCGCACCGACGCGAGCGCCCCGCGTCCGCCTCGGGACGAGCTAACCATTGAACGCGCGGGCGATCAGTGCCGCGATGGGCGCCGCGGCGGCGCAGGCGGCAAACACGGTGAACCCCAGCGGCGGTTTGACCGCTCGCATGCGGTAGACGATCGGCAGCAGCAGCAACGAGAACACGCCCACCGTCGCGGCGGCGAACATCAGCAGATCGCGCAGCACGCCGACGCGCTCGGCGTCGGGGTTCGCCAGCGCCAGGCCGTGGGCCAACACGGCGCCCAGATCGCACATCACGACGGTCGCCACGGTCACGGTCCACCCCACGGTTGCGACCTCGACCGCTCGCGGTTCGCTTGGCAACGGGGGCTGCGACGGCGCTCGCTTGTCGGACGTGTTCGCACGGCGTTTGGCTTTGGTCTTCTTCGAGCCCATAGTTTGCGTCATCCTCTGCCCGCGGGGTCGTCGCGACACGCCGCCCAGAATCGTGCTCAGCTGGCGTTCCGCCTGACGGGGGCGAATTGGTTCGGGACGTTATCGCGACCCCGTCCCATTCCGCCGGTTGTTCAGGATATTCATACGCGGCCGATCGCGGTAGGCGCCGCAATCGTCGGCGTGATTCCGGCGAGCGGCGTGGGGCGGCATATATTTTCGATGGCGGGCGGTTCGTCTGAACTGCCCCGAGCCGTTCCCACGGCGGCTGATTTGCCGCCCGGGGGAAACCGCCCGACGCCTGCAGCGTCGGCGCCCCTTTCTCTCTCGTCGTAGTGCGATGCACCAGCGCAACGCTGATTTCCTGTACCTTCCCGACCGCCATGATCCGGCCGCCGCGCGGGTCGCTTGGAGCACGCCGCACTATGGCGAAATCGCCGACGACGTGCGGGAGCGACTCGAGCGGCTGGACGACGCGATGTTCGCGGCCATCGACGGCTGCCGCGAGGCGCTGCGGCGCGCCGAATCTTTGTGGGACGACGCGGCCAGTTCGCTCGATTGGCGGCTGATTGAGGAGTCGCGCGAGCAGTATCTTCGCTATGCGGTCGACGTGACCCGGCGGTTTGAATTCGACCCCCAGGCGTCGGCCGAGCGGATGCTGCTGGCGCTCGACGTGATTGCGATGCTGACCAAGTGCTGAATAGCTGCCGGTTCCCAGGGCAATTTACGCCCCGCGGCCCGCCGTTGGCTGCGATTGCGCCGCCCTGCTGTATTTGCGTCATTTGTTTGACAGATTGTCAGCCGCCTCATCACAATAGAGAGGCCGGCGGAGCGGATGCACCGCCAGCTGGGCGGCGTCCCCCGGGGCGCGGCCTGCTTGTCCCCGATTTACGTCCCAACTCTTTGCACGGCAGAGGCGCGCCGCGAGTGCGCGTCTCGCAGGAGTTTGCGCATGGGCATTCCGGTGACGTGCCCCAACGGGCATGAGTTCAGCGTCAAAGACAAGTACGCTGGCAAGAAAGGCATTTGCCCCTTCTGCAAGGGCAAGAACGTCGTGGTTCGCGTGCCTGACGCGCTGTCGTCGGCCAACCTGCGCAACGCGGCCGCCAAGGCGATCGGCGAGGAGACGACGCGCCGCCGCGAGTCGGGGCTCGGCGACTCGTCGATTTTCGAGGACATGCCCGACAAGTCGTCGGCCGAGGCGAGCGGCAGCCACCTCAGTTCGTCGGTGGTGCGACACAATCTGAAATGCCGATGCGGCGAGAGCGTGCCGATGTGGTTTGCGAAGTGCCCCAAGTGCGGCACTTTTCTCGACCACCGCTAGGCGCCGGTTCGCATCACTTGCGTTGCAGCACGCCGCGCCATCCCGTCGGTCGCGGCAGCGGGCCGAGGTCCCCGGCGCCGAATTCGCGCAGCAAGTCGAAGCTGTAGTAGACCTCCGGGTCGACCTCGCGCGCGACGTCCAACAACCGCGGCGCATCACGGCGCGAGGTGACGACGAACAGCATTTTGCGGGGTCCTTCGCCGTCGTTGCCGTCGAATGTCGTCAGGCGCCACCCGGCGCTGCGCAACGCCGCGGCGATGTCCGCGCCCGCGCCCGACCTGCTGGGAATGATGCGGACCACGAACACGCCCATTGCCAAATGGCGATCCAGCATCAACCCGACGGCATTTCCCATCGCGAAGCCGGCGCAGTACGCCACCGACAACAGCAGGCTCTCATTCACGCCGCGCAGCGCCTGCGACACGGCGGTCAGCCAGACGAAGGATTCAACAAATCCCAGCAGCACCGACAGCTTGGCGCGTCCCTGCACGATCGACAAAGTGCGCAACGTGCCGAGCGAGACGTCGATGATTCTGAGCGAGAAAACAAGCGCTGCCGTGGCCAACAGCGGCCACGAGTCCAACCATGCCATGACGGCCTCTGCGATCCGAATCGTGCGACGGCGGCCGCACGCTTGGGTGACTGTTCCGGAAGAACGCCGTCGTCCGCCGCGGACGACGCAGCGTCTATCCTCAGCGCTGGCGCGGGAACGTCAACGGGGAATTCACCGGATCAGTCGAGTTGAGTCGCGCCGGGCAATGGCGGCAGCGCTTCTTCCAGCACGCCGCGGGCGCGTGGCCAGGCGATGACCGCCTCGACGATCATCCACGCCTGCAGCAACAGCACCCCCGTGCCGATGCCGGCGAGCAGGTACTGCTGCCGAGGCCACCACCCTGACTGCTCGTTGAACAGCTGCCAGGTGAGCGCCCAGGCGGGCATCACGACCATCACGATCATCGGCAACACGGCGAACCAGATCGGCTTGTTCCGCCGCCACAGGTAAAACGCGGTGACCATAAACGCTAGCCCCGCTAGCAGTTGGTTGGTGGCCCCGAACAGCGGCCAGAGAAACAGCCCGCCCGTGCCGTGGGGGCGCGGCGTGCCGTCGGCGCTCGGGCCGCGCATCACCGCCAAGGCGAGCGCCAATCCCACGGCCAGCGCGGTGGCCGCGTACTTGTTGGTGAGCGGCTTGAGACGCAAGTCGGCGGCGAGTTCCTGCACCACGTACCGCTGCAATCGCGTGGCGGTGTCGAGAGTTGTGGCGGCAAAGCAGGCGACCATCACGGCAATCACCGCGATGGCGTACCGCGGAGCGATCCCCAAGGCGCTCAAGAAATTCGCGCCGCCGTCGACGAACGAGCCCACCATCTGGGGGAGTCCAAATCCGGCCCAACCTTCGGCGCCGTTGTAACGCGTTTCCCAGGCCTCGCGTCCGATGATTTCGCGTCCGGCGGCGTCGGCCGCGATCAGGTACTCGCCGTCGTCCTGGCGCTGAAGATTCCCCATGCCCACGCCCGCACAACACGCCAGGATCACCAGGACCGCCAGTGCGCCTTCCAGCAGCATCGAGCCGTACGCCACGTATTGGGCGTCGGTTTCCACGTCGATTTGCTTGCTGGTCGTGCCGCTGGAGACGAGGCAGTGGAACCCGCTCACGGCGCCGCAGGCGATGGTGATGAACAGAAACGGCCAAATCGGCGGCGCCCCCGCGGGGATCACCTCGGCCACCGCGGGCGCCGAGTCGGCCAAATCGGCCCGCCCCGTGAAGCCGGCCACCGCCATGCCGCCGACCAACAGCCCCAGCGCCACGACCAACTGGTGGCTGTTGATAAAGTCGCGCGGCTGCAACAGCAGCCACACCGGAATCACTGAGGCGATGAAGCAGTAGACGAACAGGATGGCCGTCCACACGACCGTGGCGTTGCCCAACAGGGGATGTCCGGCCACGGCCGGCTGGCTGTCGAGAAGCGCCTGCAGGTCGAAGGGCCAATAGTCGCACCCGACAATTACGGCGCCATAGATGATCGTCAGTGCAGCCAACGAGGGCCACAGCAGGTGTCCCTCGCGGCGGTAGCACCACCAGCCGATCCCCATGGCCAGCGGCAACGAAATCCACGCCGCCAGCACGGATTGGGGATACATCTTGAAGATCGACGCGACCACCAGCCCGAACACGGCCAGCACCACCGACAGCGCAAAGAATAGGATCAACAGAAACAGCAGCTTCGCCCGCGGCGAAATCATCCGCCCGGCGATCTCGCCGACGGTCTGCCCGCGATTGCGCAAGCTCACGACCAGGGCGCCGAAGTCATGCACGGCGCCGATGAAAATCGACCCGAACACCACCCAGAGCAGCGCCGGCAGCCAACCCCAGAACACGGCGATGGCGGGCCCGACGATCGGCCCGGTGCCTGCGATGCTCGTGAAATGGTGTCCGAAGATCACCTGCCGGTGCGTGGGCACGAAGTCGACGTCGTCGCGCAGCTGGTGCGCGGGGACGTGGGCGTCGGGATTGAGGTTGAAGATCTTCCGCGCCAACCACCGGCCATACGTGTGGTATGCCAGGATAAATGCGGCAAACGATCCGAGAGCGACGGCGAGCGTAAGCATGGCGGCGAGTGAAGCGTCTAATGCTTGAAAAGGGCGCGGCAACGGCGAAACGGGCGCGATGGAGGCATTATAGCCGGAATGTCCCCCGCGCGTGGAAGGCGGCCCAGTTTGAGAACCGCCGTGTGCGCGTTTCTGAGCGTTCACTTGCGGGGCGGATTGAGCGGACGACCGTGTCGTCGTTCCAAATCGCCCCGCCCGCCCGCCGCGGCGAGTTTACGGTCTCCCCGGCGCCCCCTATAATTTTCGCTTCGCCTGCCCGTTGCGACCATGGGCAGGCCTCGACCGACCCCACTTTCAGGACAACATCGCCGTGGCTGAACACGTTGTGATCGTCGGCAGCGGACCTGCCGGATGGACCGCCGCCATCTACGCCGCCCGGGCCAATCTCAACCCGCTGGTGTTCGAGGGCGCCGTGACCGAGGAGAACCGTCAGGACGGCACGCTCCCCTTGGGGCAGCTCGCCCTGACGACGGAAGTGGAGAACTTTCCCGGCTTCCCGGCGGGCGACCTGAGCGGGTTTCTCACCACGTCGCTCGACGAGGAGCACCGCTACCTCGCCGACATGCATCACAAGCAGGGCGTCTCGGGGCCTGAGTTGATGCACCTGATGCGCAAGCAGGCAAGCAACTGCGGCGCCCGGATCGAGACCGACGACATCGTGGAAGTCGACTTCAGCAACCGCCCCTTCAAGCTCAAGTCGCTAGGGGGCAAGGAAGTGGAAGCCGAAGCCGTGATCCTGGCCACCGGCGCCCGGGCGAACTACCTGGGGTTGCCCTCGGAGGATAAGTACAAGAACCGCGGCGTCAGCGCCTGCGCCGTGTGCGACGGCGCCTTGCCCCGCTTCCGCAACAAACCGCTGGTGGTCGTCGGCGGCGGCGACAGCGCGTGCGAGGAGGCCGACTACCTGTCCAAGTTCGCCAGCATGGTTCACATGATCCATCGCCGCGATGAATTGCGGGCCTCCAAGGTCATGGCCGACCGCGTGCTGAACAATCCCAAGATCACCGTCGAATGGAACAGCGTCATCGACGAGGTGCTGGGCAACGACGAAACGGGCGTCACGGGGGCGCGGCTCAAATCAACGGTCGACGATTCCACCCGCGAGCTGGAAGCCAGCGGCATGTTTCTGGCGATCGGCCACACGCCCAACACGCGCTTTCTGGAAGGCAAGGTCGATCTGACCCCCAAGAAGTACGTGGTGTGGACGACCCCGTTCCGCACCACCACCAGCGTGGAGGGCGTGTTCGCCGCCGGCGACGTGGCCGACGACTACTACCGGCAGGCTTGCACCGCCGCGGGCACGGGCTGCATGGCGGCGCTCGACGCCGAACGCTGGCTGGCGTCGCAGGGGCTGTAGGTCCTGTCGCTGCGGGGGCGTGCCGCGGCCGCCTTGCCCAGCCGTGTGAAGCGGGTGCGCGGCGCCCGTGGTTGCACAGGCCAGCAGCGTCCCGCGCTTTTCCTTCGTCTCATCGTCACAAATCTGTCGAGGATCCCCCGTCATGGCTGAACCGTCCAAGGGCTTGCCGATGACGGCCAAATGGGACCCGGCGAAGGTCCAGGCCGAGGTCGCGGAATTGCAGGCCTTGGAAGCCCGCCCGTTTCTGGCGCGCGCCGGCGGCTATCTCAAACGAACCGGTCCTGGGCTGCTGCAAAGCGCCATGACGCTGGGCGCCGGCAGCGCCGCGGCGTCGGTCGTGGCCGGGGCGTCGTTCGGCTACAAGCTGCTTTGGATCCAGCCGGTCGCCATGCTGCTGGGCGTGTGCATGATGGCCGCGCTGAGCAATGTGGTGCTCACCACGCAGGAACGCCCCTATCGCGCCTTCGGCCAACAGACCAGCAAGTTTCTGGTGTTCCTGTGGGCCTTGGGCACGATTATGGCTTCGGTCATTTGGCACTTTCCCCAGTATGGCCTCGCGGCCGGGGCGGCCCGCGACCTGGCCGATCTGGCCGACATCCCGTGTCGCGTCGCCGAGGGGCAAGCGGGCGTCTGGGGCGACTATACCGCCGTCGGGTTGGTCGTCAGCTTCGGCGCCGGGCTGATCATTCTGCTAATCAATATGGCCGCCACCTGGAGCTACGGCAGCAGCGCCTGGGGTATCAAACTATACGAGTGGTTCCTCCGCGGCGTGATCGCCCTGATCATTCTCGCCTTTGGCATCGTCGTGTTCGCCAACGTCGGCAAGATCGAGTGGCTCGAACTCGGCAAGGGCTTCATCGGTTACTACGGCATCCCCAAGGCCGAGGGTTCCGTCACGCTGGTGCTGGGCATGCTCGGCGCGGCGGTTGGCATCAACATGACGTTTCTTTATCCCTATTCGCTGTTGGCCAAAGGTTGGGGGCCCGGGCACAAAAAACTGGCCCGCTGGGATCTGGGAATGTCGATGTTCTTGCCGTTCGTGTTGGTCACCTCGTTTGTGATCATGGCGATGACCGTGAGCGGCGTGTACGACGCGGGCAACGAAGTGGTGCGCACCGGCATGAAGCCGTTGGACGCTGCCGCGGCGCTGCAGGGCGTCGTCGGCAAAGCGGCCGGCCGGATTATCTTCGACCTGGGGCTCATCGGCATGGCGTGCGGCGCGATCAGCGCCCACATGGTGGTGTGCGGGTTCACGATGTGCGAGATGTTTGGGCTGGAGTACACCAAGGCCCGCTTCCGCATGTTCGCCATGGTGCCGGCCATTGGCATTCTGGGCGTGGTGGCGGGCCTGCCGATCTGGTTCCCCATCGCGGCCTCGGCGATCTGCTTCACGATGCTGCCGATTGCGTACGTGTTGTTTCTGATCATGAACAACCGCCGCAGCTACATTGGCGACGCGGTGGGCAGCGGCCCCAGCCGCGTGATCTTCAACACGATCCTGGTGATCGCGCTGGCGGTGGCGACGATCGGCTCGGCCGTGAAGATCAAGACTGGCGTGATCGACAAACTGCTGCCGCCGGCAGCCGACGCCGCGCCCGCGGCGGAGAGCGGCGCGATGCCGAAAACGTCGTAGCCGCTTCGTAGGGCGACATCAGGCCCGACGACATCAGGCCCGGAGGGCGGGGTAGCGATACCGTTTGCCCCGGGGAGTTGGGTGGCTCGCGGACGTAGCGAAGCGAAGCCCCCAGGAACTCCACTGGGGGCTCCCTACGGTCGTCCCCAGCCACCCCGATCGCGTTGAAACGATATCACTACCGAGGGGCGGCATGAATGCGGGCGCTTGTGGGGACTGCGCGCCGCTCCATCGGGGCGGCTTGCCGCGCGTCGGGTGCGTCACTCCGGCAGCGGTTGGCCCTTGGTCTCCGGGGCGAACGGCAGCACGGCGATTCCCACCAGGAAGATCACGCACATCGTCATCGCCGAGTAGCGCTCCATCTGTGGCGAGCCGTATTGGCCGTACATGTTCGTCGCCAGCGAGGCGGAGAAGAAGCTCCCCGCGGCCGCGGCAAACCGGCCCAGGTTGTAGCAAAACGACGTGCCCGTGCTGCGCAGCCGGCTCGGGAACAACTCCGGCAGGTAGATCGCAAACCCGGCGAACAGCCCCAGCTGGGCCGCAAACATCAACGGCATCATCCAGTAGGCGTCGGTCGGCGTTTTCATCGTGCCGTAGGCGAAAATCGTGATCACGAACGCGGCGGCGTAGCCGATGGCGAACATCATCCGTCGGCCCATGATGGTGGCGATCTTCGTCAGCACCCACATGCCGACCGCGGCGCCAAGCATCTGCAGGATGAAGACCTTGTTCTTCGTGGTCTTCTTGGCGAGGTCAATCGACTTGGCGACGGCCAACACCGCCTCGGCCTGCGGCTTGTCGACGAGCATCTCATCGCGCTTGCCCGGGGCGGAACGGACCAATTCGAGGAACCAGTCGCCGTCGCCCGCGTCGTTGATCAGAGCGGCCTGGTCGGCGTCGGCCATCGCTTCGGTCTGGTAATACTTCGAAAAGACGATGTCCTGCAGGTCAATGGCATACTCGCCAATCGCCCACAGCCCAATGACGCCGGATGAGGCGATGATGGCCCCCACGATCAAATTCTTGCGCCAGCGACGGTCGGACAGCAAATTGGCGTACGGCGCCAAGATGGCCCCCTTGGGCAGCGTACCGGCCGCCTTAGCGCGCAGCCACGGTTCCGGCTCCTTCAACCGACTCTGGATCAGCACGACCAACAGCGCCGGCACGGCGCCGATGAGAAACAAATACCGCCACCCCTGGCCCGCTTGGATCGCGCCGGACGCTTCGAGGTGATCAATCGCGCTCTTGCAGACCCCGGCGGTGACGTTGCCGATCGTGGAAAGGATTTGCAGCAACCCCAGCGCGGGCGCCCGGGCGCCGTCGGGCACGGTCTCGGCAATCAAGGCGACCGCGAGCCCGAACACGCCGCCGACTCCCACGCCGGTGAGAAACCGGAAGAGGGCAAAATCGAATGGGGTTTGGCTGAAGAAATTGGCGCCGGTGCAGACCGAGTAGATGGCCACGGTCAGCGCGAGCATTTTCGCCCGCCCGAACCGATCGCCCAGGGCGCCGAACAGCAATCCGCCAATGCCCCAGCCGACGAGGAACACGGCGGTCACCTCTTTGCCCAGCGCCTGGATCTCGCCGGGGGGCGTTCCCTCGGGGGCCAGGTCGGTCAGCGCCGCCACCCGCGCGAGCGAGAACAGCCGTTGGTCGAGGCAATCGAAGAACCACGCCCCGCTCGCCACTGCGAACACGAACCAGTGGTAGGCAGACAGCTGTTTGTACCAGGGCAGCGAACGGGACTCGGGCATGGCGCAGGCGAACCTCGGCGAGAGCAAGCAGCGGGAGAGGGCCCATCGGGCGCAGCGGAAAAGACGCGTCCGAACCTAACCGACCCGCCTGTCTGCGGCCAGAGCGCGGCGATTCTTCCGCGGGAGAAATTCCGCAACCCGCGGGTTTTCGTTATGATTGGGCCGTCGCGCGCCGTTTGGGCTGCGCAAATCCGGCACTCGTTTTCGTGCCGACCGGAGGTTCAAGGATGACCGTACTGACTGTGAAACAAGCCCGCGCGGCGACCGCCATCGGGCAGTCCGCCACGTTGCAAGGGTGGGTTCGCACCCGCCGCGACTCCAAGGGGGGCTTCAGTTTTATCGAACTGAACGACGGCAGCTGCCTGGCCAATATCCAGGTGATCGCCGACGCCGCCCTGCCCAACTACGAGTTGGAAATCAAGCATCTGACCGCCGGGTGCAGCGTGACGGCCCGCGGCGAAGTGAAAGAATCGGGCGGCCGCGGGCAGGCAACCGAACTGCACGCCGCCGAGGTGGTTGTACACGGCTGGGCCGACCCCGAATCGTACCCGCTGCAAAAGAAGCGGCACTCGCTGGAGAAGCTGCGCGAGTGGGCCCACCTGCGGCCGCGGACCAACACGATTGGCGCCGTGATGCGCGTGCGCAACCAGGTCTGCCGGTCGATTCACGATTTCTTCCAGGACGCCGGCTTCCTGTACGTGCAGACGCCAATCATCACGGCCAGTGATTGCGAAGGCGCGGGCGAGATGTTTCGCGTCACCACGATCGACCCCGCCAACCCGCCGCGCACGCCGCAGGGGCAAATTGACTACGCCCAGGATTTCTTTGATCGCCCCAGTTACCTGACCGTCTCGGGGCAACTCGAAGGCGAGATCTACGCCACGGCGCTGGGCAAGATCTACACCTTCGGCCCGACGTTCCGGGCGGAGAACTCCAACACTTCGCGGCATCTCGCCGAGTTCTGGATGGTGGAGCCCGAGGCGGCGTTTTACGAGCTGAGCGACAACATGGATCTCGCCGAGTCGTTTCTCAAACGGATCGTCGGCGACGTACTTGACCACTGCCAGGAAGACTTGGCCTTTTTCCATGAACGGATCGACGACTCGGTGCTCCCCGCGTTGACGGCCGTGGCCGAGCAGCCGTTTGAGCGGCTCAGCTACACCGAGGCGATTAAGTTGCTGGAATCGTCGGGCGAGAAGTTTGAGTTTCCCATCGCGTGGGGCGCCGACCTGCAGGCGGAGCACGAGCGGTGGCTCACCGAAAAGAAGATCCAAGCGCCGGTCGTCTTGCACGATTACCCGCGCACCATCAAACCGTTCTACATGCGGGTGAATGATGACGACAAAACGGTCCGTGCGATGGACGTGCTGGTGCCGCGGGTGGGCGAGATCATCGGCGGCAGCCAGC
>JAGQOU010000332.1 GCA_020427145.1 Planctomycetales bacterium | reverse complement strand
GTGCGCAACTTGACAGACGCTACCGCCATAAACAGTGTGGCCATCGATGACGAAGGGCTCCTTGTCGTCGCAGAATTCGTGATTGCTGAAGTCAATCTGGAAAGTGGTCCGACCGCCCACGTCAACCGCGTAACGGCGTGCTGATTCTTCGTTGCCCTGAGAAAGTTCATGTTTTTCGAGCGGCACGAGCTTGAATTCGCAGCAATACCCGCCCCAAAACGGCTCCAAATCTGGTGACAAGCGAGGGGGAACCTTATCGAACTTGAAGTCGATGACCACAAGGCCGATCGCTCTGAAAGCCGTCGCAAGACTTCGATAAACTCGGTCCCTCAAGGCGGCTTCGTCCTCGAATTGCCCGTCAATCGAAATATCGACGTCTTTCGACGCACGTGCGTAGAGACCATACGCATACTGCAAGAGATTACCGCCTTTCAGAACTAAGCGGTCACCAAGCTCATCATCGCCGAGAACCGCCGTGATAACAACTTGCTTGATTTGATCGAGTTGGTTCGTTGGATTCCCCATCCCCGCTTTCTCCCTAACCCCGAGGCCCGATGGACCAAGAACCCAACATCACGTTTGGCACGTTGTGCTCGGGCATCGAAGGCGCCGCCGTCGCGGCCGCCTCGAGCAACTGGCGACAAGCCTATTGTGCCGAGGTTGACCCGTTCTGCAAGAAACTCTTGGCACATCATTGCCCGGAGGTTCCCAATCTTGGCGACATTCTCAAAGCCGACTTCCCGCCCGTCGACATGGTCGTCGCCGGCACCCCGTGCCAATCCTTCAGCGTCAACACGGCAAGCCGAGCAGGCTTGGATGATCCGCCGGGCGCCACTTGCAAAACGGGTCGATTGATTTGGGCGCCACTGGCGCGTCGCCAGTGCAAACCCTCGGCAACGTCGGTCTTCTCATCACACTGGCGACACACGCCTGTGGCGCACTCATTTGTCTGAAGTTTCACCAGTGGCGCCACTGGCGGCAAGGACGGCTGGAATTGAGTCTGTGCGCCATGTTGCCCCCTCTGCTTTCGGGTGGGCCCATCTGACTCACAACCAGCTGTTGCGTAGGGCTTTCGTCCCCAATGTGATAGCTGCGAGAGGTCGCGGCGGCGGCGCGTACCAAAATGTGGTAGTTGCTTGACGCGGTCTGTATGCCCAATAGTCCGCACCTAGGAACTGACGGAGGTCCCTCGTGCGATACGTTCTTGCAACCGCGGTGGTGCTGATTGGCGCCAGTGGCGCAAACGCCGCCGACGAAGCCGTAATCCTGCCGTTGAAAGACGTTTGGGCGTGGGAGATGCCGGACACACAGAGCGTTCGCAAGCTCGATCCGGACCTCCAGGGAGCGTCTCGGGAAGAATTCCGCGCCAAGAGCCTCACCGATCAGGTGCGACGCACTCTCGCGAAACTGCCGGGCGAGAAGGAATCGGCGGGGTCGGGATTTGCTGTTGTTGCATCGGAACCAAAGGCCGCATTGATCGCCGCACGGGACGTGCTTCGCGGGAAGGAACGCCAGCGCAGCTTCACAACTAACGACAACGTATGGTTCGTCTTCTATTCCTATCTGTTCGGGGACGGCGTTCGGCTAACGAAGGTCGAACGGAGTAACAATCTTTTCACGATCACATACCGACACAACTCCAGCATTGACGCGAATGCTGAATCCAGTTTCGCCTTGATACCCGTCGGGAAAATGGACGTCGGCAAGTACATCGTCGATATCAAACTGGAGGGCAAGCCGCTGCCGAAGTTCTATCAACGGCGCGTCGTGTGCGACGACTTTGGCTTCCGAGTCATTCCTGACAAAACGGAGTGAGCCATGGTGAGGTATCTGGCTAGTGTGCTGGCTGTCGTCATTTGTCGTTCTGCATTGGGCGACGGGCGCCAGTGGCGCGTCGTCAGTACAGCCCCTCGGCAACGTCTGTCTTCACTTCACACTGGCGACACGTCCGCTGCGCGCACCGATATTGGCGAATTGGCGAACGCCGATTCATGCGCCGGCTTCGGCGACCGATGTGGTTGACGGTGAAGGCGCCCCCCCCAACGCCGGCGGTTTTACCCCTCCGTGAGGCGGACCACCACGCGGCCGTGGCTTTTGCCGGCGAGCATGTTGGCCACTTCGGCGGGCACGGCGTCCAGCGGGATCTCGCGGCGCAGCTCGGCCAGTTGGTCGACCTTCCATTGGCCCGAGAGCTTGGCCCACATTTCCATCCGCGGCGCCCGGGGGCATTTGGCCGAGTCGATCCCGGCGAGCGTGACGCCGCGCAGGATGAAGGGGTACACCGTCAGGGGGAGTTGGTCGCCGCCCACCAGACCGCACGCGGCGATCACCCCGCGGTGTTTCATGCTGCGCACCAGCGTGGCGAGCGTGGCGCCCCCGACGGTGTCGACCGCGGCGGCCCAGCGTTCGCGGAGCAGCGGTTTGTCGCTGGCGTCGCTGACCGTTTCGCGACCGACCAACTCCGTGGCGCCCAAGCGTTTGAGCCACTCGGCTTGATCGGGCTTGCCGGTGACGGCCACGACGCGGTAGCCGAGTTTGGCGAGGATGGCCACGGCCACCGATCCCACGCCCCCCGTGGCGCCGGTGACCACCACGTCGCCGTCCGCCGGGGCAATTCCCCGATCGACGATCGCGGTGACGCACTGAGCGGCGGTGAAGCCGGCCGTGCCGTAGGTCATCGCCTCCTCGAGCGACAGCCCGCCGGGCAGCGAGACGACCCACTCGGCGGGGACGCGCACGTATTCGCACAAGCCGCCCCACTTGGGGGCGCCCAGTTCATAGCCGGTGATGAGCACCGGTTCGCCGGGCAGAAAATCGCTGCCGGGGGGCGCCGTGACGACATGCCCCGCGCAGTCGATGCCCGGCACGTGCGGCAGGTTGGGCGCCACGCCGGGATGCCCCTGGCAGGCCAGTGCGTCCTTGTAGTTGAGCGACGAGCAGGCGACCTGGATCAGCACCTCGCCGGGCGGCAGATCGTCGACGGTGATCTGCTCGACGCCAAACGTGACGCCGTCGTCGGCGCGGCGAATCATAATGCAGGGGAACGCGACGGGGGTGGTCATGGGCAGAGTGGACTCAGTTCTCCCCTCCCTTGAAGGGAGGGGGTGGGGGAGGGATTCGTGGTTCTTTGGCGGGCCGTCAATCAACAATCCGATTTCACAGCGTGCCGGCCCTCCCCTGGCCCCTCCCTGCGAGGGAGGGGAATGCGGCGGGCCGATCGCAAAATGGGGACAGATGCACGCACAGGTCGCGCGTCCCCGGGTTTGTGGCGGTCGACGCGCGAGCCAGTCCCCATTGTTGAAATCGGCGCTAACCTTGCAACTCGATCGGCAGCTGGTCGATTTTGGCGGCGACGATGAAGTCGTTTTCCGACAGCCCGCCGATCGCGTGCGTCCACAGCTCGACCGACACGTTGCGGTAGCCCTCGATGTGCAAATCGGGGTGATGCCCGTCGGCCTCGGCGACTTCGGCGCAGAGGTTGAAGAAGTCCATGCCGGCCATGAAGTTCTTGACGACCCAGTCTTTGCGAATCCGCTGGCCGTCGTGGGTGATCCGCCAGCCGTCGAGTTCGCGCAGCTGGGCCTCGGCCTGCGCGGGGGTGTAGGGATCGACCCCGCCTTCGCAGGGCAGGCATTTTTTCTTGGTGAGTTGATCGCAGGATTGGGCGGACATTTGCGGCTCCTTCGGTGGTTTTGCGGCGCTCGCGGCGGCCGGGAGCAAACATTCAGTATCGACGTTTGCCGCCGCCGGTCAAATAATGCTCAGATCGTGGTGGTGATACCGTTTCAACTCGATCGGGGTGGCTCGGGACGACCGTAGGGAGCCCCCAGTGAGTTCCTGGGGGCTTCGCTTCGCTACGTCCCCAGCCACCCAA
>JAGQOU010000331.1 GCA_020427145.1 Planctomycetales bacterium | reverse complement strand
CCCCGCCTGCCGCCGAGACGATATGAGCGCCGACCGCCCCTCGGACCGTCAAAACGAACTACGCCGCGAAATTGACCAACTGGGCCGATTGTTCGGCGACATCATCAAACGCTTTTCCGGCGAAGCCGGTTTTGAGCTGGTCGAGCAGATTCGCGCCCTCGCCCGGCAATTGCGGCACGGCGATGAATCGGCCGGGCCGTTGCTCCACGAACGAACCGCAGCGTTGTCCGACAGTCAGCTGCGGACCGTGGTGCGCAGTTTCAGCATCGTGTTGGAGATTGCCAATCTGGCCGAGGATCGGCAGCGGGTGCGCGTGCTGCGGCAGCGCGAGCGCGACTCGTACCCCGCGCCGCGCCGCGAATCGGTGGGAGCGGCGCTGGCCGAATTTCACCGCCGCGGCCTGTCGACCGAGGAGGTGCAGCAACTGGTCGACCGTGTTGCGATCGAGCTGGTGCTGACCGCGCACCCCACGGAAGCCAAGCGGCGGTCCGTGCGGCGGATCTTGCGTAAGGTACGGCAAGTGCTGGCCCAGGGGGACCGCCCCGACGTGCTCCCGCGGGAGCAAGAGAAAATCACCGATCAGATCCGCGGCGAGCTGTACAAGCTGTGGCAGACTGACTTCGTGCGTCCCTGGCGGCCGACGGTGCTGCAGGAGGTCGAGCGGGGCCTGTCGATCATGCCGGTGCTGTGGAGCGAGGTCCCGGCCCTGCTGGCCGACCTGCGAACCGGGCTGCAGGAGACGTACCCCAAAGTGAAGATGCCTGCTGTGCCGCTGGTGCGCTACGGCTCGTGGATCGGCGGCGATCGCGACGGCAATCCGTTCGTCACCGCTGAGGTCACGGCCGAGACGCTCACGCTGTTGCGGCGGCACGCGGTCACGGCCCATCGCACGGCGGCTCGTCGGCTGGGCCGCTCGTTGAGCATCTCCGACCGGCTGGCGGCGGCGCCTTCGAAACTGGAAGCGGCGCTGGCGGCCGCCAGCGAGCGGTGGCCCGATCTGGCCGAACAGCTCCAGCGGATGCCGCCGCTGGAGACGTACCGACGCTGGCTGCATGTGATCACCTGGCGTCTGCGCCGCACGCTCGACAGCCCGGTGGACGCCACGGCGAAACACCGCGACGGCGGCTACAGCAACGGCGACGAACTCGCGGCGGACGTGAAACTCGTGGCGGAGAGCCTCTGCTCAGCCGGCGACGAGCTGGTGGCCCGCAACGAAGTGCAGCCGTGGCTCGACCAAATCCATATTTTCGGACTGCACAGCGCACGGCTCGACATCCGCCAGCATTCGGGCGTGTACAGCGAGGCGATCAACGAGCTGTGGCAAGCGGCGGGCTTGTGCGCCGACCCGGCGAGTTTGGACGAGGAAGCGCGCGAACAGTTGCTGCTTGCCACGATGGCCGACGAGCGCCTGCCGGGCGTCGACTTTGCGGGCAGCGAGCTGACGGTGGAGTCGCTGCAGCTGTTCGCCCTGCTGCGGCGGATCGCCCGGCACGGCGGCATGGCGCCGCTGGGCGCCCATGTGCTGAGTATGACCAAGCGCCCCAGCGACATTTTGGCCATGCTGTGGCTGTGGCGCTGGTCCGAGCGCGTCGACGGCGGTCACCCGCGAGACGGCGAACTGCGGCTGCCGCTGTCGCCGCTGTTTGAGACGATCGATGACTTGCACGCCGCTGCCGACACGCTGCGGATGGCGTTCTCGATTGCCCAATATCGCGATTACCTTGCAGCCCAGGGTAACGATCAAATGGTCATGGTTGGCTACTCCGACAGCACCAAGGACGGCGGCTACCTGGCGGCGCAGTGGGCGCTGCAGCAATCGCAAATCGAAATGCAACGGGTCGCCGACGAATTCGGCGTGCGGCTCACTTTCTTCCATGGTCGCGGCGGCTCGTTGGGCCGGGGCGGCGGTCCGGCCGCACGTGGCATCCTGTCGCTGCCTGCCGAAGCGTTTTCGGGATCGCTCCGGCTCACCGAACAAGGCGAGGTGCTCGCCGAGCGGTACGACACGCCGCAGATCGCCTACCGCCACCTGGAGCAGGTGAGTTGGGCCGCGCTGATGTCCGCGTCGCGGCAGCCCTCGCCGCCGCCGGAGCCGTGGTCCGAATTGATGGCCGACCTCGCCGAACGGTCGCTGACAGCCTACCGCAAGCTCGTCGACGCGCCTGGATTCACTGATTTTTACCGCGCCGTCACGCCCATCGACGAGATTGAACGGCTGCCCATCGGGTCGCGACCGTCGAAGCGCAAGGCCAGCAACCGCATCGAAGACCTGCGGGCGATCCCCTGGGTCTTTTCGTGGACGCAATGCCGGGCCTTGCTGCCGGCGTGGTACGGATTGGGGTCGGCCGTCGAAGCGCGGCTTGGCGACGAGGGCGTGCGCGACATGCTCCAGACGATGTACCGCGAGTGGCCGTTCTTCACCGCCGCGATTAGCAACGCCGACCTCGCCCTGGCCAAGGCCAACATGCCGGTGTTCAAGCTCTACGCCAAACAGGGCAAGAACGTCCCCGGGGCTGATGAGTTGACCGCCGCAATTATCGACGAGTTTGATCGCTCGAAGCGAGCCGTGCTCGCCATCACGGGGGGCGAGCAGCTGCTGGACGACGTTCCCTGGCTACAACGGTCGATCCAGGTGCGCAACGGTTACGTCGATCCGCTGAACGTGGTGCAGGCAGTGCTGCTGGAGCGACTGGCCGCCGAACCCGACGCACACGCCGATGCGATTCCCGACGAGTTGGAGCACTTGGTGAATCTGACAATCAAGGGCGTCTCGGCCGGCATGCGCACGACGGGCTGACGCAGCGTGCTGTTGAAAATGGCGGCACGCGTGCGCGCGAGTCTCGTTAATCCGGCAATTTCGCGAAGGCGGCGCGAGTGAGTCCTCGCATTCAGCTGCCCGCCACGGCGCCGGTGGCCCGCAGCCACGCGCCGGCCATCAGGGCGGCCCCCTGCGTCGTGGGATGCACGCCGTCGCGCAGCCAATACTCTTTGTCCGCCAGCTTGGCTGCTGTGTCAAAGACCGCCTGAAACGGCACAAAACAAGCGTCAAACTCGCGGCAAATCTCTGTCGCCGCGGCGCGCACCTCGTCCATCGCCGGGAAGAAGGCGTCGGTCACCGCGCCGCACCGCAACACGAACGGCTCGCAAACGACGAGTTTCACGTCCGGCAACGCCGCTTGCGTTCGCGCGAG
Organism: Planctomycetales bacterium; assembly: GCA_020427145.1. GTDB lineage: Bacteria > Planctomycetota > Planctomycetia > Pirellulales > Lacipirellulaceae. Next base: position 178 of record JAGQOU010000331.1, on the reverse strand, counting down.
CAGCGCTCGATAGTCATTGCGGTACGTCTCGATCGTGCCGTCGTACTGGCCGTTCACGCGGTGCCAGACGTCGTTGACGCCGATCAGCACGCTCAGGACATTGGGCTTCAGGTCGAGGCAATCGGCCTGCCACCGTTCGGCCAGTTGATACACCTTGTTGCCGCTGATGCCGCGGTTG
>JAGQOU010000330.1 GCA_020427145.1 Planctomycetales bacterium | reverse complement strand
ATGGACGAGGGCGCCGACAAGGCCGCCGAGCTCGCGAACGCCTGATCCGGAATCGCAGAGAGAAGGAATAGAGAATGTCGATCTTCCTGAACAAGGATTCCAAGGTCATCGTGCAGGGCATCACCGGCGGTGAGGGCACCAAGCACACCGCCCTCATGCTGAAGGCCGGCACCCAGGTCGTCGGTGGCGTCAACGCGCGCAAGGCCGGCACCAAGGTCTCGCATGTGGACAAGGACGGCAACGACATCGAGCTGCCCGTGTTCGCCACGGTGGCCGAGGCCATGAAGGAGACCGGCGCCGACGTGTCGATCGCCTTCGTGCCGCCGCCGTTGGCATGAGCGGGCTTGGGGCTAAAGGTTTCGAACTGCGACGGCCCGCCCTGCATCCACAGCAGAATGCACGCCATGCCGCGGGACCGCAGGTCGTCGGCCGACGCGGCGATCACGTCGGTCCAACTCATCGCCCCGGCGGCCAGCGACGCGCCGGCTGAGAACCGCAAGAAATCGCGGCGGCCAATCACCCGCCCCCGCCGCGTGGCGACCCGAACGTGTCGTTGCAGTTTGTCTGGCATGGTCAGCTCTCGGTTCTTATTGCCCGCGAATGATGCGAATGGTTGCGAAGAGGATGGCTTGAACGCGCCCCACAACTGAGTCGACGCGACATCAAGCCATCCGCGTCATCCGCAGCCTCTCTCTGTACCCCTCACCGTCGGTGCTGGAACTCCGCTGAGTTGATCAGCGTCCACGCCAAGTCCTCCGCAGCGGCGCCGCGGTCGGGCGACTCGGCGATGTAGTGCAACGTGGCCGCGAGTTCGTCGGCCGTCGGCTCGCGGCTGAGAAATCGCAGGTACAACTCGGCCGCGAGTTGCTCGTTGGACGGAATGTCGCGAACCAACTGCCCGAGAACAGTGCGGCGGCTGGCGCGCAGGGCCGCGGCCAGTTGCGGCGAGTTCATCAGCGCCAGCGACTGGGGGATGGAGCCGACGATCTCGTCGCGCGGATCGCTGGGATCGTAGCCGAACGTGGCGTTGTACCCCGCCCGCCCCGCCCCGCCGCGACCGCGGCGAAAATCTTGTCGACCGGGCGCCTCTTCGGCGATCTCCAACGCCGAAGTGACCGCGTTGTATAACTGATCGGCGCGCAACGGTTGCGGCACGTTTGCCGCGAAGGCCGGCTGGTCGGAGCCGCGCCGCGGTCGCGACTCGCGCTGGTAGGCGTCGGTCGCGCAAATCGTTTCGATCAGCCGCTTCACGTCGTAGCCGCTCTCCACAAACGCGACCGAGAGAGCGCTCACGGCGCCCGGCGCCTGCGGGGTGCGCTCGGGTCCTATGTCGTCGACCGGCATGTAGAACCCCTCGCCAACCAGTTCCGCCCACAGACGGTTTACCAGCGCCGTGGCGAACCACTCGTTGCCGGTGAGCCACTCGGCGAGCGTTGCGCGTCGCTCGGCGTCATAGGTTCCAGCGGGGAGCGTCGCGCCCGTGAGAAAGAATTTCGGCTGCATCAGCGTGCCGGGCGCCTCGGGGTCGTCCAGGTCGGGCATCAAGTGCTCGGGCGTCGGCAACCGGTCGTTGTTGGCCCGACGCCGGCGTTGCGGCCGATCGCTCACGACCACTTCAAACGAGCGCCGCGTCGCGCTGCGCACCGGCCGCACGGCGATCCGGGGAAAGAACGCCGCCAGTTCGTGAAACTGCTCGCGGGCGTAGCTGTCGTAGGGGTGGTCGTGGCACTGCGCGCACTGAATTTGAATGCCCAGAAAGATGCGCGCGATTTCGGCGGTCGTCTCTTCGGTGCGCCCGTCCTGCGCCATCATGATCGCCGTGGCTCCGTTCTCCCGCACGTCGCCGCGAGCGGTGATGAATTGCGAAGCAATTTCGTTCCACGGCATGTCGGCGTTGAGCTGAGCGCTGAGGTCGGCTTCCATCGCGTTGGCGGCCAGCAGAGCGCGATCTTCCACGCGGCGCGAGAACACCACGTCGCGCCAATAGCGCGCCCAGTTGACGCCGTACTGCTCGCTGGCCAACAGCTCGCGCACGATCGCCGCGCGCTTGTCGGGCGCCGGGTCGAGGCAAAACGCGATGACGTGCTCGGGGGCCGGCACGTCGCCGACGATGTCAAGCCACACGCGGCGCAGGAACGTTTCGTCGTCGCAGCGCGGCGCCACGTCGGCGCCCTTGATCGTCTCGGCCGCGATCGCCGCGTCGACCTGCTCCGCGACTTCCTGCGGCGAGGGCGCGGCCCCTGACGCGGCGGTCGCCAGCGGCGCCGCGAATGCCGCAAGTGCGCCGAGCAAGCTACCGGCGGCGAATTGTTCGTGGCGTCCCATGGTCCGAAGCCTCTGCGCGAGCAGTCAAAAGAGTTCAACGGCGGGAACCCGCACTGGTCCGGGCGAGCGGGCGTTATGAATTATTACCCGCAGCCGCCGATGAAGTTTCGCCGATTGCGATCCCGCGAGGCAAGAAACGCGGCGTCAGGCGGGAAAAGCGGGGCTCCAGCGGAATGGGCCCATGAAAAAAGCCGCCGGCTCCCGCGGGAACCGGCGGCTTGTCGAATCGATTTTGACGGGCGGCAGCTGCCAGCGATTAACGCTTGGAGAACTGCGTGCCGCGGCGGGCGCCGTGGAGGCCCGGCTTCTTGCGTTCCTTCATGCGGG
>JAGQOU010000329.1 GCA_020427145.1 Planctomycetales bacterium | reverse complement strand
ATCGGCGTGTACAGGAAGTGGTGAATGCCGTTGAGCGGATAGAAGAACGCCAGCCCCCAGAAGCCCACCAGCGACAGGCCGTGGCTCCAGATCGGTTTCTTCAGCAGGATCGGGACGAAGTAGTACATTAGCCCCCACGCCAGCGGCGTGACGAACAGTCCGACCAGGTCGTGGATGAACAACCCCGCGATCGCCCCGGCGCTGGTGCCCGGCACGAAGTACTGCGGGACGAAGTTGCCCATGGCGTAGGTCAGAAAGGTCCACACGAACGCGGCCATGAAGTACCACAGCGTCACGTACATGGGGCCCTTCATCTGAATGATGGGGGCCATGAAGTTGACCGCCACCAGTGCCAGCCCGGCCAGGGCGAGCGGGTCGATCCACACCGGCGTTTCACCCCATTCGACGCCCTGCGCCTGCCCCATCAGGATCCCGACGGCGGTGGAGAGCACCACCACCTGCCAGGCGACGAAAATAAAGTACGACAGCGGCCGACTGAGCACGGGCCGCAGAGTGAGCCGCGGAATGGCCCAGTGCAGGGCGCCGAGAAAGCAGTTGGCGATGAACCCGTAGGCCACAGCGTTGGTGTGAACCATGCGCCACCGGCCGGGCGAGAGATACTCGATTCCCTCCAGTGGATTCCACTTCACCAGTTGCAGGGCCATCAGCAGCCCGCCGGCGAACGACACCATCAGGTATCCCAGCCCAGCCAGGAAGTACCACATTACCAGCCGCTCTTCGACCAGATTCGCCACGTCCACGGTCGATTCGTCGGCGTCGCCCGGATATGTGGTGGAAAGAGTTGCTTCGGTCATGATTGCTCCGTCACGCGGTTGTAGCCCACGTATTGTCCCAGCGGGTAAACCAACACCATCGTCCAGCCAAACACCAAGTGGGTCGCCGCGGCGACGTACCAGGGAACGTAGTTGACGATGAGATGTTCAGGCTTCGTGTCAGTGATGCGCGGCTGTAGCCACGCGAGGATGCCGTAGAAGTTAATGACCCAGATCGCCAGCGCCACGACCGTGGCGATGATGAACTTGACCAGCAGCGATCTGCCTTCGCCCCACCGCACCAGCGCCAGATACATGGGAATTCCCAGTAACATGCCGGTGCCGATGTACAGGCAGCACCCGATCGCGAGCATGAGATTGTTTTGCGTGCCGGCCAAGTTAAAAGCTTCTTCGCCGAGCGGGAACGTCAGGTAGGCCCGAATTAGTTCCAGCGGATCTTTGCCCGTGAACGTCGCCCCGACGATGTTGAACAGCAAGCTGGCCATCGCGCCGAAGATTCCCAGCATAAAGCCGGTCGTGGCGTAGTAGGCCGTGTAGAAGCCCTCGGGGCGAAACGGCGTGGGTTTCGAGTCGTGCGCGATCTGCGACTCCAACTGCGCGACGCGCCGTTGCAACTCCGCCAGTTCGATGCGTTTTGCGTCGTTCGTATCCAAGGGAGCGGCTCCCAAGCAGGGGTGGTAATGAGTGTCCGGCCGTGGCGACGGCCGGGGCGTCGGCTGGCGTCCCTTGCAGCGCGGGACGCGAGCGGGTCACGCGGCCGCGGCGGCGGCGTCCTCCGGCTCAGCCTCGTTGTCGGCTGGCTCGTCGGCAGCCGGCGCATCATCGCTGGCGGCGCCGTCGTTTTCGGCCGCAGGCGTCTGGTCGTCCGATTCGGCCGGCGTCTTGTCGGCGTCGTCCGCTTTCGGTTCGCTGGCCGCGGCATCGGCATCGGCTTTCTGGGCGTCGGCGTCTTTCTTTGCGTCGGCGGCTTCGTCAGCTTCCGCCTCGGCGTCCAACGCGACTTCAGCGGCGATTTCCGCAGGCACCATGCGGTTGAGCGCGGTGAGGGTCGCTTCGACCGTCTCGCGGCGACGCTTTTCGCCGGTGTCCTTGATGAAGTGCACGATGTGCCAAATCGCGTCGGGATCGTTCGCCAGGTCCGCGCGACGCGACGGCATGGGCGCCCCGTTGATGCCGACCAGCACGCGGCGATAGAGATCGATGGGCCGTCCGCCGCCGCGGAACATGCCGGAGGTGAGATCGGCCGCCGCCGCATTGTAGCCCCACACGTCCTTGCCGACGTCGACGCTGCCCACCGAGCCGCCGCGACCGTCGTTGCCGTGGCACTTGTTGCAGCTGTATTGAAGGAACAATTCTTGGCCGTGGGCAATGGTCTCGGCCGTCATCACCGGCATGGGCGACAGCGGCATCACCACCTCGTGCTGAGCGGCGCGCCACGGTTCAAGCACCTCGTCGACAATCTGGTCGATGCCGGCGCTGTCGGGCAACTCTTCTTCGTCGTAGGCGATCTGCGCGAGTTGCGTCTGCAACAGGCCGCGGTAAGTCAGCGCCAACACGTAGTCGGCCACCGCTTCGCGGTCGCTGTCGGTAAACACGTCGAACGACGGCATCGACGTGCCGGTGACGCCGCGATAAAGCGTTTTGACGATGTCGGCGCGGCGGGCCTTGCTGCCGTTCTCGGTCGCGACGAACTTGAACACGCCGGCCGTGTAGTTGCGCGGGCGAGGGTTGAGGTACACGGCCAACGGGCCGTTGCCGTCGCCGTTCACGCCGTGACATTGCACGCAGTACTGGGCGTACAGCTCGGCGCCCCGCGCGAGGCGTTCCTCGCTGACGTGCGGATCCCCCAGCATCTTGATCTTTTCCGGCGTGCCGACGCGCTCGGCCAGCACGGTGGCAATCTGATTCTGCAAGTCTTGCAGCGTCTTCAGATCGTCCTTGTCTTCCTCGGGGTCGAGGCCCTCGGTCAACTCCACCACGTCCGGTCCCGGCGTGAACTCCGGCGGCTCGGCTTGCCGGCATCCGACCCCCACCGCCAGCGCGGCCAACGTCGCCATCAAGGGCCAACGGCTCATCTGCATACCAACTCCCCGGCGCTAAAATCTCGCGGTGATGCGGTCATCGAATTCGAAGAGTCGCGATCCGATTTGCGGAGCGTGGTTGCCCGCTTAGCAATCGCGATGCCAACCTACGCATGCACGCCGCGCATGACTGACGTGGCGTGGATCGTAAGCGCGCGTGCGATTGGGTTCAAGCACCGCGCGCCTATTTTTTGTTGTGAATCGCGAGAATCACGGTATGGCGCGACTTGTCATGCGATTCGTCATATCGAATGTGCGATCTCGCGCGGACCAGCAGCCGCCGCGCCGCGGCGAGTGTGCGTATTGGCACACAGTGTGCAGATACACGCCGAGCCGTTTCGAGTCGCGGGGGCGTCCGTAGCAAGTCCCCGCAAGGTTTGTGAACGGGCACCGCGAGCAACTTCGATTGGCAAGCTGAAGATGCTTGGCGGTGACAAAACGAAACCAGCCGCCGCCGAGCAAGCCGGCGACGGCTGGGGTGCGAACTGGTGCTGAGCCGCTGGCGGCTACTGCAATCCGTCGAGTTCCTTCTTGAGGAACAGCGCGTTGTAGTGCAGTTGCCAAAGCGATAGGTACAGCGAGTCTTTGGTCAGGTCCTGCATCACGATCGCCATGTTGGCGAACGTGCCGTTCTTCGATGCGCTGAAGTTGCCCAGCGGCAACGTGTCGTTGAGGTTGGCGATCGCCTTGATCACCGCGGGCGGCAGTTGCCCGTCCGGCGCGCCGGTGACCTGCGTCCACGCGTAGACCACGTTGATGGGATCGCCGTTGCCGTAATTCCCCAGCGATCGCAGATAGATCGCCATCATCGTGGTTTCGCCGTCCTGCGTGAAGGCGATCTTGTATTCCCACCGCTGGGAACCTTCCACGTAGCTCTTCTTGTAAAACAAGTCGGCCTCTGACAGCAGGGCCTCCAGGCGTTGGTCGTCTTTGCTTTGCGCCGGCGCGTCCTGCTGGGCCGCGGCGGGGTTTGCGGCGGCGACGATCAAGGTCAGGGCCAAGCCGGCAACAAGATGAAGCTTACGAGACATGCTGCGAGTTCTCCCAAAGGATTGTGTCAGGCGGCGTCGAGGTATCGCGCCACGGGTCGCGTGAGTCACAAAAGTCGAGGTTAATTCCGAGTCCGTCGGGAAACAAGACAGTCGCGGCCCGTGCGTCCGTCATAATTCATTCAATAGCCAGGAATATCTGCCAAAAAGGGTAGGACAACCTGGCGGGTAAGACTCTTTGCCGCTCTTGCGGCCGGTTGAAAAAAGGGACGGGTACGCTCCCCGAGGTGGATTGCTGTCGCTGGCGGCGACGTTCCGCGAACGAGCGCCCTATTTTCAACCGGTTGCTAGTGGGGGGCGACGGTGAGGATGATTTCCACCACCGTCTTGTCGGCCCCGTAACGCACGGCGACGCCGACGTCTTCGTAAAACTCGTGTCGCTGCTCGGGGTCGATGATCGACGTGTTGGTGCTGGTCCAGGCGTCTCCCAGCAATGCTTCCACCTCGGCCCGCGGCATGCCGATCGTTAACTGCTGCGGCTGGGCGCCGAGCGCCTCGCGACGCAACTCCACCGGCGGCGCGTTGGGTCCGGAGAGGATGATGGCGATGATCTTGTCCTTGCCAATCAGGGACACGCCCTGGTTGGAAAAGTCGTACCGTCGCAAATTAAACCGTTTGAAGAGGGGTTCGCCTTCAATGCTGCCGTCCAACACTGACGCAACGGGCTCAAGAGCAGCGGATAGCATGATGGATGGGCCATCGGGCAACTCGATGCCGCCAACGGTCCGCCAGTCGTCGGTCCGCGGTTGCTGCAGTTCTTCAGTAGCCTTCGGCGTGACATTGAGTTTGCCGGCCAAGGCAACGTACTCATCGTAGGCGATGTTCCACCACGAAGATGTCTTTGGCGTGCTCTTCAAGTATCCCTCAAACAGAGTCATGGCTTCGCGATGACTCGTTGCGTCGCTTGTTGCGGCCAAGGCAGCTGCCTGCGTGTAGCCAATCGCCGCTCGTACGGACGTGGCGGCGCTCGCGGTCTGTCGAGCCTTTTCGGCACTCTTGAGATAGGCGTCGATTTCCGCAAGCACGGCAGCGTTTCGCGACTCGTCGGTGTGATACAACCCGACCCATGCGTTGGCCAGCAGTGCTGCGCGACTGAGGGGATCAATGTTCGCCGTCGCCTGTTCGTCCTCGAGCAGTTCGGCAACCTCGGCATACAGACGGGCGGCCTGTCCGACGTCGGGTTGGCCGCTCGGATGCACGAGGTATGCCAGTGCAAGATTTGCTTTTGCCAACAAGAGATCGCTTTTGAGCGTCAGGGCCTTTTGTAGCGAGCCCACCGCTTCCCACCACAATCTGTCGTCGAATGGTCGCGACCCTCCGAGAGTCTCGGTGCGGCTATAAAAACCACCGACAATGAGTTGGCCGATGCCCAGTTCACGAAGGTCCGCCTCTTCCAGGCTGTCACAGTATTGCATCAGCTGCGCGTAACCCATGTTGACCCATGCTTCGTAACATTTGGGAAACTCCTTCGTCACGGCACGAAAGCTAAACTCCGCCGCGAGATAGTTCTGCGTTTGCAGGAAAAACACTCCCGTCTGAAACGCGCTCATCGACCGCCAGTATTCCTTTTGTTGCTCGTCGGACTCGAGCAACTCCAGCCGCTCGACCCATGACGGATGATCGGCGCCGATGCCCTCAAACGAGGTGTAGTCGTACCCTGCCTCGTGAAATTGCTGCGGGGCGCCCATCGCCTCGCGGTACGAGTACCCGGCGGCCACCGCGTACTTCATGCCTTGTTCGTCGGCCTCGAGTTCTTGCTCGCGCGTGTAGGCGGCGACCAGCACGTCGGTTTCGCCCTCGTCGTTGGTGACGTGCCCGCGGGTCAGGTGGGCCAACTCGTGACCCAGCACAAACGCCAGCCGATCCTCGTTCATCTCGGCGATTTCCTCGATCAGACCGCGATGGACGCGCAGGATCGGCACCGTCTTGTCCTGTTGCTGTGCGTCGAGCGTCACGAAGGCATTCACGTCGTCGTCGTCGATCACCCGCCACTTCGGCGGCCAGGCGTCGTACTGCTCCGGCTGCTCGACCACTGCGAGGAGGCGATTCATGACGCGCTCGACCAGTTCGACCTGATCGGCCGGCACCTTGGCGGCGGCCGTCGGCACGAAGGCGAGCGCCGCCGCGGCCGCGACGATTCCCCTCGTCAGGTGGCCGATGCACGATAGTTTGTGTGGGGGCGTGATCATGGTCTCAGTCCGTACTATCAGCCAGTTGGTTTTTGGGAGTGACAATCGCGTTGGCGGCCGGGCGGCGCCGACGCTGGCGTCAGAAGGCGCTGAAATCGCGCTCGGTGGGGCTGAAACCCGCATGCTGTAGCCGCGGTCCGGGCCGCTCGCCCAGCGCTCGCAACGCGGTTGTTGCGGCGGCCCGCACGGGCGTGCCAATGACCCGAGCCTGGGTCGGCAGCACGGCGGCGAAGTCGCCGCTCAGATCGCGTGGCGCGTCGGCCACGGCGTGAGTCCCCGGGGCTTTCACCGAGGCAAACGTACGCTCGGTCACCTTGGCTTTGGGGCAGGGCACGAGTTCGCAGTCCGGCGCGGGAAGGGCGCGTATGGCCGAAGCCATGCTCGCCGCGTCGTGGGCGTCGCTCGGCTTGAGCTGGCGGCTGCCGACGTCGTTCGCTGCGTAGGCGTCAGCCCCAGCGCACTGCTTGTCGCCCGGGGGGCAGTCGCCCGCTGCATTGGTGAGCGTGGCTTCATCAGCCTGCACCGTTGTCGCGGCGAGTGCAACGACCCCGGCAGCGGCAATTCGTCCGAGAATTCGCATCTCAATCTTCTCCTTGGCTGGATTGGCCCGGTGCGTCTCCCGGAGGGAGGATTCGGCGGGCCGTGTCCTGTCGAATTTTGCCGCGGGGACGCGGTGGGTTCCCGTGGCTACGCGTCCTTTGACGGCGGGCCGTGGCGGCAAGTTCCCAAAAACCCAGGCTATTATGCGGCCCGCCGAGTGGGGACGCAAATTTATGGGCTGGAGGGCCTCCGATCGTGTGCGGTTTCGCTCCCGAATGCTGCGGACGCACACTTTCCTTGGGGGGGCCGCAGCGAAAAATGCCTGTTTTTCTGGGGGTCGTGAATTGGCACGCCGATTGCTTTTCCTGTCCAGTGCGTCAGGCAACTGTCGCTTCCAGAACAGCGGTAATGGGTGACTGGGGCCCAGCGGCAACTTCGTCCTCGTGCCGGCAAGAGCGGGGACGACGCCCCAGCCACCCTCTTTTTCTACACGCACCGAGGCGAAGGTGCGCGATTGCGGGCGTGCCTTCGTTAAGGAACGAGGCACATCGCAATGGCTACGCGGAACTTGGATAAGATCTTCGCGCCGGCGAGCGTCGCAGTCGTTGGCGCGAGCACATCGCCCGGCGCCGTCGGTCGGACCATCCTTGAGAACCTCGCCAGCAGCGGTTTCTCCGGGCCGATCTACCCGGTCAATCCCTCGCACCGTACGATCGGCTCGCACCGCTGCTATCCGCGCATGGCCGACCTGCCGACGACGCCCGATCTGGCGGTCGTCTGCGTTCCTGCTGCTGCCACGCCGGACGTCATTCGCGATATTGGCGCCGTCGGTACGCGCGGCGTCATCGTCATTTCGGCGGGCTTCCGCGAAGTGGGACAAGCAGGGGCGGCGCTGGAAGAGCAATTGCTGGCGGCGGTCTCCGAATTCGACGGCCTACGCATGCTGGGTCCCAACTGCCTCGGGACGATTAACCCGCACGTGGGGCTCAATGCCTCGTTTGCTGCGGGCATGCCGGCGAAAGGTCGCGTCGCGTTCCTGTCGCAATCCGGGGCGCTCTGCACCTCGGTGCTCGACTGGGCGCTGGCCGAGCACATCGGGTTCTCGCATTTCATGTCGGTGGGCAACATGCTCGACGTCGGCATGGGCGACCTGATCGACTATCTCGCCACGGACCCGGCGACCGAGTCGATCATCCTGTATATCGAGTCGATCACCGACGCCCGCGAATTCATGTCGGCCGCCCGCGCGTTCGCGCGCAACAAGCCGATCATTGCCTACAAGGCAGGTCGGTTCAGCGAATCGGCCCAGGCCGCCGCGTCGCACACCGGCGCCATGGCGGGCGTCGACGCCGTGTACGAGGCGGCGTTTAACCGCGCCGGCATCGTGCGCATCGCCGAGATGGCCGACATGTTCGACTGCGCCGAATTGCTCGCCCGGCAGGTGGCTCCTCAGGGGCCGCGGCTGGCCATTGTGACCAACGCCGGCGGCCCGGGCGTCATGGCCACCGACGCGCTGTTGGCCCGCCAAGGCCAGGTCGCCAAGCTCAGCGCCGAGACGATCGCCAAACTCAACGAAGCGCTGCCGGCCAACTGGTCGCATCGCAACCCGGTCGACGTGATCGGCGACGCGACCCCCGAGCGTTACGCCCGTGCGCTAGAAATCGTACTGGCCGACCCGGGCGTCGACGCGGCGTTGGCGATTTACTCGCCCCAAGCAATGAGCAAGCCGACCGCCGCGGCCGCCTCGGTGATCGAGGTCGCTCGGAAATCGTCCAAGCCCGTGCTGACCTCGTGGATGGGCGGCGTCAGCATGCACGAGGCGGTGGACAAATTCAACAAAGCCGGCATCCCCACGTACTTTGCGCCCGAGCAGGCGGTGGGCGCCTTCATGTACCTGGTGTCCTATGCTCGCACCCGCGAGGTCTTGTGCGAGACGCCGCGCGAGATCCCTGTGAGTTTCGCGCTCGAACGCAGCAAGGTCCGGGAGGTGTTCGACACGTTCATGACCGAGGTGGACGACGTGCTCCCCGAGAGCACGTCCAAGGCGCTTTTGGAGGCGTACGAGATCCCCGTCTCGAAACCGTACCTGGCCCGCACCAAGCAGGACGCCGTGCTGCTGGCCGCCCGGGTGGGCTATCCGGTGGTCATGAAGATTGCTTCGCCGCAGATTACTCACAAGACCGACGTGGGCGGCGTCATGTTGGGCGTGAGCAACGAAGACGCGGTCGCCGAGGCGTTCGAGATGATCACTGACAACGCGACCCGACATCGCCCCGAAGCCACGATCAACGGCGTCACGGTGCAGCGGATGGTCGACCGCGGCGAAGGCTACGAATTGATCGTCGGCGCCAAACGCGACCCCGTCTTTGGCGCCGTGTTGATGGTCGGCGCGGGCGGCGTCGAGGCGGAACTGTACGCAGATCGGGCGCTGGAATTGCCGCCGCTGTCCGAACGGCTGGCCCGGCGAATGCTCGAAAGCTTGCGTTGCTGGCCGCTGTTGAAGGGGTACCGTGGCCGGCCCGCGGTCAACATCGATCGGCTCATCGAAGTGCTGATGCGCGTGTCGTACCTGGTGGCCGATTATCCCGAGATCGCCGAGTTGGACGTCAACCCGCTGTTGGTCACGCCCCAGGACGTGATCGCGCTGGATGCAAGGGTGATTCTCGATCGGGCCGCCGTGCTCAAGACGCCGCGACGATTTGCGCACCTGGCAATTCGGCCGTACCCGGAGGAGTTCGTCCGGCCCGCAAGACTCCCCGACGGCGGCGAGGTCGTCTTGCGGCCAATCAAGCCGGAGGACGTGCCGCTATGGCAGGAGTTGCTCGGCGGCTGCTCGGTTGAGACGCGCCACAAACGATTCGGGTGCCTGTTCAAACAGATCACGCACGAGATGGCCGCCCGATACTGCTTTATCGACTACGACCGCGAACTGGCAATTGTGGCGGAGGTGCTTGAGCGGGGCGAACGCCATTTCGCAGGAGTCGGCCGCCTGGTCGCCGACGCGGACCACACCAATGCGGAGTATGCGGTTCTGGTCGGCGACGCCTACCAGGGGCGCGGGCTGGGCTCGTTGCTCACCGACTACTGTCTGGAGATTTGCGAACGATGGGGCATCAATCGCGTCTTCGCCGAGACAACCCCGGCCAACGCGCGGATGACTCGCATCTTTCGCGATCGCGGCTTCCGGGTCGAGGGCGAGGCGACCGGCGAAGTGGTGCTGGTGCGCAAGGAACTGCTCGCACCGCCGCTTGGCGATGGCGACCATAACGGGTCGCCGCGGATGTTGAACTTCGCCCCGCGCCGCTGAAGATCGCCCGCGCGCGGTTCGCAAGAAACCATTTAGCCCCCGGTCACTGACCGGGGGCTAAATCCATTGCACCGTTGGAGACGTCCATGTAACGTCTCAACCCAGCGGCGCATGACTCGACGCGAGTTGGTGCGTCCGGGCGTGGGCCGCTCTCAGGCCAACAAGCCGTTGGCCGAGTGCGTCGCGGCGATGACGTCGTTCCAGTGCTTGCCGTTATTGCGGTCGACTTTGTCGTTCCCTCCGCTCGCCACGTCGTTCCAGTGCTTGCCGTTGTTGCGGTCGACTTTGTCGTTCCCTGCGACCGCCACGTCGTTCCAGTGCTTGCCGTTGTTACGGTCGACTTTGTCGTTCCCCGCGATCGCCACGTCGTCCCAGCGTTTGCCGTTATTGCGGTCGACTTTGTTGTGTCGGGCGAGCATCGTTGCCTGGGCGCTCGGCGCGTTGATTCCGACGTCGTTCCAGTGTTTGCCGTTGTTGCGGTCGACCTTGTCACTATGTGCGCTTGCTGTGATCGCTAACGCTGCCAGCGTCAGGGCCGTCGCCAATACCGCCTTAATGGACATGGCTTGATCCTTTCTCGAGATGAAGGGAGAGCGCCGCATCGACCGCTGCCGGTCGGCGCTACAGTAGAAAAACACCACCCGCCGAATCGACAACAATTCGGCGACCAGTCTCGTCGGGCCTGCCAAGCCCGTAGCAAGGAGAGTTCCGCGGCGGCAGAGGTCGTTGCGGCACAACGACACGGCTGCGCAGGGAATGCTTGCTAAGAAACCGCCTCTCACTACAAGACTACACTCCACTACGCACCGCGGCTGCGGCAAGTTGATGACAATCTCGTTAGGTGCGCGGGGGGGCGATTCGGCGCCGATTTTGCGTGGCGGTTTGCTGTCTGCTCGCCGCGGTCAGCCAGCAATGCGAACTGGCCAATCCGCGGCCCGCCCCAGCGCGCCGCGACCTCGGGTCGGCGGCGCTGCTCGAACCATGGAGACGGCCGCGCCCAGCCCGCTGATTGGTCTCGCGGTGCGTCGGCAGGCGGCTTTTGGCTCGCGAACCCCGTGCCTCGCCCTGAATTTAGCGCGGCGAACCGCCGGGGCCCGGGGCGGGTCCGACCTCCCGAGTGCGCCCGTTTCCCGCTACAATCGGCCACTCCCCTGCGGGACGGCCCGTGCGCCGCCCGACCCCCAACCGATTCCGCGACCTGGTGGTTGCGGGTTTGTGAACCGCCGATCGCCGGCCGCCCCCTGCCCCCTGCTGTCATGCCCCGTCGTATTCTGGTGACCGCCGCCCTGCCCTACGCCAACGGGCACATTCATATCGGCCACCTGGTCGAGTACATTCAGACCGACATTTGGGTGCGGTTTCAGAAGCTGCGCGG
>JAGQOU010000328.1 GCA_020427145.1 Planctomycetales bacterium | reverse complement strand
TAATCATCGGCTTACTTTCGCCGATCAGTTCGGAGAACCCCGGCGATGATTTCAGCAGACGATGAAAATCGTTCTGCAGCACGAGGTGAGCTCGTGCGCGGACCAGCGCGATCACCACCTGGCTGGCCACGGCAATCACAAAATCAAAATCCGATTGGCGAAACCGGCCGTCCTCAAGATAAACGTGAATGGCGCCCAACGTGGTCCGTTCGCCCGACTTGTCTTTACGCACCAGCGGAGCGCACACCGCGTCGGCGAAGTGCTTCACGGCCGCCGCGTCGGCCTCGCCCGACTGGTTGGCCACCCACACCGCGTGCCCCTGCGCGAGCACCAACTCGGTGAGACTTTCGCTGAGCGTGACGCGATCGGCCGCCCCGCGCGGGATCACCAGCTTGGGCTTGAGTTGCCCCTCATCGTTCACCCACAGGAAACCGACGATGGCCGCCTTGGTGCGCTCTTTGAGCAGTTCCAGGGCAACGCGAATCACCTCGTCGGGCTTCTCGCACCCCATCAACCGAATGCTGAGCTGGTACAGCAGCAACAGTTCCTGCACCTGCTCGGGCGTGGGCAATGCAGCCAGGACTTCTTCGTTGCTTTGCCGTACGGCCAGCGGCAAATCGACGACGATGGTTTGCGTCAGGCTCGCTTCGTCGGCCTCGGCGGTCGCGGGATCTTCGGACAGGTGGAACTCGAACTCGTGCGAGCCGAACCGAATGCGGTGCCCGTCGGCGAGAGTCGCCTCGTCGATCTTCTGATCGTTGACCGTGGTGCCGTTGCGGCTGTCCTGGTCGGCGACGATCCACGAGCCGCTCTCGTTGCGCAAGATGGCGTGGACCCGCGAGCACAACGGATCGAGCAGCGTGATATGGCAATCGGTGCCGCGGCCAACGAGCGTTTCGCGCGCACTCTCCAGCGGGAAGTTTGTTCCCGCGCGTTTGCCGGTCAGCAGGGTCAGATAAGCGTACACAAACGACTCGCAGCGAGGCTCTCGCGTAGTCCGAAGTCGTTATGGTACCTCATGCTGCGGACAATGGAAGCGTCGGCCGAGGGCCCGCGAATGCACGCCTCTCCCCTGGCAAAACCTTGACGCGGTTTAAGCGACGCCCCTGCCAATGTCACCCCCGCGTAGCGGGCGCCGTCAGAACATTCACGCGCTTTTCGATCCGAACAGGCGACGGGCGGGGCGTTCGCGTCAACGACCACACGGCGCCCGCTGGCGTCACTGGACCACAATCGCGGAAATCGCCGCCGCATGGGGTTGTTTTTCTCGAAATCGCGAGGTCTCTGTTGAGATCGCGCGCGGCGCCCCGTAGGCTTAGGGACTTGCCAGCCGCACCTCGCCCCGCATCGCCGCTTGCCGCCGTCTTTATCGCCAGCTTGTCGAATCGCGCGCCCCGCACGCAAAGACCCGCCGCCCGCTGCGGCGAAGCGGACAGGAGTTTGATTGTGAGCAGCCTCGAAGCCATCGCTCCCAGCCATGACACGCGCGAGTTCCGCGCCGACGTGTTGACCGGCCTGGCGCACACACCCAAGCGCATTTCCAGCAAGTACTTCTACGATCGCCGCGGCTCCCTGCTATTCGACCGCATTTGCGAGACGCCGGAGTATTACGTCACGCGGTGCGAACTGGAGATCATGGAGGCCTGCGCCGACGACATGGCGCGGCAATTGGGCGAGGGCGTGCTGCTGGTCGAATACGGCAGCGGCAGCAGCATCAAGACGCGACTGTTGCTTGACCGCTTGCAAGCCCCGGCCGGATATGTGCCGGTCGACGTGTCGCGCGAACACCTGCACGCCAGCTGCGATCGTCTGCGACGCGAGCATCCGGGGATCGAGGTGGCGCCCGTGTGCGCCGACTTCACGCAGTCGTTCGCCCTGCCCCGCCCCGCCCGCTCGGTCGATCACGCCGCCGTCTACTTTCCAGGGTCGACGATCGGCAACTTCACGCGTGACGAAGCGGAGCAACTCGTCCGGCAAATCGCCCAACTCTGCGGGCGCAAGGGCGGACTGCTGCTGGGCGTTGATTTGAAAAAGGACCCCGCGGTCATCGAGCGCGCCTATAACGACGCGGCGGGCGTTACCGCGGAGTTCAATCGCAATCTGCTGCACCGCGCCAATCGCCAACTGGGGGCGGATTTCGACGTCGACGCGTTCGAGCACCTGGCTCAGTACAATCAGCCGTTGGGACGGATCGAGTCGTATCTCGTCAGCCAGTGCGAGCAGCAGGTTTCGATCGGCGAGTCGCGGTTTCAATTCTCAGCCGGCGAGGCGCTCGGCACTGAGTATTCGCACAAATACGACCTGGAGGACATTGAGAAGTTGGCCGCCGCGGGGGGCATGAACCTTCGCAAAGTCTGGACCGACTCGCGCCGCTACTTTGCCGTGGTGCACATGGTGCATGACGGTTGATGCGGAAGGTTGCGAGCTGCGCCCGAACTTCTCACGCTGCGATGTTTCGAGTCGAAGAACTGACAAAACGTTTTGCCGGCGGGGCGGGCGCGGGACCGCTGACGCTAACCCTCCAGCGGGGCGCCACGTACGCACTCATCGGCCCCAGCGGCTGCGGCAAGTCGACGTTTCTGCGATTGCTCAACGGATTGCAGACCCCTGACAGCGGTCTGATCGAATTTGACGGCCAGCCGGTCATTCCCGCCAACGTCGCCGCAATCCGCCGCCGCATCGGCTACGTCATTCAAGACGGCGGATTGTTTCCTCACCTTTCGGCCCGCCGAAACGTGAGCCTGCAGGCCGAGTTTGTGGGTTGGGGTCGAGCTCGCATCGAAGCGCGGATCGCCGCGTTGCGCGACTTGGTGCAACTGCCGGACGACTTGCTCGATCGCGATCCGGCCCGACTCTCCGGCGGGCAACGCCAACGCGTGAGCCTAATGCGCGCCCTGATGCTCGACCCCGCCGCACTGCTGCTCGACGAGCCTCTGGGGGCGCTCGATCCCATGATTCGCGCCGAACTGCAGGACGACCTGCAACGCATCTTTCGCGAGCTGGAAAAGACAGTGGTGCTGGTAACCCACGACCTGGCCGAGGCAAGTCACTTTAGTCGCGACATCTTGCTGATGGCCGACGGCCGCGTCGTGCAGCGCGGCTCGCTGGCGGAACTGACCAGCCAGCCGGCTAGCGAATTCGTTGAACGCTTTGTCACGGCCCAAAGGTCGTTGCACGCGGAGGCCTCGGCGTGAATCGAGCCCCCGGCACGTTGATAGTCCTGGCGCTCGTCGCTGGCGGGCACTTCGCCGCTCTTCCCGCTGCGCAGGGCGCCGTGACCGTTGCGTCGAAGATGTTTACCGAAAGCGTCGTGCTGGGAGAGATTCTCAAGCAAACTCTCGAAGCGGCAGGCATCAAACCTGTCAAACATAAAGCCGAACTCGGCGGCACGCGCGTGCTTTTCGACGGACTGGTGGCCGGGGAGATCGACGCCTATGTCGAATATACCGGGACCCTGCGGGAGGAGATCTTCGCCGGTCAGGATGTCGCAACCGACGAGGCCCTGGCGGCCGCCCTGGCTAAGCGTGGCATTGCGATGTCCGCCCCGCTGGGCTTCAACAACCCCTACGCGATGGCCGTCCTGCGCGACACGGCCGAACGGCTGAAGCTGACAAAGGTGTCAGACCTGGCCGATCACCCCGAGCTTCGCGTTGGGCTGAGCAACGAGTTTTTGCAACGAGGCGACGGCTGGCCGGCGCTGCGGGCCGCGTACCGCCTGCCGCAGCAAACCGTCGAGGGCATGGACCACGCCTTGGCGTACCTGCGACTGAAGGCGGGACAGGTCGACTTCATCGACGCCTACGCGACCGACGCAGAGCTTAGCCGCAGCGCGATCGTCGTGCTGCAGGACGATCTGGACCACTTCCCGCGTTACGACTCAATCGTGCTGTATCGCCAAGAAACCGCTCGAGCGGAACCGCGACTCGCTCCCGCCATCGAATCGCTCGCAGGGACAATCAGTACGGAGCGCATGGCGGCGATGAACGCGGCCGTGAAGTTCGACGAGCAAAGCGAAGCCGCCGTGGCGGCGCAGTTCCTCGCCGACGAACTGGGCGTCGCCCGCACCGAGCCGTTGCCGACGACCACGATCGCCGCGCAGATCGCCCATCGGACAAAGCAACATCTCGGTTTGGTGTTGGGTTCGTTGCTCCCGGCGATTGCGGTCGCTATCCCGCTGGGAATCGTCGCCGCCAAGTTCCCGTCACTCGGGCAGGCGATCCTAGCCGTCACGGGCGTAGTACAAACCATTCCATCGCTGGCCCTGCTGGCGCTGCTGATGACGGCGGCCATCCGGCTGCAGATCAAAACACTGGGAGATTGGTCCCCTGCGGCTCTGATAGCGTTGTTCCTGTACAGCTTGCTGCCGATTGTCCGTAACACGGCGGCCGGTTTTCAAGGTATTGCGCCTCACTTACGAGAATCAGCCGAGGCCCTGGGGTTGTCGCGATGGTATCGGCTGCGGCGCATCGAGCTGCCGCTGGCGACGCCCATGATCCTGGCCGGAGTGAAGACCGCGGCGGTGATGAATATCGGGTTTGCCGCCCTGGGCGCGTTGATTGGGGCCGGCGGTTACGGTCAACCTATCATGACCGGCATTCGGCTCAACAACGTCGGCATCATCATGCAGGGCGCCATTCCCGCGGCCGTGCTGGCGATCGTCGTTCAGTTGGGATTTGAAGCGGCCGAGCGCTGGCTGGTGGCTCCCGCCTTGCGACAATCGCAACGCGCGGCGTAGACCGTCGAGCTTGGCTCTGCCTCAGAACGACTCGCAGCATCAGTACGAGGGACCCGGTCGCGGGGAATCTGATAGAAATTGGGCCACCGCATCGCGTAAAATGACTGCAGGAAGCACCGCGGAGCGGCGGCCAGCAGGAGCGACCATGTCGTTTTGCTCACCCGCTCGGAGTTCTGCTCGTAAAACAAACGGCCTGCGACCGCAGGCATTGCGCGTAAATCGATTGCACGTAAGTAGTTAGAATTGCATCGCCCGCACCCCAAGCCGGAGTTTTGCACCGAGAACGCGTTTTTTCTGCTGCCGATCGATAGAGACAAGTGGCTTTGCCCCCAAAGGAAATGCGACGCCCCGCAGAGTTCAATCTTGAATCCGTCTGCCAAGCTCGGCAGAACCTGGCCCTCCCCTTTGAGGCAAAGCATCGCGCGACCGTCCCGACGAACCGATCCAAGCGTGTTTGTTATCCCTTCGCACGTTACGAATCTGAAAGCAAATCATGGCTCGAGCGGAGTTCCAAGGAACCGTTATTGCTGACAGCGACGAAACGGTCGTCGTTGACGGCAACCATTACTTTCCGGCCGAAGCGGTACAGCAGCAATATTTGCGGCCCTCTTCGCACACCACAGTGTGCGGATGGAAAGGCACGGCCGGCTATCACGACGTTGTCGTCGGCAACGCCGTTTGCAAGAACGCCGCCTGGCATTACGCAGACCCGAAACCCGCCGCGCAGGAGATTGCAGGGCGCATCGCATTCTGGAAAGATGTGAAGGTGAGCGACTCGACCGGAGCCGCCGCAGCAGCCCCTCTCATCGACGAGGAAGCGTGCCGTGTCCACGATCGTTAGCCCTTCGGTTGCGGCAGACGACTATCTGCGCGTTCGCCAGTTCAGCGACTTGCTGTGCGCCCCGATTGGCCCCGAGGACGCCACGGCCCAGTCGATGCCGGAAGCCAGCCCGCTGAAGTGGCACCTTGCTCATACGACCTGGTTTTTTGAAACCTTCTTGCTGCGACGGGACGATCACTACCGCTCGCCGTTCCCCGAGTACGAGTACCTGTTCAACTCGTATTACAATTCGGTCGGCAAGCAGTTTCCGCGACCGCAACGCGGACTCGTGACGCGGCCGACGCTCGACGAGACCTACGCTTATCGCGAGTACGTTGACGGTCGCGTTGCCGACGCGATTGCCGCAGGTCTGCTGGAACGCGACCCCGCTGCCGCGGCCGTCTTGGTGCTCGGCCTGAACCACGAACAGCAGCATCAGGAACTGATGCTGACCGACCTGAAGCATCTGTTGTCGCACAACCCGCTGGAACCGGCCTATCGCGCCGACCAATTCCAGCCGGCGACGCCGGCTGATCGCGACCAGTGGTTGACGTTTCCCGCAGCCCTCTACGAAACCGGTCACATTGGCGACGAGTTCGCGTACGACAACGAATCGCCGCGACATCGCGTATGGCTGGAAGAGTTTCAGCTGGCGAAGCACCCCGTCACTTGCGGCGAGTTTCTCGAATTCATCGCTGCCGACGGCTACTCGCGTCCAGAGTTCTGGCTGTCCGAAGGCTGGGCGACCGTCCAGCGCGAGTGTTGGACCGCGCCGCTCTATTGGACGCAACATGGCGACGACTGGAGCGAGTTCACGCTCGCTGGCCGACAGCCTGTCGATCCGCACCGGCCCGTGTGCCACGTGAGCTATTTCGAAGCGGACGCATTCGCACGATGGTCTGGAGCGCGGCTGCCCACGGAATCTCAGTGGGAAGTCGCTGCGGCTGCACAGATTCCGACGGGCAACTTCGTCGACGCCCTGCTGGCGGCCGACGAACCGGTCCATCCCGCGGGAGGCGTACGCGACGAGGGCCCCGCTCGGCGCCTCTTTGGCGACGTCTGGGAATGGACCGCCAGCAGCTACGCCGCCTATCCCGGCTACCAACCTGCCCCCGGAGCGCTCGGCGAGTACAACGGCAAGTTCATGAACGGGCAGTACGTGCTGCGCGGCGGCGCCGCCATCACCCCCGTCGGTCACGTGCGGCCGACCTATCGGAACTTCTTCCCCCCGCATGCCCGTTGGATGTTCGGCGGCCTCCGCCTGGCCCGCTGATCCGGCACGACCCGAAAGCACCGAGCCCGCCATGCACGACACCTCCGCCCCC
>JAGQOU010000327.1 GCA_020427145.1 Planctomycetales bacterium | reverse complement strand
CGGGGCGGAGGTCAGGGGCGGGGTGCTGGTCAGCGGGACGCGGATGCAGGCCGGGGTGTGGGGAGCGCCGGGCAACGGCGGAGCGACGTGTACCAGCAGTTTGCTTTCCGGGACGGGGTTGCTCAATGTGGGAGGGATGGCCGCCCAAGCCCTGGCCGCTGTGCCCGAACCGGCGTCGCTCGTACTATTGGCGGGTGCGGCAATTGCCCTTCCGCTGCTTCGTCGGCGTCGCGAGACTATTCGTTAACAAGCGCGTAAGAGAATGTTATTAAAGACCCTACGCTCGCAGCCGCTGTGCCGCCCTGGCGGTTCGCTGCTGCGAGTTTTCTTTAGGCGAGTTGCACCGACGATCGCTGGGGCGTCTGGCTCAGATTCTCCATGACTTGCTGATTCACTTTGAGAGATTAGGGATTGCCCGATGGCCCATATCGCACCCAAACCAAGCGTGCTTGGACTGACCCCCTCGTTTGGCTTCGGCGATCGCATCGGCTTGGCCACGCCGGGACATCTCGAGGCGCTGCGCACGGCCGGCGACGGCATCGCGCCGATTTTCGCCCAACAGTCGATTCGCGAGATGACGCGGACCGGTCGATCCGCCGAGCAGGTGATGGACGACGCCATGTCGGCGCTCGATGCGGCCGATTGGAAGGAGCCTCACGGGGCCGATGCGGACCACCTCAAGACGATCGAAGACGTCGACCGCACCGCTGCCGCGGGGTTCACGTTTTTCACCATCGATCCGTCCGACGCGGTCGACCAGCAGGCGGACGATTACAACGAAACGACGTTGCGCGAGCGCTACGCCGCCGTCGCCGATCAGGTGACGTGGGCCGAGTCGTATCGCGGTCGCCGGGTCAAGCTCACGTCGGGCGGGACCATCGAGCTGACCGAGCAGGCCGTCATGCGAGCCGCGGTCAAGTACGGCCTGGCCGTCAACAAGGCGGTCGATTTGGCTCTCTACATCGACGAGGTGCATGCGGCGCTCGACCGGCCGTACGAAATTGAACTGAGCATTGACGAGACCGAGCAGCCGACGACCCTCGCCGAGCACTTCATCATCGCCGAGCAGTGCTTGGGACGCGACATGAAGCTGGTCTCGCTCGCACCGCGTTTCATCGGCGATTTCGAAAAAGGGGTCGACTACAAAGGGGATGCGGATGCCCTGGAGCAATCGCTCAACGACCACGCCGCCATCGCCCAACTGCTCGGCCCCTACAAGATCAGCTTGCACTCGGGTTCCGACAAGTTGTCGATGTACGGCGCCTTGGCGCGCGCGACGGCCGGACAGTTCCACGTCAAAACCGCCGGCACGAGTTACTTGGAGGCGTTGCGGGTCGTGGCCCGGCACGACGAAGCGCTGTTCCGTCGAGTCGTTGATTTCTCGCGCGCGAAATATCCGACGGACAAGGCCACGTATCACGTCTCGGCGACCAACGAAAGCGCCCCCCCGCAGGCCGACGTGAGCGACCCGATCGAGTTGGAACAACTCTACCTCGAGCGGTGGTGCGACGTTCCCGCCGGGTGCGGATTCACGGCGCCCGGACGGCAGATTCTGCACTGCACGTTTGGGTCGGTGTTAACCGATCCTCAGCTGGGTCAGGACGTGCTGGGAGTGCTCACTAGCCACCCCGATACGTACGCGGAAGTGCTCGCCGAGCATTTTGCCCGACATCTCACCTCGCTGCACGGCGGGCTCGTTGCCTCGGCTGCCGTAGGCAGCTAGGGCTGGCTGCGGCAATCGATTCGACCTGCTTGGCGACGGTTGTCGAAGCGAACCTCCCGGCGCGTGACGACCGCAGAACGCTTTCCCGACGGCCAGGCCGCGATTGCGTTCCGCCGCGCCCGCCGCCTCTGCGCTCAGCGGGGCTCGCTCCCGGCATAGCGGCACTCGAACTCGTACGTGCCGGACGGGACGACGAGTCTCGTTTGCCGGGCGTCGGCTGCTTCCATCTCAACACCCTTGGCATCCGCCACCGCGACGCCGTCGACGCGAATCGTCTCGGCGCCGTCGGCAGGCAAGATTACCAAGGCCGTGGAGTTCGCCGGAATCGTCACGCGGAGCCGGAAGCGATCGTCCTGCGACAAGTCCCACCGCACGGCGATGCGGCCGTATGGTCCGTTGTAGCTGCCCTTGGCCCATGCGAGATCGCCGCCGGGCGTCGGCTCGATGATCACGCGTTTGAAGCCCGGCGCCGCGGGATCGGGGCGGATCCCCAACACGCGGCCGTAGAACCATTCGGTAATGTGGCCCAGCATGAAGTGGTTGTGGGAGGAATGATGATTCGCATCCCAAGCCTCGGTGAGACTCGTGGCGCCTTGCTTCAGCTGGTAGCCGTACCCAGGCCGCTGGTCCTGGTTGATCATCTTGTAGATAACGTCGGACCGGCCGCCGTGGGCCAGGGCCTGCAGCACGTAGCGGTGCCCCACGTCGCCCGCGGTGGTCGCGTTGTCGTTGTTCTCAACGTCGTCCACCAAGGCCGTGAAGACGCGCGATCGGTCCTCTGGCAGGACGAGGTCCATCTCCAACGCCATGGCGTTGATACATTGCGAGTTGGTCCCGTAGACGCCGTCGGCTGAGCGAAACTCGCGCAGCCACGCGCGGCGCACCGACTCGGCCAGTTCGGCGTACTTCGCCGCGTCCTCGTCGTGGCCCGTGAGCGTGGCAATCTCCGCCATCAGTTTGGCGTCGTAGAAGTAGAACGCGGTGGCGGTCTGCGGCGGGGGCGTGAGTTGGGCGTGGCCCGGACGATCGGCCGGGCCCAGATCATACCAGTCGCCCAGTCCCTCGGAGACGATGCCGTCTTCGGCAATCGACTGCAGGTATCCCAGGTAGCGAGCCATATGCTCGTAGTGCCGCACCAGCAGTGTCCGGTCGCCGGTAAACAGGTACTGTTGCCACGGCACGAGAATGACGGCCGAGCCCCACTCGGCGGCGGCGCGGAACGTGCCGGGAAACTCCACGTACTCGGGGGCGATATTGGGAACCAACCCGTTGGCCAACTGCGAGTCGGCCATATCCTGCGTGCCCTTGGCGAATATCTGCGGCACGTCAAACTCGTAGCGAATCGCCGGCCCGTTGAGGTGATACTGCTCCAGCCACCCCAGTTTCTCGCGGTGCGGACAATCGGTCAGCACCGAGACCATGTTGGAACGTTGCGCCCATCGCACCAGCGTGCGAATGCGATTGAGCAGTTCGTTGGAGCACTCAAAACGCCCCGTCGGCGCCGCGATCGAATGGACCACCACGCCGTCGCAGCGCTCCAGACGCGGTTGCGCGCCGCCCGATTCCGGCGGGAACCGATCGACCTGCAGGTAACGACACCCCGCGTAGAAGAACTGCGGGAACCAGGTTTCCAGCTCGTCGGTCGCCTTGGTGTACTGCCAATACGCCGGTCCGCGATTGCCGCCGCACGTGCCGCGATCGATGCGGCCGTTCTCGTCAAGCACCTCAGCATGAGTCAGCCGGATCGTGCTGCCCGCGGGGCCGGACACCGTAATCCGCGGCATATAGGACGCGTTCTGGCCGAAGTCGACGACCTGGTAGCCGTCCGACTCGTTCATGGCGATCGGTTCGATGATTTCGATTTCGCCCAGCGGTGGGGCGCTCGCCGACAATCCGCGCAGTTCGCCGCTGGGACGCACCAGTTCAACGGCGTTGGTCCACGCCGCGTCGTCAAACCCCGGCGAATTCCAACCGGGCTCGAACAGCCGCGCGTCGTAGTCCTCGCCCCCGTAGATGTCGTTGTAAGTGACCGGGCCGCGCGACACGCGCCACGACGGGTCCGTGGCGATCACCTCGCGGGAGCCGTCGTCGTACTCCAACTCGATTTGCCCGAACGCTCGTTGCGGCCCGAACGTGCCCTGGAACTTGCTGAAGCGGTTGCGACGTTCGGTGCAGTACATGCCGTCGCCCAGCGCCAGGCCGACCGCATTGTCGCCCGGCTTCAGCAAGTCGGTTACGTCGTGCGTCTCGTACAGACAGGTGCGGTTGTACTTGGTCCACCCCGGCGACAGCAGGTTCGCGGAGACCTTTTCGCCGTTGAGAAAAAACTCGAACTGGCCGAGCCCCGTCACGTGGGCGACGGCGCGTCGTAAGCCGGGGCGCACGTTGAACTCCCGCCGCATGAGCAACGCTTCGGACGTCCAGGGCGCCACGATCCACCGGGCTTGCCAGTCGTCGCGGCGGACCACGCCCATGGTCCATGTCGCCGGGTCGCTCCACGGGCTGGGCTGGCCGGCGGCATCCCAGGATTGCACCTTCCAGAACGCCTGCTGCGAGGACTTCAGCGGTTGGCCGGCGTAGGCGACGCCCGTGGTTTCCGGGGACTCGCATTTGCCCGAATCCCACAGATAGCCGCGATTCTCGTCCAGCGTTTCCGCAGTCGACGCGACAAGCACGCGGTAGGCCGTCTGCCGCTGCCCAGGCTGGTCGCCGACGACCTGCCACGACAGCTGCGGCTGCGCGACGTCCACGCCCAGCGGATCGTCAGCGCCCTCACACCGCAGACGGACGGTTCGGTAGGAGCGATCGAGCGTGGCCGATTCCGCGGCGAACCCCAGGCCCGCCCGTGCCGTCAACAGGACCAGTAGCAATGCCGTCGTGCCGCGCCGCCAATCGGCGCCGCGCCGTAACCCTGCCGCCATATCATTCCCCAAATCAAAGGTGTCCCGTCATGAGTCACGATGGCCAGACGCCGCCAGAGAACACTGTCACTTCGGCGCGGCGCGCGACTGCAGCCGCTCGCGGAATCCCTGGACGTCACTCTGGCGGATCGCTTCGGCGGTGATGTTGATCGTGCCGCCGCCGACAATCGGGACGTCGCTTGCGCCGTCGTGCGCCAAGGAGTGGAGCATACGAACGGCTTCATACCCGTATTTGTAGGGGTCCTGCGCGATGGTCGCGTAAATGGCGCCGTCCTCGACCCCCTGCAACGTGGGGGCCTCGGCGTCAAACGTAACGGCTTTGATCGAACCCAGCCGATCGAGTTCCTTAAGCGTCGACAGGATGATCGGGCCGTGCCGCGCGTTCATGCCGACGATGCACGCCAGGTCCTCATGCTCGCCAATCGTGCGGCTGATGCCGGCGGCGCACGCGGCGTCGTCGCCGTTGTCGACGAAGTAATCCACGACGGTGATTTCCGGCGGGGCGGGCTCGTCGCCGTTTTCGAGACCGCGACGTTTGAGCGCATCCTCAAAGCCCGCTTTGCGGTCAATCAGGTTTTCTTTGGTGAGATTGGCCAGCAGCACCAGCACCGGGCCGCCGTCGGGGATCGCTTCGCCGACCAGCTGAGCGCAGAGCGCGCCAGCGCCGTAATTACTGGTGCCCACATGACCTCGCCGCTGCGACAGAGGGGCGTCGGAGTCAAACGTCACCAGATTGGTTTCTTGCTGAATACGGTTGATCAGCGGCGTCTGCTCTTCGGCGTTCAGCGGGCTCACGGCCACTCCGTCCAAGTCGCTGTACTTGAGTTGGGCGAGCAAACTCGTCTGCTGCTCCAAACTCTCGTCGCTGGCCGGCGTCTCCACGTCGATCTCAATGTGGTATTCCTTGGCGGCCGCTTCGGCTCCGCGGATGCTGCTTTGCCAATAGGGCCCCGAACCGCCGGTAACGAACGCCACGTGCAGCGTGGTCGGTTGGGGCGGCTCCCGGAAAACCTGCTGCCGATACCAAGCTGCCGCGACGATGGCAATCGCGGCGACAGCCAACAGAAAAGCGTTGGACTTTGACATCGACCCGTCCTTTGTGATAAGAGTGGCAATCGGTCGGCAACGACGGATTGCTTCAGCGCGACGCCGTCGTCCGCGCCGATTCGCCGGCAAGTTCTTCGATGATCGCGGTCACGCGCTGCCGCTCAGCAGACGTCGCTGGCGCAATCGGCGGAGCCGTGACGGCCTGACACAATCCACGCGCCGCCAAGGCGGCCTTCGTTCGGGCGATCACCCCCGGGATCGAGACCGGCCCCACGGCGTATATCGCCTGCAGCCGCTCGACACGTCGCTGGGCGGCTGCCAGGCGGTTCTGATCGCCGCACAGGTGGGCGTCGTAGACCTCCGTGAAGAATTCCGGAAACACGTTCGCGCCCCCCGCCACGCCCCCGTTGCCGCCCCGTGCGAGCGACTCGGCAAGGAGATGTTCGGGACCGATCAACAGCGGGAAATCAACGCGCCGGCTCGTCGCCTGGCGGGCCCGCTGAAAATAATCCATATCGCCCGAGCTGTCTTTCAGCGCCACGATCGCGGACTCGTCAATCAGTTGCTCCAGCGTCTCGGGGTCAATCGTCAGGCTCGTTACCGCGGGCATATTATACAGCACCGTGGGCAGCGCGGCCGAACGCGCCAGCTCGAGATAGTAATCTCGCAGCGCCGTCTGATCGATCGGGAAATAGTACGGCGGGGCGGCGACAATCGCCTCGCATCCTGCGTCCGCGGCAAACTGAGCCAACGCCAGCGAATCGGCGAGCGATGCGGAGGTCACGCCCACAAGGATCGGCACGCGCCGGTCGACGTGACGCGCCGTCGCGGCAATGACCTGCCGTTGGAGCGCGCTGCTCAATGACGGCCCCTCGCCGGTGGTTCCCAGCAGGAACAGCCCGTGGACGCCGCCGGCGATCAGGTGATCGACCAGTCGTCGCAGCGCCGGCTCGTCGAGCTGATCAGGAGCCGCCAGCGGGGTGACCATCGGCGGGATGATGCCGCGAATCGGTTGGTCCATCTCGTGCTTCATGTCGGTGCGTCCGGAGAAACAGTGGAATCCGTGTGAGCGAACCATCGCCACTCAATCTATTCGTCGGCGCGGGCGGGGGGCGACCCGGCGGCAAATCTCTTGCCCCCGTTTAACCGTCCTAGGGCGAACCCTACGACCACGACAGTTAGCGTGCCGACGACAATCGTCATATTTTCATGCAACAGCGGCGTCGGCGCCAGCGCGGCGGGTTTGTCGCCAGCGCCGAGCCGTTGGAACAGAGCGACGAGATTGGGCCAAATCGTCCACAGCGTGGCCAACAGCCCCGCCGCCACGGCCGCGGCCGCAGCGCGCGAGCCGACGCGGCGATCCAGCATGCCCAGCAGGAACAGTCCCAGCAGTCCGCCGGCGAACACGCCCGAAAGCAGCCACCACACGTCCAGCACGCTCTGCACGCCAATCATCGCCAGCGCGGTGCAGGTTCCCAGGGCGCCCACCGCGAGCGTCCCGCCGTACAGCACGGCCATGCTCTCGCGTTCGCCGGCATTGGGGCGCACATAGCGTCGGTAGATGTCGGCCAGGATGACTGTCGCCGAGCTATTGAGCGAGGTGTCGATGCTGCTCATCGCGGCGGCAAAGATGGCCGCGATCACCAGCCCGGTCACCCCCTGCGGCAACGCGTCAACGATGAAATGCGGCAGCACCTTGTCGCCGACGTCCGCATCGCTGAGCCCGGCCGCCGTCGCGGCAACGGCTTCCGGCGTTTCGCTTTCGCCCGCCAGACGCAATTGCTGCCGGGCCACCTGTTGGCGAACCTTGGCGAGCATTTCGGGATGCGTTTGGTAGTAGCCGTACGCCGCGGTTCCGATGAAGAAAAACGCCAGTGACACGGGAATGTACAGCAGCGCCCCCAACCACACGCTGCGGCGGGCTTGCTTCTCGTCGGGCGAAGCGTGGTACCGCTGCACGAAACTTTGATCGATGCCAAAGTTGTTGAGGTTCATGAACAGTCCGTACAGCAACACGACCCACAGCGTGGAGGTGGCGAACGAAAAGTCGAGGCTGCCCAAACTGAACTTGTCGGCCGCGGCGCCGATCTCAAAGACTTGCCCGGGGCCTTCTGGCATCCCCGTGAGCATCAACACGAGAATGGCGCCCGCGCCCGTCAGCAGCACGATGGACTGCACCACGTCGGTCCAGATCACCGCCTCGATCCCCCCGAGCATCGTGTACAGCGTGATCAGGGCGCCGGCGCTCACGATGATCCACCATTGCGTCCAGCCGGTGAGCGGCGCCAGCGCCAACGACACGCCATACAGAATGGTGCCGGTGCGGGCGAATTGCATCAGCAGGTACAAGACGACGCCATAGGTGCGCGCCCAGGGGCCAAAGCGATGTTCCAGGTGGTGATAAGCGGAGATTTCGCCGGTGCGCCGGTAGAAGGGCACGAACCAGCGAACCGCAATCCAGGCTGCCAACGGCAGCGAAAACGAGAAGACCAGCCGGTTCCAATTCGCCCCGTACGCCTTGCCGGGCACGCCCAGAAACGTGTTGCTGGAGAGAAAGGTGCCAAAGATGGATAAGCCGACGGCCCAGCCGGCAATGGAGCCGCGAGCCGAGGTAAATTCGGCCGTGTTCGAACTCTTGCGGACGAACCAGCAGCCAAAGCCCACCACGCCCGCCACGTACAGCACCAGCACCACCAAGTCGACGTTCGAGAGCATTACGGCCCCGTCGCTGTGGAGGCGGGCCAGACGCCGTCGGCGATCGGCTGCGTCTGCAGGGCCGCGGGATCGATCACGGCGTGGGCGATCCGCTCGCGGCCCCACGTGTAGGTCGCGTGAACCAATCCGTCGCGGGTCTGGATGACCGCCGGGTAGGAGTACTCAATCTCGGGACGGTCCTCCAGCACCAGCGCCGCGTCCCAGTGCGCGCCGTCGGCAGAGGTCGCCACGTTCAGCGGCCACCGGACTTTGTAGGTGTCGCTGTGGTTGTAAACCAGCAGTTGCCGGCCGTCGGCCAAAGTGACCGCGTCCGTGCCCGCACTGGGGTTGGGCAGCGGCAGCAGCGACATTTCGCCCCAGGTTCGCCCTTCGTCCGCAGACCAGATCTGAAAGATGCCGCTGGCGCGCGTGCGGCCGAGCGCCTGGAGTCGGCCGTCGCGGTATTGCAGGATGCTGGGTTGAATTGCACGGATCGTCCGGCCATCGTTCACCGGGCCGGTGGCGGTCCACGTCCGCCCGCCGTCGGTCGACCGTTCGAAGTGGACCCGCCAGCCGTTGTCTTCGCTGCTGGAGGGGGACAGGATCGTACCGTCGGCCAATTCGATCGGCTTGTTCTTGATGGGGCCGAGGATGCCGTCGGGCAAGCGCCGGGGCGCCGACCAGGTGGCGCCTTCTTCGGCAGAGGTCATCACCATCCCCCACCAGTCGCTGGGGGTGGGGCCCACTTTGTAGAACAGCATCAGCGGGCCCGCAGTCGGCTGAAACAGCACCGGGTTCCACGTCGGATAACGCTCGCCCTCGGCGACCACGCCGTTGGCGACCTCGACGGGCGGCGACCAGACGCCGTCGCGATGGCGCGACACCCAGATGCCGACGTCGGGATGGCGCTCGTGCGTGCCGCCGAACCAGGCGGCGACGAGCCCCGAGTCAGTTTCAGCGATCGTCGACGCGTGACACGACGGAAACGGCGCCTGCTCGAAAATAAACTCGCGCTGCACGAACCCCCTCTGCCGAAGCAACTCCGCTTCGTCAGCCCAGCAAGGAGCCGCCGCGAACGCCACGCCGAGCGTCAGCCACAAGCCATGCCGCCAGGTGAGGTGGGCGCGATTCGCCATAAACTGCCGTCCGTCGGAGAAAAGTTGCTCGGGGTTCGCAGATCGGATGTCGATCCAACGACCAAGTCGCTGGTGGTGATACCGTTTGAACTCGATCGGG
>JAGQOU010000326.1 GCA_020427145.1 Planctomycetales bacterium | reverse complement strand
ACCCTAGTCGAGCTGCTGGTGGTGATCGCCATTATCGGCGTGTTGATCGCGCTTCTGCTGCCCGCCATCCAGGCAGCCCGCGAGGCCGCCCGGCGGATGCAGTGCCAAAGCAGCCTCAAGCAATTGGGTCTCGCGCTGTTGAACTACGAATCGTCGCGGCACGAATTCCCGTTGCCAATCTATAAGCCGGACCCGGCGTTTCCGACGCCCCGCCCCGTGGGCGTCAACAACTGGGCGCCGCACGTGCTGCCGTACTTGGAGCAAGGCAACCTGGTCGCGGGATACGATGTCGAGCAAGACTGGTGGGTTGAACCCAATCGCGCCATCGTGCAGACGCACTTGCCGATCTTGCTCTGTCCGTCGAGCCCAATTCAGTTGCGCGTGCAAGACAAGCCGCAATCGCAGCCGCCGTACAAGACCGGCGCGTGCGGCGACTATTTCGTGCCGACCGGCGTGCATACGGACATCAACAACTCATTGTCCACGGCCGAGCAGTTTCCGGCCGGCGCCGACCTGCAGGGTGCGCTTGCCGTTCAATCGGACGCCAATACGAAGAATCTTATACGGCGCATCACCGATGGCACGTCCCACACCATTGTCGTCGGCGAATGCGCCGGGCGGGAAGACGTGTACCGCGGACGGCAGTTCTTTGCCGTCGACTACACCGGTTCGCCGCCCGTGCGTGCGCGGGGCGGGGCGTGGGCCACGACCGACAATCCTTATGACATCGGCCAGCAGAAGCCATGGAAGGCCGCCTTCGGCCCGATTCCCGGCGCGGTGTCGATCAACAACTCGAACGAATGGGGGCATTGCTTCTACAGCTTCCATGCGGGAGCGAATTTCGCGTTCGCTGACGGATCGGTCCGGTTGCTTGCCGAGGAGACGAACTTGCTTCTCTTGGCCGAAATGGTAACGCGCGCCAACGGCGAAGTCTCCCAACCGGATTAGCAGCCCCGCTCCGGGTGTTGAGAGTTGGGGGCCGGCGACTTGGTTTCGCACGTCGCATAGTCTAAGGCGCAGGAAGACTCCAAAGTCTGAACTAAGGCCTTTCAGGCCTGTTTTCTGACTTTGCAGTTCTCCTGGCCTACGGCGGCGTGCATGCTGAGGTCATTCGGCGTCAGCATGTGGATTTCGCGCAGCATCAGCCAGCGCGCGGGCGGCGAAACGACCGCGCCGCAGTGAACTCACAACGCTGCAACGAGACGAACCACAGGCGTTGATTTCTGCGTCGTCGTTGCTCGACTCTGCGCAGTTTACGCAACCGAACACATTACGAGCTTTGAGATTGCGGCACGCCGCGGCGTCTTCACAAATAATTCACGAACTATCCGGAAACTCGTGACGAGGTCTTCATTGAATCTTCTCTAACGCCCACTAGACTCCCGCCTCAGACGGAGCAGGGTTGCAGAGAATTAATGAGAATTTCCGCTAGGCGCGGCTGAGGCAGCCAGACCAAGCGGGCCCCGCACGCGGAGTTTATCGGATGTCAAACCGCCACGACGGCGCCAGCGATCGCAGTCCACCCATGCATCGCTGGAACCTGCGCAGCCAGCCTCGGCGCGCAGCGCGAGGTGGATTTACCTTGGTTGAATTGCTGGTCGTGATTGCCATCATCGGCGCCTTGATCGGCCTGCTCACGCCCGCGCTCAACGCAGCGCGGGAATCGAGTCGCCGCACTGCGTGCGCGAGCAATCTCCGGCAGATCGGCATCGCCATGCAGGCGCACGCCTCGCGGCATCAAGGGCCGCTCTGCAGCGGGGCGTTCGACTGGCTCCACGAAGGTTCGATCACCGACGTGGGTTGGGTCGCCGATTGCGTCAAACAAGCGATTCCCGTCGGCGAAATGCTGTGCCCCGGCAATCCGGCGCAGGCCTCCGAGACGCTCAATCAATTGATCACGGCCAAGGAAGCCGACTTCGGCCCCTGTATTGATCCCAAGGGCAGTCCGCCGGGCGTGGCGCCCGACGGCACCGAGATTATCAACCCGTGCCGGCGGATTCTCGAGGGCGCCATGGAGCCCAGCAGCCCCGAACGGGCCGCGGTGATCGGCGAGTTTGTGCTCGAGAAGTACTTCAACGCCAACTACACCGCCAGCTGGCTGTTGGTGCGCGGCGGGCCGCGGCTCGACAAGAGCGGAAACTTCGCCTCCAGCAGAAGCGATTGCCCCGCCACGCCCAAGCTGCGGCAAGCCACGCAGGGCCCGCTGAACTTGCGCGTGGTGGACGCCTCGAAGGTCCCGGCGAGCATCGTGCCGTTGCTGGGCGACGGGGCGTTGGCCGGCACGCTGGCGATGGACGTCGGCGAACTGGCGGCCGGCACGCCGACGGCTGGGTCGTTCACCCGCGGGCCGGTCTTCACCAAGGACATGCAAAGCCCGACGTTTCCTGCGGGGACCACTCGCGAAGGGCCCGACGGTTGGTGGGCCCTGTGGACCAAGAAGGTGCGGCAGGACTATCGCGGGTTCGCGCCGATTCACCGCGGCGTCTGCAACGTGTTGATGGCCGACGGCAGCGTCGCGTCGCTGGACGACAGCAACGGCGACGGCCTGATCAACAACGGCTTTCTGGCCAGTAGCGGCGGCGGTTTTGCTGACGACGGCCGCGAGTACAAAGATTCGAAACTCTTCAGCAAAGCCGCCCTGCGGGGGCTTTAAGCGAATGCCGCTGGCCTCGGAGCGCGCCGCGGGCTCCGAGAAACCGACCACGCGAGATTTGCGAGATCAGTGTTCACTGCGGCGAAGCTTCAGACACACTTCACGGCAACAACCAAAAAAAAGGAGGGTGCGTCGCCCCGACTCACGGACTTGGCAAGTCGACAGTTTCGCCGCGGCGATCGGCTCAATGACAGCCGCGGCAACCGAGCGCCCGAAGGCGCACGCTTTCGTCGTTTTCTTCTTACCCGATTCGTTTCATCGAGACGGCCGCACCCCTTGCGGCCCTGTAAAGGACCACAAAATGAGTTTACCTGAGACTCGTTGCGCAAAGCAACGGAAAACCGCACGCGGCTTCACGCTTGTCGAGCTGCTGGTGGTGATTGCCATCATCGGCGTGCTGGTGGCCCTGCTGCTGCCGGCCATTTCCCGGGCTCGCGAGGCCGCCCGGGCCAACTCCTGCCGCAACAACCTCCGCCAGTTCGGCGAGGGTTTCTTCATCTTTGCGGAGCGCGATCCCCGCGAACGCCTTTGCTCCGGGGCCGCCGACTACCGTCGCGACGGCGCCTGGGACAAGTACGGTTGGGTCGCCGACCTGGTGAACACCGGGGCCGCCAACCCCCAGCAGATGCTCTGCCCCTCGAACCCGCTGCGGGCTTCCGAGAAGACCAACGACTTGCTGGGCCACGACACGACCGACGCCAAAGACGGCGCCGACCCCGCGCGTCTTGCTGAAGGCCTCTGCGGCGCTTCGGAGTGGAACGGCCTGTCGGGCGGCTCGGGCACGACGTTCGGCGGCACCGGGACCGACAGCCCCGAGCGCGCTGCGTTCATCGCCCGGGCGTTCTTCGCACGCGGCTACAACACCAACTACGCCGCCGGCTGGCACTTTGTGCGTAGCGCGCCGAAGTTCAACTTCGACGACACCACCTCGCCGGCCTCCATCACCTCAGTGAACGCTGGTCTCAAGGGCCTGGCGGGCAGCCAAGGTCCGCTGACGTTGCGGATGGTCGAGAGCGGCCCGGTCGTTTCGTCGCGCATCGCCCTGCTGGGCGACGCCGCCCCTGGCGACATCGACGAAGCCTTGCTGGCTCAGACCATCGGCTACGGCCCGACCTTGGTGAGCGGCGGCGGCGCCGATCCGTTCGCCAACGGCAGCACCGAAGAGCAAACCTTCGTTGAGCAGAACGAACTGCTGACCGAAGCGTTCAACGACGGCCCGGCCTACTACAACAGCAGCGCCAACGCGGTGCAGCTGATCCCCAATCAGTCGGACTTGACCAAGCAGGTCGAGGTGGAGTTGGCCGACACGCCGCATCCCGCCACCGGCCCCACCGGCAGCAACACGTATCTGCAGGATACGCGCGACTGGTTCAGCGTCCACGGCGGCGGCAAGCAGGCTACCTGCAATATCCTGTTCGCTGACGGCAGCGTCCGGACGTTCAACGACGTCGACGGCGACAAGTTCCTGAACCCGGGTTTTGCCGTGCCGGACGACCTGAGCGAATCGGCCTACGCGAAGGTCGGCTACCGCAGCTCGACCGTCGAGTTCCCGCGGCAGGAGATCTTCAACGGCGTGTTCCTCGTGAACCTGTCGAAGCGGTCCGCGTTTGAGGACTGAGCCCGCAGCGCTTCTCCACACGGAGTAGTGAACTGTGGCGATGAGAAGTTCGTGACGACTGCGTCGCGCAGCCTCGGCCGAGTCGGCCGAGGCTGCCGGCGCTTTGATTTGCCCGCGTGAAACCGTTCCCGCGCGCCGCTTCCTGTTTAAGGCTAACTGACGCATGCGATTGCTCAACTCAATGACTGAACCCCAGCTCGCACCGCATTGTCCCCCAGCCATGTCGCGCCACCGCGTGCGGGAGTGCGAGGCTCCGCCGAGCCAGAAAACCGGCCGCTTGGGCCGAGCTCGGCAGAGCCTCGCGCTCCCCGCCTCGGGAACGACGGCCGGCGGCGGACGTGCTGGTTCGATTTTGCTCGCGTTGTGTCTGGCCGTCGCCGCAGGTTGCGACCACGCCGCTGAGCAACAGCTGAAATTCCGCGACCCGTGGGCGGAAAAACGGGCCGCCCTGGCCGAGGCGCGCAAGGCCAAGGAGGCGCTCGACCACCTCGCCCAACCGACGCCGCGCTGTGCGCTGGCACAGACGGACGTGGAGTTCGAACCGCTGCTGCCCGGCGCCATCGGCCGCCGCGCGGTGACGATTCGCAACGTGGGCGACGCGCCGCTGGTGCTGACCGCCGCGGAAACGTCGTCGCCGAGCCTGACCGTCGACCCGGCAACGGCGGAGATCGCCCCCGGCGACGCCGCGGAACTCACGCTGGCGTGGACGGCTCGGGCCGGCGAAGAGCCCTTCACCGAAACCGCGACGGTGGCCACCAACGATCCGCGGGTCCCCAAGTTGGAACTCACCGCAACGGGGTCCGTGTTGCGCGAATTGGCGTTGCATCCGCCGTCGCTCGTGTTCGAGCGCGGCCGCAGCGACAAATCGTCCGAACTGTGCGCGTTTGTGACCAGCGAGATTTGGGACGACTTTGAAATCGCCGCGGCCGAAACATCGCTCGCCGAGGCGACCTGGAAGTTGGAACCGGCCGACCGCGGCGACTTGCGGCTGTTGGGCGCCAAAAGCGGTTACCTGATCACCTACACGACGCCCAAGGGAATGGATCACGGTCGCTACCAGCACACGCTCAGCTTGACCGCCGCGCCCGCGGACGGCGAGCCGCAGCAGATTGAACTGCCGGTCGTGTGCAAGGTCCTGCGCAAGGTGGCCGTGTATGGCGAAGGGATCGACGCCGACGGGGTGATCCGCTTTGGCGTGGTCGAAGCGGGCGAGCCGCACCGCCGCCAATTCACCGTGAAGGTGCATGACGAGAACCCCGACGTCGGCGAGGTGGTGCTGACCGCCGAGCCGTCGTATGTGCAGGCGAAGCTCACGCCCCAGGCGACCGCCCAAGGCAACCTGTACCGGCTGCAAGTGACAATCCCCGCCGACGCGCCGCTGGAGGTGCATCGGGGCGACACGGCGGGTCGACTCACGATCGAGTTTGGCCACCCCGCGTTGGAGCCGCTGGAATTGGGTTTGGAATTCGTCACGCATAGCACCCGCTTGCAGCACCTGACCTCCGCCCGCTGATCCGCAGGCCGTGCGGGGCGCGCATTGCTCCCCAGCAGATTTCGCGTCTTCCGAAGTTTCACAAATCACCCTGTCGATGAACTCCACCTCTGTCGAAGTGAATTCCCGATCCCCAGCCGCTGAAACGCCGGCCGGCGTCGCGTGCGGTGCGTGTGGCGCGGTCGCTCCTGTTGAGCGCCGCTTCTGCGGCCAGTGCGGCGCCCAGCTATGGGATCCCTGTCTCTGTTGCGGCGAACGCAACGGCGCCGGCGAACGCTTTTGCGGCGGCTGCGGAGCCGACCTGCCCGCGCTGCTAGCCGCGCGGCAGGCAGAGCTGCAGGAGGCGCTCGACAAATCCGCCCCGTTGGCGGCCATGGGGCGATATCTCGATGCGCTGCAGTTGGTCAAGGGCGTCACGCTTAGCGAGCATTCGGCGCTGGCCGAGCAGACCGCGGAGATCCAACGGCGCATCGCGGCGTATCCCGCCGAGCGCGAGCAAGCGATCAAAGACGCGAAGACGGCCGGCGAGGAAGCGCGCCAGCTGATGGCGGCCCGGC
Source organism: Planctomycetales bacterium (assembly GCA_020427145.1). GTDB lineage: Bacteria > Planctomycetota > Planctomycetia > Pirellulales > Lacipirellulaceae. The sequence continues at coordinate 6,251 of JAGQOU010000326.1, read as the reverse complement.
GGATTGACGAAGCTCACGCCCGACTCACCCGCATTCCCGCGGGGTTTCACACGCCGGAGATGCGCGACCTGGCGGCGGAAGTCAGCCAACTGGTCGCCGAGGCGAAACAGCTGCGCAGCGAGATCGCCGCGGCGCTCAAAGCCCAGCGGTTCGACGGCTTGCTGCCGCAGGTCGAGCGCCTGGTGGCGCTGTATCCGGACGACCCGCAACCGCAGGCGTTGCTGAAGAAAGTGCAGGCGTATCAACAACGGCGCGACGCGGGGGCGGCGCAGCAGTATCTGAAACTGGCCCACGCCGCGATCGCCAAGTGCGATTACCCCCAAGCGGCCGCGGCGGCGGCGCAAGTTCCGCTCGACGGCCTCAGCGAGGACGCCGCCAAAACGCTTGACGCCATTCGCGAGCGCGTCTGGCTGTTTGAGCACTTGCAGAGCGAGCCCTACGCCACCGCCGCCGTGGTCAAGATGGCGGAGCGGTTTGCCAAGCTGCAAGCACGCGATCCGCGCGCAGCAAAGATGCTGGCGGCCGCTCAGCAGCGCTACGCCGCCCAAGCCAAAGCGAACAAGCCGCTGCCGGCGCCGTGGGCCAAGGCGCCCGCGACGAGCGGCCTTGGCATGCCGGTCGATTTGGCGGCGCCGCCGGCGGAGCTTGCGACGACCCACGCCCGACAACGCGAGTTGGCCCCGCAGCTGTTGGTGGCCTACGGCTTGGCCCTGCATGCCGCGGGACAGGCGGCCTACCCGCTGCATCTCACCCCCAAAGACCGGCGCGGGTCGTGGCTTGCGCTGGCGCCCAAGCTGCGATCGTCCAAGACCTTGCCCACGGCATGGGGCGTCGACGTCGGCAGCCGCGTACTGAAAGCCGTGCAGATGGGCCTGGCGGGCGAGACGCTGCAAGTGCTCCAGACGGTCGACATCGCGTTGCCGCGCTCCGGCGACGCGGCCGAAGCCATCGCCGCATTCACGGCAGAGCACGACCTGTCGGCGTTGACCGTGGCGATCAACCTGCCGAGCACGCAAACGTTGTCGCGTTTCTTCGAACTCCCTGCGCCCAAGCCGGAGAAGTTTCGCGACGCGATTGCGTTTGAACTCAAGGCGCGGATCCCGTTGGGCGAAGACCAAACGCTGCACGATTACCACTGGACGCCCCTGGCCGATGCGGCCGACGACGCCCCGTCGAGCATGCTGCGGCGCGTCACGTTGGTTGCCGCGGCCCGCGAGCATGTCGAGCGGCGGATGCAACCCTGGCGCGAGTGCGGCGCCGCCGAAATCCTGGTGGTCAGCGACAGCGTGGCGCTGGTGAACGGGCTCATCGGCCCCTTCGAGCCGGCGTCGGGGAAGGCCCAAGGCAAGCACGCGCCGCCCCCCGCGCCCCTGCCGCCGCAGGTCGCCGAGACGGCGTTTCTGGAGATGGGCGCCAACACGTTCAATCTAATCGCGTTCACTCCCGCGGGCCTCTGGTTCCGCGGCCTGTACCTGGGGGCCGAGGGACTCGACAAAGCCATCGCGGCCGAGACGCGCACCACGCTGGACGAGGCCGAGGCGCTGCGCTGCCGGCCGTACCGCGCGGCGGCGATGTACAAGCTCGCTGCGGCGCTCGGCAGCGAGTTCGATCGACTGCACGCGGGGGTGCATCGAGCGCTCGATCAACTGGCGGCCGAGACCGCCTTCACGCCCCAGCGGTTGCTTGTGTGCGGCGGCTTGGCGCATCAACTCGGATGGCTGCAACGCTTGCAGCGGGGAGACTGACCGGCATGAGCATCGTCGCGAACTTGGTGCGTCGAAAGAAGACCGTCGGCTTCGGCTTGCTGCTGGGCGTGCTCGTGGGCCTGGCGGGTTGCAGCGGCGGCAGCATGTCGGCCGACGACATGCGCAAGTACGCCATCAAGCGCACCAGCGATCCCGAGGAGGAAACGCCGCCGGCGGTCGCGGCGAAGTCCAACGCTCCTGCGAAGGCTAAGGCGGCCCAGCCGGCAAGCGAAGACGTTGACGCGACCAACGTCCCGGCAGGCCACTCGCCGGTTGAAGTCGCCTCGGCGAGCCCACGCGACGCGAAGCCCGTCGACGACCAAGACGCCCAAGCCGAGCAGCAGTCGCCGAGCAGCGCCAGCGCGGTGAGCGACACGCGCCAGCCGCCGGCCGCGCCGCTGTCGGCCCCCGAGCGCGCCCAAATCGCCGCCGACAATATCGAGCAAATCGCCGCGGCGCTCGACTCCTACTTGGAGAACCGCAACAAGTACCCCGGGTACGCGTTGACCGACGGCGCCGGCACGCCGCTGCTGAGTTGGCGCGTCGCGCTGCTGCCCTACCTCGGCCACAAAAAACTCTACGGCCGGTTCAAACTCGATGAACCGTGGAACAGCCCGACCAATCGCAAGCTCCTCAAGTTGATCCCGGCGGCGTATCAGTCGCCCGAGCGGTTCGATGAGAACACGAACTTCCTCGCCCCCATCGGCGGCGCCACCGCACTGGGAACCCTGCGCGGCGTAAATCCGCGGCGCATGGAGGACGGCCCGCAGCACACCGTGTTTGTCGTGGAAGTCGACGATGAACATGCCGTGCCGTGGACCAAGCCAGACGACTTTCAGTACGACCCGCGGCAGGACCTCAACCAGTTTATGGGGGCGTTGCGCGGCGGGCATTTCCTGGCGGCGTGGGGCGGCGGCATGGCGGGCGCGGTGCCGTTGAGCGCCCCGCGGGAATCGCTGCTCGCGATGTTCACCATCGACGGCGGCGAGAACTTCAGCGCCTACTCGGTGAGCATGCCGTTGGACAAAACGGCGATTGCCAAGCTGGCGGGCGGCGCGGCAGCGCCCGTCGCGGTCGCCGCCGCACCAACCGCCGCCACAACCACGGTCGGCGCGCCCCCCAACGCCGCGGCTAGCAGCGCCCCCGCCACGACGCCATTCGCGGGCGGCGGCGCCGTGGCGCCTGCCAACGGGCTCGGGCAAGAATACCTCAGCGCCGCCCAGGCGGCATGGCGGCTACAACGCACCGGCGACGCGCTGCGTTGGCTGCTCGCCGCCGACGTGGCCAGCCGCACCTCGCGGCAGGGCCTTGCCTTCGCGTGGATTGCTGCGCTGCGGCGCCCTTGCGCGACCGTCCACATCGGCATCGGCGTGCGCAGCGACAAGCCCGTCCTCGCCGCCGCCGGCGCGGCGTCGGGTCGGCGCGGCGTCGACCCGTTTCGCCAGCGCACGCAGCAAGCCGTTGGCGCCCCGGGCGGCGAGCTGTTGGAGCTCTTGGACGAATACGCCGCCGCCCACGCGCCCGCGTCGCTGGGCGGATCGGTTGACCCAGCGAGCGACCAACCCGCGCGCGGCGCCGTTAGCTACCTTGGCGCCGGGTCGCGCAGTGAACTCACCCAAGTTGCCGTGGAGAACGCCGTCGACGTGCTCGTGTTGTTCAACGCCGACTCCGGTCGCGGCGGCCGGTCCGTGGCCTGCGAGCTTTTCGACGTCGCGCGCGGCGACAGCCTGTTAGCTCTGCCGCGGATTGAGTGGACCGACGACGACGCCGGCCGCCGGGCGCTGGCGCGCGACGACGACTTTCGGGAAACCAAGTGGCGCTTGCAGGACTTCCTCGCCGACCGACTCACGCCCCAGCCGCTGCCCGAATCGCTGCGGCCGCGGCACGCGGTGGCGCGCATGACCGCACTCGGCGACGCCAAGACTTTGCACCCGCTGGCGGCGCTGGCCGAGATGGTCGCCTACCGGCGGTTGGGCCTGGTGAGCGACATGCAGTTGCTGGACGGCATGCGCGGTTTGCTGGGCGCCGAGGCGGGCGAAACGCTCATGCTCGGCAGCGAACGCCGACAGCAGCGGCTGTTTCGTCAATGGCTGCCGACCGACGACGCCAGTGAAATGACCAAGCTGGTCGAACAGGCCCAACGTCGCCGTCAGGACGAGGACAACTGATTCGACGTGACGCGACGACGGCGCTCGCGGCGATCGGCGGAAGTACCGTCCCTGTGATGGGGCTAAAACCCTTGCCGTCAGGCGAACCCTTTAGGTTCTTCGTCTTGGGAACACTAATGAGCACTAATAGACACTGATCTTGGAGAATGGATTAGCGATCATCAGCGAGAATTAGTGTTCCAACCGTCCGTTTGGCGGGAGAGCGAAGGACTTCAGTCCGTATCTCACGAAAGCGTGAATTCAGTGGTTTCCATCCGGTGAAATTTCAGTCGCAACATCGACGGGGGAACTTCTCGATGCTTCGGTTCGCACAAACGCACTGGCCAGCGCAGGCTGCCGTCGCGCTGGTCCTGTTCGCCTTGTCATTGCCGTTCGCATCTGCGACGCAGGCGGCCGATTTGACGTCGACTTGGATCGTCGGCGGGCCGCTCAACTGGTCCGACCCTGCGAATTGGGACACGGCCGACGCCCCCAATAACGGCGCCTCGACCTTCGACGCGGCGATCAACGCCGGCAACGCGGTCGTCGACGCGCCGGTGGTCGTCGACGGGCTGTCGCTCACCGGCAACGCGTTTCTTAGCGGCCCCGAGTCGGTCACGGTCCTCAACTCGGCCCTGTGGGAAGGCCGCGAAATCGGCAACGCCGGCGGCGTGACCATCTCGGCCGGCGCCACTCTGGCGATCACCGGCGCGGCCGACCGGCGACTCAACAACGGCAGCGTCTTGTCGATCGCCGGCGTCGCGACCGTCGCCGGCAACGGCAACATCGACAGTTTCGCCACCACGCCGGGCAACTCCGTCACGATCGACATTGCCGCGACCGGCTCGTTCGATTTGCAGAGCAACGCCGACATCAGCGACGGCGCCAGCGACTCCAGTGCGTTTGTGCGCTACGGCACGCTCAGCAACGCCGGGGTCTTCAAGAAGACTGCCGGCGGCGAGTCGCGCATCGCCGCCGACTGGACAGTCAACAACTCCGGCACGATCGCTGCGGAGAGCGGCACGCTGCGATTCAGCGGCGCGGCGAACGGTTTCAACAACCACGGCGCCGCCACCGTCGCCGCAGGCGCCACCCTCAGCGTGGGCGGCGGCGTCAGCACCGGCACATGGACCACCGCGGCCGGCGGCAACCTCGCGTTCGAACCCACGTCGGTCAACACGCAGGTTCTCAGCGGCGCGATCGCCAACGACGGCAGCCTCGCCATCAAGGGCCGCGTCAACTTCGCCGCGGGCGCCATGTACTCCGGCGCCGGGGCATTCGAGTTGCAGTCCGGGGGCCGGTTGCTGGGCGTGGCGCCGCTCGCGCTGACCAACGCCATGTGGAGCGGCGGCCGCATCGATCACACCGGCGGCCTCACCGTGGCCGCCACGGGCGCGGCGCCGCAACTGACAATCTCCGGCGCCGCCGGCAAGCAACTCGGCAACGACGCCCACCTGATCATCGACGGCACGGCCGTCGTCACGTCGACGGCCAACATCGACGCGGTCGCGCTGCCCGCGAATCCGGCGACCGTCGCGATCAACGCCGGCGGCACGCTCGAACTGGCCAGCAACGCCAGCCTCAGCGACGGTTTCAGCGGCGCCAATCCCAATCCCACCGCGGCGACGCTCGCCATTGACGGCACGCTGCGCAAGAGCGCCGGCGGCGGTGCCACGAACATTCACGACAACTGGACCGTCGTGAACAACGGCGTCATCGAAGTTGCCAACGGATCGCTGCGAATTTACGGCGACGTGCAGCACAACGGGATCGTCGATCTCGCCGGCGGCGACATTCGCTTTGAAGGCGCCGTCACTGGCAGCGGCAGCTTCACCGGCGCCGGCGCGGTCGCGATGACCGGCAGCTACGATCCCGGCTCCAGTCCCGCGGCCGTGACGATGGCCGGCGATCTGTCGTTGGCCGCGACCAACGCGCTGACCATTGAGATCGGCGGCACGACCGCGGGCAGCCAGTACGACCAACTGGATGTGGGCGGCGCCGCTGCGATTGGCGGAGCGCTCACGGTGAACTTCATCGACCTCGGCGGCGGAACATTTGCGCCCTCGGTCGGCGACGAGTTTGAGATCATCGCGGCGGGCGCGCTCTCCGGCACGTTCGCATCGTTGACGCTGCCGGCGCTGCCCACTGGCGCCTGGGAGCCCGTTTACGATGCCGACGGGTTTTCGTTGCGAGTCTCAACCTACTCCGCCGATTTCGATCGCGACGGCGATGTCGACGGGAACGACCTCGCCAACTGGCAAGCCGGCTTCGGCACGCTGGCGGGCGCCGTCAAAGCCGACGGCGACGAAAACAACAACGGAGCCGTCAACGGCGCAGACTTCCTGGCGTGGCAGCGACA
>JAGQOU010000325.1 GCA_020427145.1 Planctomycetales bacterium | reverse complement strand
CTCGGCAAGCCGGTGCTCGTGATGCGCGACACGACCGAGCGGCCCGAGGGCGTTGCCGCCGGAGCCGTACGACTCGTGGGGGCGGAAGCGGACGCCATTGTGGCCGCCGCCAGCGAGTTGCTCACCGACGCCGCGGCCTACCGGCGCATGACCGGCATCGCCAATCCCTACGGCGACGGACTCGCCACGCAGCGGATTCTCGCGGCGATCCGCGCGTTCCTCGCAGCCTAGCCGCCTGTGGAAGCGGCGACGGGCTCGTGGAGCGCGGCTGTTCCCGCTCAACAGGCTGATGAACTGGCTGATGAACAGGCCGGGCGCGGCGCGCGCTCGACCTAGTACGCCCCGCGGGTGAAGAGCACCGTCCTGACGGTTCGTGCGAGCAGGTAAACGTCGAGCCACGGCGACCAGTGATGCACGTAGTACACGTCCAGCTGCACGCGCTCTTCGTAAGTCGTGTCATTGCGGCCGCATACCTGCCACAGCCCGGTCATTCCCGGCAGCACGTTGCAGAAGGTTTCAAAGTGTTCGCCATACTTGGCGATTTCGGCGTCCACGATGGGACGCGGGCCGACGGTGCTCATCTCGCCGCGGAGCACGTTCCAAATCTGCGGCAGCTCGTCGATGCTCCACTTTCGCATCCACTTGCCAAGCGCCGTGACGCGGGGATCGTTCTTGAGCTTATGATCCCGCTCCCATTCCTCGTGTAGCTCGGGATGCTTTTCCAGGTAGTCATGGATCGCCTTGTCGGCGTCCGCGACCATCGTCCGGAACTTCCAAGCTTTGAAACGCGTGTTTCCGCGACCGACTCGCTCATGCCCGTAGAACACGGCGCCGGGCGAGGTCAGCTTGACGGCGATGCTCAATGCGAGGAAGACGGGCGACAGCACGATCCCTGCAAGGCTCGCCACGGCCAAGTCCATGCCGCGCTTGACCATCTTAGGTACGGGTAGTTGCAGGTGCTGGTCGATTTGAAAGCCCGACAGGCTTTCGTCCATCTCGTGGCGGTTCCAGTGATCGGGAATGCCGGTCAGTTTGGAGACGACGAACACGTGGGGCACGTTGCCCAGGTATTTTTCCACAGCATCGGTCACATGGGCGCCCTCGTCGAGCGAATCGACGTACACCGCCCAATAGGCGTGCTGCTGGGCGGCCACCGTGCGGGCGTCTTCCCAGGCTCCGAGAAAGTCGGTCGTGTTCTCATCCAGTTCCAAGACGCGCGGGTCGGTGACGACGCCGATCGGACGAAGCCCGAGACGGCGATTGTCGCTCAGCCATTGATGCACGCCGAACGCCGTGGCGTCGTGACCGCAAACCAGCGTCGGAAAGCCCCACCAACGGGTTTGCGAACAGAGCCTGCGCATCATGCTGCGAAACATGGGCGCGAAAAGCACGGCGACGCCGTACCCAGTGGTTAGGAAAAAGAGACGCTCGACCAACCACCCGGCGCCGCCGGGTCGCAGGCGGGCGGCCGTGATCAACGCCACGATGGTCAACGAAATCGTCAGGCGGCGAATCTCGTCGACCATGCCCAGCCGCGTGCCGGGATAGAGCCCCAAGACGCCGTTAATAAGCACGAAGGAGATGGCGATCGCCGGGAACCAGACGATCGCTCGCGAGGTGGGGTCGGCAGGGTTCAGCCATTGCAGACCCAGCAGCGTGCAGACGCTCACCGCAAAGACCAGCAGTAACAGATCCGCCGCCAGCAGCGGCAGAGTGGTCAACGTCAACTGCCGCAGGTAGGCGCGCGATCCGTCCTCGCGCGGCTCAGGCATTCGCACCCGACCGCGGATTCGCTCTGAGTATTTCGGCATGCCTAGCTGACTTCGTCGGGTGCCGCGCAGCAGAATGTGCGAATCGGCGTCGCCGGCCGCCGGGGGCGACGAATCGACGGTCGCGTCAACGGCCTGGTCGTGCGTCTCGGCAATCGAGGCGCTCCCGCTGGGGGCTAGATCCTCTGAGAGCGACATTTCGGCAATCCGTGGATGTAGACTCTTCTTATTGTCACGCCGTCAAATCAAAGTGGTCTCACGCGCCAATTCAAGTCGTCTTCATCCGTCGACGCAAGGGCCCGTTCTTGGGCCGCGATCTGAATCGTGGCAGGTTTCGTTGCGGAAGCGCCGCCGGCGTATTTGGCGAAATGCGCTGCTGCCAATGAAACTCGATGTGGCGTTGGAGCAATCGCCGTTCCATTCGTTGGATTGACCGCCCGATCGCGCCTCTGCTTTCGGCGCTTCTCGCACGACCGAGCAAGGCCGCAGCATTGTCACGGGTGCAAAGATAAGCGTCGGTTTCGGAACCGCCCCCGCAAAACAGTCGCCCGCGCCACGGGGATTCCTCCTGAACGTGGTTCAACGGGCCGTTTCTTAGCTCCGGGCGCATCGTATTCCAGCCCTGCCGGTCTGTCAAACTGCCGGCCATCAGGAAGTCCAGTACGCTCAAACGCCCCGTTCGTCGCGTCTCTATGTGCTAGCGGAGGACATTTTTTTGGCACAGTCTGGCGTCTCGCCGACGGACGCGCCGCAGGCGTTGCGGAGATTCAACCACGAGATGCGCAGAAACATCATTCTGGACGAATGCGGCGACCGCGGATAGCGGCGACGGCGTCACAATCTGCGTCGCCGAGACGCGGCGGGGTGCGATGTTGCGGTTCGGGACGGTTCGTGCCGTGTTGCACTTTGTGTGGTTTACGTGGAATCCACTGACCGGTGATGTTGCCGCCAAGCACCTTCAATGATGCGGGTTTGCCACAGGCTGCCGGCCAGGGCGCCTGGGGACCCATTTTTCACAGGGCTTATTCAAGCCATTCGTCTCGCCGTGCGGCTTCCTGGATCTTGGCGCCATTCGTGCAATGAGTCTCCGCGAGTCCGTCGGCCGCCATGGCCGGGACGCCCGCTTGACGCCGCCCAAAAGTTCCTCCCAGTGCGGTTCTTAGCTATACTAAGGGGCTTGCCTGCGGATCGACGCTGCCAAGTGAGACGCCGCTTTGCCGCACGTCTGGCCCCGACGACATTCTTGTGAGTTGCGTGAATACTGATGATTGATCGTGATGCTCCAATCTTGGTGACCGGACACCGCGGCATGGTGGGGTCGGCCGTCGTACGACGCCTGCAACGGGAGGGATTCACCCGCGTGCTGACGGCGACCCGCGACGACGCGGACCTGCGCGATCAGCATGCCGTCGACTGCTGGTTCGACGAGAACCATCCGCGCTACGTCGTGCACGTGGCGGGAACCGTCGGCGGCATCCACGCCAACGCGTCGCGGCCGGCCGATTTCCTATACGACAACATCTTGATCCACGCGACCGTGCTGCGCGCCTCCTGGCGGACAGGCGTCGACAAACTGCTCTACCTGGGTAGCAGTTGCATCTACCCGCGCGATTGCCCGCAACCGATTAAAGAAGAGTACCTGCTCACGGGGCCGCTGGAAAAGACGAACGACGCCTACGCGATCGCCAAGATCTCGGGACTCATGGCGTGTGAGGCGTACCGACGCCAGCACGGGTGCAACTTCATCAGCGCCATGCCGACGAATCTTTACGGTCCGAACGACAATTTTGATTTGCAGAACTCGCACGTGCTGCCGGCGCTGATCCGCAAGTTTCACGAGTGCCGCGATTCGGCCGACGGCAAAGTTGTGATTTGGGGCACCGGTTCGCCGCGCCGCGAGTTTCTGCATGTCGACGACCTGGCCGACGCGTGCCTGTTCTTGATGGATCGCTACGACAGTGCGACGACGATCAACGTCGGTACGGGCGAGGACTTGCCTATTGCCGAGTTGGCGGAAACGATTCGTTCGACCGTTTGTCCGGCGGCGACGCTGGAGTACGACAGCAGCATGCCCGACGGTACGCCGCGAAAACTGCTCGACGTGTCGCGAATTCATGCGTTGGGGTGGCGTCATCAGATTGACCTGCCCGCGGGCATCGAGTCGACCTACCAGTGGTTTTGCGAGAACCAAGCCAAGGCCCTGGCTAGGACGTAACGCGACGTTCGTCCCGTCGCGCGTCCCGCCAGTCACTTTCCCTTCCGTCCCAGTTAGAGAAGCCATCCATGTCCGAGCCCGCCCGCAAGAAAGCCCTCATTACCGGGATCACCGGCCAAGACGGTTCGTACCTGACCGAATTCCTGTTGGCCAAGGGCTACGACGTGTGGGGCATCATTCGCCGCAGTTCGTCGTTCAATACCGAGCGGATCGATCATCTGTATCAGGATCCGCACGAGCAAGACATTCGTCTGAAGCTGTGTTACGGCGACCTGGGCGACGCTTCGAGCATCAACAGCCTGCTCAAGAAGATTCGACCCGACGAAATCTACAATCTCGCCGCCCAGTCGCACGTGAAGGTGTCGTTCGACATCCCCGAGTACACCGGCGACGTCACGGGGCTGGGTTGCGTACGGATTCTTGAGGCGATGCGCGATCTCGATTTGGACGCGAGATTCTACCAAGCATCGTCCTCGGAGCTGTACGGCAAGGTCGTCGAAACGCCGCAGACGGAAACGACGCCGTTCTATCCCCGCAGCCCCTACGCGGCGGCCAAGGCGTACGCCTTCTACGTGACCCGCAACTATCGCGAATCGTACGGTATGTTCGCGGTGAACGGGATTCTGTTCAATCACGAGTCGCCCCGCCGCGGCGAGACGTTTGTCACCCGCAAGATCAGCCGGGCCGCCGCTCGCATTAAGGTGGGCATGCAGGATTGTCTGTACTTGGGCAACCTCTCCGCCAAACGCGACTGGGGCTTTGCCGGCGATTACGTGGAAGCCATGTGGTTGATGCTGCAAGCCGATAAGCCCGACGACTACGTCGTCGCCACGGGCGAAACCTATTCGGTCCGCGATTTCTGCAACTATTGCTTTGAGGATCTCGACATGCCGCTCACCTGGCGCGGCGAGGGGGTCGACGAAGTCGGCGTCGACGCGGCCGGCCGCGAGGTGGTGCGCGTCGACCCGCGTTACTTCCGTCCCGCCGAGGTCGACCTGCTTTTGGGCGATCCGACAAAGGCTCGGCAGGAGCTCGGGTGGACCCCCAAAGTCAGCACGCGAGAGCTGGCTGCCATGATGGTGCGCCACGATCTGGATTTGGCCGAGCAGGAAGTCAATCGTCACGATTTCATCGCGTCGCGCGGCGACTGACGCGATTGCGTTCGACTGCCGCTTGCACTTCGCTGATTCCGGTCTTCCCTTCGTACCTGCCTCGCCGCCGCTGCTGTTTATGGCAAAGCATTCCTTCAGCATTGTCACAATCTCTTTCAATCAGGCGCAATACCTGCGCGCCACGATTGAGTCGGTGTTGAGTCAGAAGTGCGACGCCCTGCAGTACATTGTCGTTGATCCGGGATCGACCGACGGCAGCCGGGATATCATTGACTCCTACGGCGATCAGATTGACGTGCGGATCTTTGAACCGGACAAGGGGCCTGGCGATGGACTGAACAAGGGGTTCGCCCTGGCGACGGGCGAGATTCTTGGTTATCTCAACTCCGACGACGTCCTGCTGCCGGGTGCGATTGAGCGAATTGACCAGGCATTTGCAGAGCGCCCCGCAGCCGACGTCATTTCTGGACATGCCCATATTATCGACGCGGAGGGCAATTTCCTTCGCGAAAGCTATTCCGACGATTTCCGGGTGCAGCCCGTGCTGTATCGAGCCCGATGCGTCATGCAGCCGTCGACGTTCTTTCGCCGCGAGAGCTTTCTCAACACGAAGGGATTCAACGCGAACAATCGATTTGACTGGGACGCCGAACTGTTCGTCGATATGAAACTGGCCGGGGCCAAGTTCGCGCGCGTCGATGCATTCCTCAGCGGCTATCGCATTTATCCGTCCACGGTCACTGCTGAACGCACGTCGCGAATGTTTCTCGAACCCAAAGCGCGAAAGCTGTTTGAGGAGAAGCACAACCGGTCGTGGCGATGGTACGACCATCCGCTGCGGTGGGGACATCTGGTGATGAAGTATGTGCGCGAGCCTCGCTGGGTGCGCGAACGTTTGCTGCGGGGGCGCGTTGCCGGACGATTCAAGACGACGCCCGGCGCCTGACCAACCAGGGCAGGCTGTTGCCTCCGATCAAGCTAATCGAAGCCGCTTCTAAGATTTGTTGGATTTGTCGATGAGCCAAGCGAAACGCATTCTTGTCACCGGCGCCGGCGGGCTGATCGGCAGCGAAATGGTCGCCCACTTTGCTGCGGAAGGTTGGGACGTGGTTGGCGTCGACAACAACATGCGCGCCGACTTCTTCGGACCGCAGGGCGACACGCGCTGGAATCTGCGGCGGTTGCTCGACCAGCATCGCAACTTTCGCTGTGAGGAACTCGACATCCGCGACCGGGCTGCCGTCGGGCGTTGCCTCGCCGAGGTCAAGCCGACCCACATCGTGCATACGGCCGCCCAGCCCAGCCACGACTTGGCGGCGTCGCGGCCGTTTGACGATTTTGACGTCAACGCCGTGGGCACGCTCAACTTGCTTGAGGCGGCGCGGCAGCATTGCCCGGAGTCGCCCTTTGCCCACTTCTCGACCAACAAGGTCTACGGCGACGCACCCAATCGCATCAAGCTGAAGGAACTCGAAAAACGCTGGGACTACGACGATCCCGCGTACGCCAACGGCATTGCCGAGGACTTCTCGATCGATCAATCCAAGCACTCGCTGTTCGGGGCGTCCAAGGTGGCCGCCGACGTCATGGTGCAGGAGTACGGCCGGTACTTTGGCATGCCCACCTGCTGCCTGCGCGGCGGGTGTCTCACCGGCCCGAATCATTCCGGCGTCGAATTGCACGGGTTCTTGAGCTACCTGATCAAGTGCAATCTCGAGGGCCGCACCTATCGCATCTTCGGCTACCAAGGCAAGCAGGTGCGGGACAACATCCATTCGTACGACGTCGCGGCCTTCGTCGCCGACTTTCTTGAAAATCCGCGCAGCGGCGAGGTGTATAATCTTGGCGGCGGCCGCGACAACTCCGTGTCGATCCTCGAAGCGTTTGATCTCATCGCTGAGATCTCCGGCAAACCGATGCGTTACGAGTACGTCGACAAGAATCGCGAAGGCGATCACATTTGCTACATCTCGGATCTATCGAAGATTCGCGATCATTACCCGCTTTGGACCGTGCAGAAGGATCTGCGGGCGATTTTTCAGGAGATACACGCAGCCTGGATCGAGCGAAAAGCCTGCGCCTGACGAGTCTGGAGAGTGGCATGGCAATTCCTACGACCGGTGCGACTGGAGCGACCTCTCGGGATTGCCTTGCTGGTTGCGCGCGGACTCGACAAATCCCGCGGCGGAATTGGCGCCGATCCCGCGCGTTCGCCTTATGATGGAGTGGCGGCGTAGTTGTCGCCCGCGATGCCAGAATCACCCGATTTTCCCGCCGGATCGAAACGCTACGCCCTGTCTTTGTGGATCAGCATGCTATGAGTCGAGCCCAAACCATGCCTGCGTTGTGGCACGCCGCTTCAAATCGGCCACGGGCCGAGCTGCGCCTGACCAGCCTGGGCGGGATGGCGATGGTGTTTATTGGCCTGCTTGCGGCGACACCCGTGAATTTCGTCGGTCGCGTCTACATTGGCGAGTCGTTGCTGGGACTGGCTGCGCCGGCCACAATTCCGCTCGTGCTGAGCCTGCCTGGTAACTACGGGCGGCTCGCGAAGATGTTTCTCATCGCAATGGTCATCAGCTGGCTAGGTTACATTGGCAGCGATCTCTATCGCGGAACGCCGACGAACGATTACTTGCGCGGGTGGTTTCGTTGGGTGGCGTTGTTGTCGTCCTACTCGACTTTGGTGTGGCTGGGCGCCAAGAACGTTCGCTTGGTTGTCTTTTTTACACTGGGTTGGTGCCTTGGCTCGGCGCTCTATCCGATTGCGGCCGGCGGCGGCATGGGCGTCTATGCCTGGTGGAAGTTCTATGCAGGTTTCCCCGCGTGCGTGATCGCGGCATATTTTCTGGGAAAGATGGGACCGTGGATCGCAGGTCCGGCCATGCTCGTAATGGGCGGTTTGAGCATCGTACTCGACTCGCGGGCGATCATGATGACCTGCTTTGTGGTTTCTGGACTCACGCTGCTTGCCGGCCGCCGCGCGGCCATCAGTGTTCGACGGGGGACGCGAGAAGATCAAAATCTCTCCAAAAGCAAGACCGTTGTCGCCTTGATTACGCTGGTGATTTGCGGAGCGGCTTCGATGTTCGTCGTGCAAAAGATCGGCGAGCGATTTGGCTACGCCGAGCGGTTTGAGCGTTCCAATGTGAAACGATGGACCAATATTGAGATCGCATACAGCATTCTTAAAGAATCGCCGATCATTGGCTACGGATCTTGGGCGCGCGATCCCGAGGTCGCACGCATCCGCGACAAGGTTCTTGAGAGCCAGCTAAAAAGCCACATCTACCGCAGCGAGTCTCAGGACGAATTGGTGATCGTCCACTCGCAGTTGTTGCAGTCGTGGGTCGAAGGCGGTTTGATCGGACTGGTGTTCTTCGTGGTTTACGGTTGGAACCTTGCGGAGAAGGGGCTGAAGCTGGCCGCGGTTTGTCGCTATGAACCACTGACGCCTTTGATCATTTTTATTCTTGTCACCGCCGCGTGGCATTTTTTCGCCAGCCCCTTCAGCGGACCTGTGCGAGTGGTCATCATTGTGGCCTGTGTGTTGATGTGCTATCTGGCGGAAGAGAGTCTGCCGCAAGGGGCCTTAGATCGCCAGCCGCTGCGGATGCCGCCCTGGCGCAGGTCGTTGGCGCGGCCCGCAAGTATCTAGTTTGGAAGGGTTGGAACCAGCTAGCAACGCGCTATTTCGAATTGGAACGCGTATCACATAGCTGGTCCGATCCGAATTGCGTCGCCGTGAGAATCGACGCTCAACGGACGATTTGCCTGAGGAAACAATTGACTATGAAGAAGTGGCTCACGCACCAGACGAAACATCTCGGACGTCGTTTAGGATTCGATATCATTCGCTATCAGCCGCGCTCACACCCTGTTGCACAACAGATGGATCTAGTGCGACGGCTTGGCGTGGACTTGGTAATTGATGTCGGCGCCAACGATGGGATCTTCGGTCGAAAGCTGCGCGAGCTGGGGTATCGAGGCCGCATCATCTCGTTTGAGCCCATCGCCGAGGTTTTCGAACGATTAAAGGCATCGGTGGCCAACGACGACTTATGGGACGTCGTTGGGGTCGCTTGCGGCGAAACCAGCGGCGAGGTTGACATTCACGTTTCGGCGAATTCGGTGAGCAGCTCGTTGATGAAAGTGACCGAAAAGTCGGTCACGTCCGCGCCGGCAAGCGCGGCCGTTCGCGACGAACGCGTGAAAGTCCGCCGACTGGACGATGAGCTTAAGGAACTGCGCCGGGGCGAATCTCGTCTGTGGCTCAAGATCGATACCCAGGGTTTTGAGATGCCTGTGTTGCTCGGCGCACCAGAAACTCTGCAAGATTCGGTGATGATGCAGCTGGAAATGAGCTTCGTCGACCTGTACGAGGGACAGGTATTATTCGATGAATTGTATCGATGGGTGCTTGATCGCGGATTCCGCATGAGCTTATTCGACGGGGTGCACTGGCACGCCGAGACCGGAGAATTGCTGTTCGCAGATGGCGTGTTCCATCGACCCGAACGATTGCTCGACGCCAACTGAAATTGCCACGTCTTGATACGTCGGCTTCCGACCCTCGGCGTTATGCGCCTCCTTCACATCAAAAGCCATGGGCACGACCGGTTCCGGAACGCCAGCGCCTCGCCGGTCGCTTGCGCGGCGAATCGCTTCGGGAGCTGTCTGGACGGTCGTCGGCCGGTTTGCGTCGGTCGGGGCGCTGCTGGGAATTAACTCCGTCCTGCGCCGGGCGCTTTCCGAGGGGGACTACGCTGCCTATGCGCTGGCATCGGCTGCGGCCATCTTTCTTGGCATCCCCGCCTCGATGGGAGTGCCGAGGATTCTCCTTCGCACTCTACGGGCGCCGAGCGTCGTAAACGACGCAGTGCTTCGGCGGCGGGCGATTGCGAATGCATTTTCGTTGCTGCCGATCGGCTGCATCGGCTGCACCCTACTCATTCTGGCTTTCGCCTTGGAGGGCAGCGCGGCGACAAGGTGGCAGGCGCTGCACGACCATCCGCTACTGACTTCGCTGTGGATGAGCGGCTTGGTTGTTTCGCTGACGCTTAGCCATGCGCTTCAAGGGTTTGATCGTTTTTTCGAAGCGTCGTTCGTCGGAAATCGCAGCGGCGGCGTCATAGCTAACGTCTTGTCGTTGGCGATTTGCGTGGGACTCTGGATGGCGGGCGCCATCTCGCTGACGACGGCGTTGGCGGCCCAGGCGATCGCCAACCTG
The DNA here is from genome assembly GCA_020427145.1 of Planctomycetales bacterium. Classification (GTDB taxonomy): domain Bacteria; phylum Planctomycetota; class Planctomycetia; order Pirellulales; family Lacipirellulaceae. The sequence goes on along the minus strand of JAGQOU010000325.1, from coordinate 10,322 downwards.
ACTGCGGCGGCAATTGGCGCCATGGTGCTGTGGCGAATTGCCGGTCGGACGGATCGGAACGATGCTCTGCCCAACGCTCCGCAGCTTGATGAAGCAACCACGGCAATCGAACCGGATCCGACGCGACGTTGGTTCTTCTTTGAAAGCTTGCCGAACGTGCTTGTTCAGCTCACGTCGACGGGCATCATCCACTTCGAAATGCTGATCATGGGATTTCTTGCCAATGAGGAGAATGTCGCCGACTACAACCTTGTACTGCGGCTGGCTGAGCTGTTGGCGGCGTCTCATATGCTGGCGACGACGATCGCCACGCCATTTATCGCTGAATTGTATGCTCGCCGGGAGCTCAGGCGACTTGAAGGGTTGCTCCGCGGCGTGGCGTCGTTGGTTGCGGTGCCCACGACGGTATTCGCGTTGGCATACTTGGCGTTTCCCGAGCAAGTGCTGACGTTCTTTTTTGGTCAGTTTGGCGACAGCGCAGTCGTACCGCTGAGGATTACCACCGTGGCGGCGGCAATCTCGTGCTATGCGGGCGCAAACGCTTTGACGTTAGTCATGACAGGAAATCAGATCGTTTTGTTGCGGGCTTCTCTCACGGCAGCGGGTTGCTACTTGTTGACCGCTCCTCCGTTGATCGCACTATACGGTGCGACTGGTGCGGCTATCGCAACGTTGGCTGTTTTTGGAACTTATAATATTTTGATCACTCTAATGGTGCGATGGAAGGTTGGCGTGTGGACCACCCCCACCGCCGATCCGAAAATGTGGATAGCAGTCGCAGGCTTGATTCGCAAGAGGCTGTCCGGCAGGGCGGGTCCGCCGTCGATCTCACCGAGTATCGACGGTCCGGTGGATCTTTCAGATTGACGTGGTATGATATCCCGCCCAAATCGCGAGCAGCAGGCGTCTCGGCGCGGCGGACACCGCATCGTTCTGCGGGAGAAGGACCGCCCCCTAAATTCGACGCGAATGCAGTTTTGTGGGCGATCGCCCAACTCAATCAGCGTAACCGCTCAAATCAGCGCCAATATGTCCCGGACCTTTGGCGGGCGGCTCCCGGCGGCGTAGAAAACGCGAGGCGTTGAGAAATAATAGAGCCTCGTGGGGTCTGGCAACGAGGCCGTCAGCCGCTTACTGATATCACAGATTTCGCTCCGTCAAAACATCATGGCTCGCTTGCATGAATACCTGGCTCGCAACGGCGTCGAGGACTCCGTGGTCGTGTTCGAGTGCGTCGCCGCAGGTCAGTCCGGGAGCATTTCGCATGACGTGGTGTTTGGCAAGGAGGAGTCCTCCAGCCTCAAGGATGCGAAGCATCCGCTGATCACCGGCGAGAAGGCTAAACATTATCGGTATGAGACTCGCGACGTGGCGGCCACGACGATCAATCAGCTCGCCAAGTCACACGGCATTGATCCTGGTTTCATCAAGATAGACGTCGAAGGCGTGAAGAACGTTGTTATTGCCGGGCGCAACGAATCTTGTCGATGAATCGGCCCATTGTTTTCTCGGAACTGAATGATCGAGTCCCCCGTGAAGACGGCACGAGTGCTGCAGAAATCGTCGAAATGGTCGCACCGCACAACTACGATATCCTTGATCCCTTGGACCTGTCGCGGTCTTTCTCGTCCCACGAATTTGGCGATATGCTTTGTATTCCGCAGTGAAAAAACGCAATGACGAGTCCTGCTGATCGGCGTCGCGTTGGCTGCTGATCGCGGGTAGGATCACCGTCGCTTTCGCAACTTGCTCGCCTTATTGCATATGTGGCATTCTCTCAGACGATGGATTCGTTCCAGCCCGGCGTGCCTGATCGCGTTGCGGCGGTTGCTTAGGCGGTATCGCCAGTTGGGGATTGGCCCAGACACTCGGTTGGTCATCGAGGGATATCCGCGCTGCGCCAATTCATTCGCTACGCTCGCCGTAATTCGTGCACAACCAAAACTCATCGAAGTCGCGCATCATCTGCATTCCGTTGCACAGGTGAGATTAGGCGCGCGGCGAGGGATTCCCACGCTGGTGCTCATTCGCGAGCCGCGAGACGCGGTGTTGTCACTGACCATCCGCAAGGAGTTGCCGTCCGTGGTATGGGCTTTGGAAGAGTACTTGGATTTTTACCTGCCCGTGGCCGCGTTGGCCGACGGCGTCGTGGTTGCTGATTTTACCGAGACGACCGCCGATATGGGGGCAGTGATCAGGCGGCTCAACGATCGCTTCGGAACGAACTTCGCGGAGTTCGACCATAACGAAGAGAATGTCGCGGCGGTCTATGCCGAGTTGGAGCAGATTGAGCAACGCGACGCCGGCGGCGACGTGGTTCGCGAAACGCACGTGGCTCGGCCTTCGGCGGCGCGGCGCTCAGCCAAAGACGACCTTGCGTCCCAACTTGAGTCCCAGCCGGCCCAACGTCTGCTCGCCGAGGCCCAGACACTGTATGAAATGATTCTCCAGCAGCACGGCATTCGCTTGCCCGACCCGCAGGAAGCGACCGCCCATTGACGCCTCAATGCCAATAGCAACGATGCCCGAACTAGCAGCTGAGCACGATTCGCAAACCCGCGATAGCGGCCGCTCGCATGCGCCGCACGCAGCGCCGGTCGTGTTCGCTGGGGCACTGCCGCCGCCGGTCACGGGAATGACGGCAATGACGGCTGTGATCATCGATGAACTTCGACGTCGCGACGCCGTCCGCATCATCAATTGGTCGCCCGGCAAGCCAATGAAGGGCTGGCGGTGGAAGCTGCGCCGAGCCGCTGCGGTGGCGAAGACGCTTGTTGTCTTGCCGCTATGCGGACTGGGCCGCCGCCGTCGGTTCTACTATGCGCTCAGTTCCGGCGGCGGACTGTACTACGATCTAGCGATTCTGGCGCTGGCTCGGTTGCTCGGTTATCGTCTTGCTGTTCACCACCATGCCTATTCGTATCTCGATCGGCCCGAATGGCGGATGAGGCGGATTGACCGGCTCGTTGGCCCGAGCGGAGCCCACGTTGTCCACTGTCGGCTGATGCGCGACCACTTTCTCGCCGCGTATCCTCAATCTCGCAGCGACTTCTGGGTTGTCCCGCCGACGATCGCCTCGCCGCTAGAAGCCGTCGACGTCGCACCGCCGGCGGGTCCAAGCACGTTGGGATTGATGAGCAACTTGTCCTTTGCCAAGGGGCTTGCCGAAGCGATCGCCGTGTTCGAGCAACTCGCGGCCCAATCGGATGTGCGACTGGTGCTCGCAGGACCCTGCATGGGATCTGGTGAGGAACGGCTGATCGAACGCACATTGGCCCACTGGCCCGGCAGGGTCGAGTACCGGGGGCCTGTCTATGGCGACGCGAAGGCCAAGTTCTTCGCCGAAATCGACGTCTTTCTATTCCCGACCAAGTATCGCAACGAGTCCTGGGGAATCGTGCTGACCGAGGCCCTCGCCTATGGCCGGCCGGTCTTGGCGGCAGCCCGGGGGTGCGTGCCCTGGATCGTTGACGGGCAGTGCGGTTTGGCCTTTGATCGCTCCGAGGACTTTGCCGCCGGGGCGACGGAGCAAATTCGCCGCTGGCGAGCCGACGCTGCGGAATTTGCCTCCGCTCACGCTGCAGCGCTTGTCCGGGTTGGTCAGTTGCAGGAGGATGCACTGCTTGAGTTTCCGGCACTGATCGAGCGCCTGACAGCCGCGCCCGTCGCCACCGCATCGTAGATTTCACCAGTCGCATTCCTGGCGCCGTCCAGCGATAGACTTCGCGCGTTTGACCACGGCAAGTTGCTCATGTCGCCCGTCGATTTTCTTCAACGAAATCTGCATAATCGCAGCGGACTGATCCGCAAGGGCGCCGCGTTCGCGTTGCGCGCACCTCGCCGTCTGGCTCGGGCGAAGGCCAAGCCCGCGGACTATGCGTCCCGCCCGCCAGTATTGGCCAATTCATTTCCGAAGAGCGGTACGCACCTTCTGGACCAGATCCTGGAGGCGCTGCCGGCGCGGCGCAACTATGGCGAGTTTTTGTCGTCGATGACAAGTTCCTTTCGATTTCAGCGGCGCACCTCGAGCGAGTCGGCCGCAGCGTTACGAACGGCGATACCCGGGGAGTTGGTGCGCAGTCACCTGTTCTTCGCCACAGAGATTGCGGAGGCTGTTGTCGAAACGGGCATTGTTCATTATTTCATTTACCGAGATCCGCGGGATGTGGTGCTAAGCGAAGCCCACTACCTTCGTTCGCTCAATCGGTGGCACCGTCTGCACCCTTTCTTTCGCGACGCCCCGTCGCTCGATGCTGCGATCGAGCTGTCGATTCGCGGCATCCCTGAGAAATCAGATTCATTCTACTATCCGCCCATTGGCGAACGATTTGAACAATACGCACCGTGGATCCAACGAGACGACGTTTTTGCCGTGAGGTTTGAAGACCTTGTCTCAGATCAGCAACCAGAACTTTTGCGTCAAATCGCGGACTACTATGCCGCACGTAGCGCCACGCCGATGGATATTGATGCGGTCGTGGCTGGCATGCGGGCCAGCGTCGATCCTGAACGATCTCACACCTATCGCAAGGGAAGGTCGGGCGGATGGCGTGAGAAGTTCACAACGCGACATCGGGACTTATTTCGCGAATACGGCGGAGATGTTCTCGACCGTTACGGTTTCGATCCGTTTGAAGGCTAAATGCTTGATCGTCGCCCGGTGGCGGCCGGCATTCACGCAATGACCTCACAGGAGCAATAGCCGCAGTGCGCATCTTGGTTCACGAATACGCCGGGCATCCGTTTCAACTGCAGCTGAGCCGAGCCCTGGCGGCGCGCGGGCACGACGTGTTGCATGCCTATTGCGGGTCGACCCACACGCCGCGCGGCGAACTGGTCAAGCGCGGCGACGACGCACCCGGGTTTGACGTGCTGGCGCTCGACTTGGGCGAGATGATCCCCAAGGACGGGTATTGGAAACGGTTCAAGCTGGAACGCGCGTACGGCGCCCTGGCGGTCGACGCGGTCGAGCAATTCCGCCCGGACGTGGTCGTTTCGGCGAACACGCCTTCGATTCCCCAAGTGCAACTGGTCAAGCACTGCCGCCGCCAGAATGTCCGCCACGTGTTTTGGGTGCAGGACGTCTACGGCATTGCCGCGTACAAGCTGCTCAAACGCAAGGTCCCGGTCGTCGGCCACGCAGTCGGCCAGTACTTCATCCAGATGGATAAGACCACGGCCCGACTGAGCGACGCGATTGTGCTGATCACCGAAGACTTCACGTCGCTCTACGAGCAGTGGGGCGTGGACAGAGATCGCATGCACGTCGTACACAATTGGTCGGACCTCGGCGCCATTGAAGTGCGGCCGCGGGATAATGCCTGGTCGCAGCAGCACGGACTGAAAGAGGGCCCGCGGTTTATCTACACCGGCACGATGGCCATGAAGCATAATCCGGCCCTGTTGCTGGAGTTGGCCAAACTGTGCGACCAGCGCGGCGCCGGCGAAGTGATTGTGGTGAGCGAGGGCATCGGGGCCGAATGGCTCGAACGCGCCAAGGCCGAGCAGGGCGTGCGCTCGCTGCGGACGATGGGATTCATTCCCTTTGAGCAGATGGCCGACTGCTTGGGGAGCGCCGATGCGCTGGTCGCCATCCTGGAGCCGGACGCGGGCGTGTTCAGCGTACCCTCGAAGGTGTTGAGCTACCTGTGCTCGGGGCGGGCGATTCTGGCGGCGATGCCGAGTGAGAATCTCGCGGCGCGCATTCTGGCGGATCACGGGGCGGGCGTGGTGTCGCCGCCGGACGATTTGGCCGGTTTCCGGCGTTTGGCCGAGCAATTGCTCGACGCGCCCGAGAAGCTGCCGGCGATGGGAGCCGCCGCCCGCCAGTACGCCGAGGAGCACTTCGACATCGCCGCGATCACCGACCGGTTCGAGAAGATTCTGGGGGGCTGATCGGCTGGCGCTCCGCCGGTGCAATCGCTACGATCTTGCCAGCGGGGCCGCGAGGCGTTTGGGGCCTGAATTCTCGGCAAATCCGGGCGAAACGGCCCGGCAAACCGCCGCCGAATCATTCACCCGCCGCGAAGGTGCGAGTATACTGCAAGTGTCGACTCGACGGTTCGGTGCGCATGCGGTTCGCCGAACTTCCCTCGGGCCTCTCTTGGCGAAGCCGCTGAACGTGCGGTTGGCGGCGTCAACGTCGGTCGACTTTGTTTCTCCGTGAGGAACTCCTCCAATAGGTAACCGCGCAAAACGACGCGGCGAGAGCGCATATTTTTCACTCTGATTTCGAGGCGTAGCAAGCGACATGAGCAAGAAGAAGATTCTCGTAGCGGGCGGCGGCGGTTTCATCGGCGGCCACTTGGTCAAGCAGCTGCTAAGCGAAGGCCACGAAGTCCGCAGCGTCGACATCAAGCCGGTTGCCGAGTGGTACCAAGTGTCCGACGGCGTCGAAAACGTCGTCGCCGATCTGAAGCTCAAGGACGCATGCGACGCCGCCTGCGACGGCGTCAGCGACGTTTACAACCTGGCTGCCGACATGGGCGGCATGGGTTTCATCGAAAACAACAAAGCGCTCTGCATGCTAAGCGTGTTGATCAACACGCATCTGCTGCAGTCGGCGCTCGCGTCGAAATGCGACCGACTCTTCTACGCCAGCAGCGCGTGCGTGTACAACGCCGACAAGCAGAAGTGCGAAGACGTCGTGCCGCTGAAGGAAGAGGACGCCTACCCCGCCATGCCGGAAGACGGCTACGGCTGGGAGAAATTGTTTAGCGAGCGGATGTGCCGCCACTTCCGCGAGGACTTCGGCCTGTACACGCGCGTGGCGCGGTTCCACAACGTCTACGGCCCGTACGGCACGTGGGACGGCGGCCGCGAGAAGGCCCCCGCCGCGGTGATTCGCAAGGTGATCCACGCCAAGGAGACCGGCAATCACGAGATGGAGATCTGGGGCGACGGCAAGCAGACCCGCAGCTTCATGTACATCGACGATTGCGTCAAAGGCATTCGCATGATCATGGACTCGGACGTCATCGAGCCGATCAATCTGGGCTCGGACGAGCTCACGACGATCAACGGGTTGGTGGACATTGTCGAGAACATCGCCGGCATCAAGGTTGAGCGGAACTACAACCTGAGCGCCCCCAAGGGCGTCAACGGCCGCAACAGCGACAACACGCTGATCACCAAACTGCTGGGCTGGGCGCCGGGCATCAAATTGTCCGACGGCATGGCTCGCACCTACGAGTGGATTCTCGGCGAGTATCACAAGACGCACGCCGCGCAGACGGCTTAGACGACCATGGTGACGGCGTGCGACGGGATGAGGAAACTTCCGGTCGCACGCCGTTTCTTATGCGCTCGTGACTCCTGGTCATTTCAAGGCGGACAGCGATGAGTCTCAACGTGCCAGTTTGGTTGGGATGGCGACGCGGCGGGAAGCGGTCGTTGCTCAGTGCGGTTTGCACGACGGCCTGGCTCGTCGCAGCGGCCTGTCCGACCTCGGCCCGCCCGGTCGACGTCGTGTTCGCACTCGATCCCGCTCGGTCGAGTTTGGAAGTGACCGCGGGCGTTTCAATTCTGCAAGGGTCGGACGGCCAATCGCTGTTTGGCACGATTGACGCCTCGCTCGATTTTGGCGATGGGAGCCGCTTCCCCAATGACGCGGCGGTGACGGTCACAAACGCCGATATTTCGCCGACGAACAATTTTCTGATTACGATCCCCTTCACGGCCTCGATCTCGATCACCGATGCCGTCGCCGACGTGTCGACGATCAATCCGCCGGCCGCCATGTCGCGGATCGCCGGCTCTGGCGTGGTCTACCAATTCGACTCGGCCGATTTCTTGGTCTCGTTGAACCGGGGCACAGTCACGGCCACGGGATTGGCCAGCGCGATGTTCGATCTGGAGGACATGCCCGTCTCCGATTCAGCCCCTCCGGGCAGCTACGGAACGATCCAACTGGCGACGATCACGTCCGAAGGACCGTATCGCTTGATCGACGCCGTGATGACGCTGCCGGTGGAGATCACGAACGTCGTGGACTTCAATGGACTCGCCGTGAACGTCGTCGCCTCGGGCGTGGTGGTGGCGAACGCCTCGTTTGTGATTGCCCTGCCGGCGATCGCGACCGATTTCGACGGCGACCTCGACGTCGACGGAGCAGATCTCGCCGTTTGGCAGCAGAACTACGGTCTGGCCAGCGGCGCGACCCCAGCCACGGGCGACGCCGATGCCGACGGCGCCGTCAACGGCGGCGACTTCCTGCAATGGCAGCGCGACTTCGGCCTGACGCCGCCCAGCGCCGCGCTTGCGGCAGTTCCCGAACCGGCGACGCTGCTGCTCTCTGCGGTCGGCGGGATTCTGTTCCTCGTCGCACGGTCGCGGGCGCGCTGAAGCCCCAGGTCGCCGACGCCACGCCGACGCCCGCGGTATTCGCGGTCGATTGGGCCAACTCGGCCATCGCACGGCAATTCGTGGGCAAATTCTGTGCGTTTCGGCTCACCCCTGGGCGCGGGGCAGCGCTGGCGGCTACGTTGCGCATAGCGGCGCGCCGCGGTTGATCTCACGGGATGCCGTCGCGCGATCCTGATTTGCAGCTGCGACGCGGCCGTTCTCCCGCCAGTTTCCCGCCACATAATTCTCGCCCAGGACATGCGCAATGGACGTGCTGCTGCTGTCGCGACTGCAGTTCGCGCTGACCATCATGTTCCACTATCTGTTCCCGCCCCTGACCATCGGGCTGGGAGTGGTGCTGGTCTATCTCGAGGCCATGTTTCTGTGGACCAAAGATCCCCTGTACGAATCGGCCGCAAAGTTCTGGACGAAGATCTTCGGATTGAATTTCGCGTTGGGGGTGGTCACCGGCATTGTGATGGAGTTTGAGTTCGGCACGAACTGGGCCGTCTACTCCCGCTATGTCGGCGACGTGTTCGGATCGGCGCTGGCGGCGGAGGGGATCTTCGCGTTCTTTCTGGAGTCGGGGTTCTTGTCGCTGCTGCTGTTCGGCTGGGATCGGGTCGGGCCGAAGATGCACTTCTTTGCGACGCTGATGGTGGCCTGCGGCGGCCTGTTCTCGTCCATCTGGATCACCGTGGCCAACTCCTGGCAACAGACGCCCACGGGACACGAGATCCGTGAACACGTCATCAACGGGCAAGTCTTCTTACGGGCCGAGATCGTGGATTTTTGGGCGATGGTCTTCAACCCCTCGACAGTGCACCGTCTGGTGCATGTGTGGCTGGGGGCGTTCTTGTTGGGCGCCTTTTTCGTGATGAGCATCTCGGCCTGGTACGTGCTCCACAAACGGCATCTGGAGTTCGCCAAGCGGTCGTTCACCGGGGCGTTGTTGCTGGCCACGGTCTGCTCGCTGGCCCAACTCGTTTCCGGCGATCTGCAAGCCAAGAACGTCGCGAAGCACCAGCCGGCCAAGATGGCAGCCATGGAGGGGCTGTTCGAGACGACCGACAACGCGCCGCTGTATCTGTGGGGCTGGCCCGATGCCACGGCCCGCACTGTTCACTACGGCGTGGCTCTGCCCGGCATGCTCAGTTGGCTCATTCACCACGACGCCGCGGCAACTGTCACGGGGCTGAACGACTTGGAAGCCGATTTCGGCAGCCCGCCCGTGTGGCTCACGTTTCAGGCGTACCACGCGATGATCGCGATCGGCATGGTGATGATCGCCTGCACGCTGGCGGCGTCGTACTGGCGGTGGCGGGGCACGTTGTTCGACAAGCGCCCGGTGATGTGGTTCTTTGTGTTTGCCGTCGGGTTGGGGTTCGCCGGCAACGAATTGGGGTGGATCGCCGCGGAGGTGGGACGGCAGCCCTGGGTGGTCTATCCGCAGTTTGTCGAAGGCCAAGTCCTCGGAGGGTTGCGCACGAGTACGGCGCTCAGCGAATCGGTTGCCGCCGAGCAGGTGCTGGGATCGATTATCGCCTTCGGATTGGTCTACCTGCTGCTGTTCGCCCTGTGGCTGATGCTGTTGCATCAGAAGATTCACCACGGGCCGGAACTGCCGGGGACCGGCGGGCATGAGGAAGGCAAAGGGGGCTTGCTGGGCGCCGCGACTGCGTTGGCAACCCATAAGGGCTCGATGACGGACGAAACGTGAAGGACCCCGACACTCGCCTCGCACAACGAGTTCCCCCGGGGCCTGTCTCGGATTTCAGTAAAGTGACCCCACCGCGAGCGGACGATTATGGATCTCAACATCCTGTGGTTTGTGTTGTTGGGCGTGCTGCTGGCCGGCTACGCCGTGCTGGACGGTTTCGACCTGGGCGCGGCCATGATGAGCCGCGTCGCCCGCACCGACGAGGAGCGGCGCATCGTGCTGAACTCCATCGGCCCGCTGTGGGACGGCAACGAGGTGT
>JAGQOU010000324.1 GCA_020427145.1 Planctomycetales bacterium | reverse complement strand
GGCGCCGTTGGGACCCAACAGGCCGTAGACCTCGCCCGACTTGGCCGTGAACGACAGGCGATCGAGCGCCACGAACTGCCCGCGGTGCAGGTCGGGGTAGGCCTTGGTCAACTCGAAGACTTCGATCATCGCGGCGGACAAGCTGAGGAAAGGGTGGCTGCGAGAGCTCGGGCAACGCAACGGGACGTTGTTCGCCGATTCCTCAAGGATAACAGCGTCCCTTGCCGCAGGGAGCCTGCCAATTGCGCGCCGTCAGTTGAGAATCGGCAAGGATGTCGGATTCTGCCGGTTCTCCGGCATGGGACTGCGCACCGGGACCTCTCGGTCGACCAATTCGTAGAAGACATTCCGTTGTCGCGGCTCGTACCCCAGTTCGCTGATGGCGCCGCGAATCTGCTCGAGCGTCAGGTGATGCACAGTTCCCGCCTCGGCGACGACGTTCTCCTCGATCATCAAGCTGCCCATGTCATTGGCGCCGTAGAGCAACGCCATTTGCCCGATTTTGAGCCCCTGCGTGACCCAACTCGATTGCAGATTGGCAAAGTTGTCGAGGTAGAGTCGCGCCACCGCGTTGGTGCGCAGGTAGTCGTGGGCCCCGGCGGGCGTGATGTGCGACATGTCGGTGTTCTCGGGCTGGAACGTCCAACAAATGAACGCCGTGAACCCGCCCGTTTCATCCTGCACCTGGCGGAGCCGTTCGAGGTGCTCGATGCGCTCTTCGAGCGTTTCGACGTGCCCGAACATCATCGTGGCCGAGCTGCGCCCGCCCAACTGGTGCCAAACGCGACTCACTTCCAGCCAGTCGTCGGTGAGCACTTTGCCGCGCGTGATTTCCTTGCGGACGCGATCGACCAGGATCTCGGCGCCGCCGCCCGGCAGACTTCCCAGACCCGCGTCGCGCAGCCGCTGCAGCACGGTGCGCAGCGGCAGCTTGGTGAGCTTCGTAAAGTGGTAAATCTCCGGAGGGCTAAAGCCGTGGATGTTCACTTGCGGAAACTCGGCTTTGATCCCGCGCAGCATGTCTTCGTACCACTCCAACGGAAAGTCAGGGTGCAGCCCCCCTTGCAGCAGGATCTGCTCGCCGCCCAGTTCGACCGTCTCGGCCGTCTTTGCCAGGATCGTGTCGAGATCCAGCACGTACCCCTCGTCGGACTTCGGCTTGCGATAGAACGCGCAGAAGTCGCAGACCGCGGTACACACGTTGGTGTAGTTGATATTGCGATCGATGTTGTAGGTGCGATAGTTCTCCGGGTGCAGCCGGCAGGTCACTTCGTGGGCGGCGCGCCCCAGCGACGCCAAGTCGGCCCCCTGCAGCAATCGCACGCCTTCTTCAGGCGACAGACGTTCGCCGGCGACGGCTTTGTCCAGAATATCGCTAACGCTCAGCGGTGCGATCATCGAAACGCAATCCCATGTCGGAAGGAATGAGGCCCCACTGCGCAGCTTTGGAGAAATACGACTCCAGCCCGCGCCGTTCGGCGGCTGCAAAGTAAAAATACAGATTGTCGCGCAGGTAGGCGAGCACCAGGTCGTGCGGCAAGCTCATCGCCGTCGCCTGCTCGGCGGCGATGGCGTGCAACTCGGCAAGCCCGCGGTCCCGCGCGGCATTCAATTCCGGTTCCACCTGCGACGCGTCGAATCCCGGACGGGCTGCCCACACGGCGAACACGAACGGCAACTCGGTCCACCGGCACCAACGGTCGCCCAGGTCCCAGGTCTCGACGAAGGACGACTCGTCCTGGTCGATCGCGCGATCGCCGATCACCAACAGAGCGTCGGCGTCGACGTCGTCGATCGCGCGGCCCAACGGCAGCGGCGTCAGTTCGGGACGCACGCCGGCGACTTCCGCCAGCAGCACTTGCGACAACACGACGCTCGTGCGCGAGCCTTCATCAACGGCAAATCGCCGCACCTGCTGCGGCGGCCGCCGAAACAATGCTTTGACGCTCAGCACCGGCCCGCGGCATCCAATACAGGCCGAGGAAATGACCGTCCACTCGGGATGCCGCGCCAACTCAATCACCGGCGCCAGCGCCACGTCCAACTCGCCCGCCGCCAGACGATCAGCCAGCCGGCTGGGGACGTCGAAAATCAACTCGGCCGCCGGCAACGCCTCCGCCAGCCCCCGCACCAGCGGCTTGGTGTTCAGATAATTCACCGCCCCGATCCGCGCTGCGGAGGGGTCGTCAGAGCGGCAGGTATCGGAGCGGAACGTCATGGGACTCGGCAGGTTGCGTCAATCGCCGCCCCGACAGCGGCAGCGAGGACGTGATTATAAAACTCGCAGCAACGGCCGACTAGGCGAGCAGCGCTGCGGCGCCGGGGCGAGATTCCCTCGCCCCCTGAGATAAACCGCACCCCGCCGATTGGCATCACGCCTCCTGTGCACGGCTGTTGGCGCCAGGGCGCCGCCGGTCGCGGGCGGGCTCGCTACACCTCCAGCTGGCGAAACGCCTGCAATCCGCGGCGCAGCGGAATGACCGTCACAATGGCCGTGACGAGGACCGCGCACCCGACTCCCAGCAGCATCCAGACGTTCATGAAAGTCGGTTCCAGCAGTTTCGGCTGTCCGTCGGACTTGCCGGCGAGCAGGTAGAAGTGGCAGGGCAGGGCGGTCAGCAGCACCACAACCAGAATGTACAGTGCGCTGAGCACCAGGTTGAGCGTGCCGCCGAATCCGGCGGCAATCTTCGACGGCGATTGTTCGCGAAAGTTGGGCATGATCGCCCCCAATCCCACCGCCATGCCCGACAAGCCGATGCACAGCAGCAGGCAAACGATTTGGTGAAGCGCCACAATCACCCACGACACGCTCAACATCAGGTCGCTCACCAGCACCAACACGCTGCACGACATCCACGACCCGCCGGCGGCAAACAGGAGTTTGCCCCACAGGATCGTATCGCGGTCGATGGGCAGGCGGCTGAGAATCCAAAACCGCCGCCCCTCCAAACTGATTAGCGGATAGATAAAACGCGTCGTGAACGTCGAGAGTATCAGCCCCACCACGGCCAAATTGAGAAAGCTGACGATGTTGACCCACGTCAGCACGTCGGGGTTCTCGCGGTGCTGGCGAAAACGATCGACGTTGGCGAAATACAGCAACAGCAAGCCGAAGAAAATAAGAAACTGCGACCACTGAACAGGGTCGCGGCGGAACTGCCGCAAGTCTTTGACGATCAGCACCCGCATCGTCGGGGGCAACATCCACAGCCCGGCGCTGACGAAGCGGTCGACCTTGCCCCAGGTCGTGCGCGGCTGCCTCGCCGGGCGGGAGTGCAGACCGCAGTAGCTGGATCGAAACATCCGTTTGCCCAACCCGCCCACCACGATGTGAAGAAACAGCGCGTTGGAGACCAGCACAATCAGATACTTGCCGCTTTCGAACCAAGGCAGATCCTTGGGGTTGTTGTTGGATCGGCGGGCGGCGTCGAGCAGCGCATGGCTGAGCCAGACGCTCGGCAGCCACTCGTCGCGCATGAAGCGGAACCGGCGATACGTTTCGGTGAACCAGGAGCGGCCCAACGCCTCCAGGTCGGTCATTTCAAGCGTCCGCCAGATCGAGCGGTAAGCAATCACAATGATAGCCAGAGCAGCCGCGCCCAGGATGACGCGGCGCAAACGCGGCAGGCGGTCGATGAGCACCAGGCATATGATCGCCCCCACGGCGCAGGGAATATACGCGAACGCCGCCAACAGCACGGGCAGATAGGCAAAGTAATACCAAGGGGCGTGCACCACAGCCCCGTAGGCCATGAGCATGGGACTCGCCAGCAGAAAGAATCCCCAACTGCTGAAAAACAGCGCCTCCTGAAAGCGGTAGTCGACCAGCCGCTCGTTGCGCGTCGGCAATGTCAAGAGAAAGGCGGTCTCGTGCGACGGATACAGCCCGCTGTAGAGGATAATGCCAGAGGAGAAAACCAACATCACCTGGAGCGACAGGAAGAACAGCGAGAAGATGAATTGCATGGTCTTGGCGTGGTACGGCGCCCCGGGGGCGTCGACATGTTTCACCACGAACTCAAAACCGCCGTAAAACAGCGCGAACAGTCCGACCCAGAAAAACACGCTCAGCCCGACGACCAGCGACGTGCGCAGGCGGGCTTGCGCCATCAGACTGCGCAGATGGGCCATGCATAACCGCACTCGCAGTCGCCAGAAGATCTGCCCCTCGCGCTCATGCGACGGCAAATCCCGCATGACGATGTTGGCGTCCACGCGAATTGGCAAGGCGGCTTCTGACATCGAAGATTCTGCTACACCGCGGTGCTTCGTCATTCGCTGGCCGGGGCGGGCCCGTCCAGGCGTTCCATCATCGCCAGATACATTGCCTCCAGCGAGCCGTCCGTTCCCTCCACCACGTCCCGCAACGTCTCGACCCGGCCGTCAAACATCAGCTTGCCGGTCTTCATCACGCCCACGCGGTCGGCGATTTCTTCGGCCACGGCGAGCGTATGCGTCGACATCAGCACGGTGCGGCCGTCGCGGACGTAGCTCTGCAGGAGGTCTTTGACCAGTTTGATGCTTTGCGGATCGAGCCCCACCATGGGTTCGTCGACGACCAGCACTTCCGGATCGTGAATCAGCGCTGCGGCAAACACGGTTCGCTGCCGCATGCCGTGCGAGTAGCTCTCGGCCAGCCGATCGGCGAAATCCCCCAAATGGAACCGCTCGATTTCGCGGGCGACCGCCGCGGCCCCGGCGGCGGCTGAGAGACCGTACATGTCCGCCACGAACTGCAGGAACTCGCGAGCGGAGAGCTTGTCGTACAAAAACGGCTGATCGGGCACGTAGCCAATCAACCGGCTGACCTCGCGGGGATGCTCCACCGCGTCGTACGAACCGACCGTGATGACGCCCTGGCCGGGCCGCAGCAGGCCGACCAGCATCTTGATCGTTGTGGTCTTCCCCGCGCCATTGTGCCCGAGCAGCGCATACAGTTGCCCCGCTTTGATTTCAAGCTGCAAATCGTCGACGGCAAGGCGCGAGCCGTAAGATCGGGAAACGTGTTCAAACCGAAGCATGCGGACAGCAGACCAGCGCGGCTCGTTGTTTTCAATGGGCGCGAGCGTTGACTGGCAGGCCTGCCTCCGTGTTCGGCAACGGGCCCGACTCGCCCGAATCAGTCGGCGGACGTCGTCGGCGCCGTGACATGCCGCCGTGGTATCCCGAACGCCCCGGTCGCCGAGATCGTTCCAGCAATTCGCGCGACAACAACCGGGCGTCGTCGTCGCTGACCCGCTCAAACCGCAGTTTGGAATGCCCCACAATCACGTCCTGTCGGAGCACTTCGCCCGTCTCGGGAGTGACCCAAGCCACCGCCTGCAATCGCGCCTCCTCGGGAATGCCCGGGCTCGCTTCGCCGCGATACTCGACGCGAAACACGCGATACATCTCATCGCCGTGGGAGATCGTCTCCTCGCTGACCACCTCGACCTCGATCGTCTCGACCGGTTCGCTGGGCGAGCGGAAGGGGTGATAGAGATCCTCGTCCCACCGACGACCCACGTACATGTACGGGAGTTTTGCGTCAGGAAAGAGGGCCTCGCTGATCGCCGAATCGTTGGTAATGGGAATGCTTGCGGGATAGTTCAGTTCGCCGGAACGAATCTTCAACTCCAAATACGAACCGCTCATCCGTCCCGACATCTGCAACACGTCGGGGATGTCGTTGATCTTGATGCGGCTCTCGAAGGCGGAGAAGTTATTCAGCGAATCAAATTCCAGCCGCGTGGACGCGTCGAACGTCAGGTCGCCGATATCGCCGACCACGGTGCGCATCCAGGCCGGCGCGAGATCCAGCAGCGGGACCTGATCGAGCACCACCCGGTTATGAATTTCGGAAGTCCCGGCGGCGCCTGGCAAGCGAATGCTGCAGGCGTGGCCGACGCTGCGGCCAGACCATTCGACCTTCCAACCCACGGGCTTGCCGGTCTCGAACCCGCCCGCGGCGGGCGGCGGGCCGCCATAGAACGAGGGCACGACTTTGTCGACGATGAGCCAGCCCATGCTGCCAGCCCACAGCAAGACGACCGCGCCCACGAAGATTCGATTGCCCATGTGCCCATACTCCTGGCAATACGCTTCCCGAACCCAAAGTCGCTCCCCCAGCGATGCCCTTGGCAAGCAGGCCTTAGGCAGTTCGGGATTGGCGGGCAATCAACTCCTCTGATCGCCTTGCGTTCATTGTAGCGCGGAATGCGAGACCCCGCGACGTAAAACTGACGAAACTCGCTGTACGCCCCGCGGTTTCACCCTCAGGGACACGAGATTTCCCCGGGCAAGGATAGCTTTCTGCGGGCCTCATTTTTTCCGAATTTGCCGCACAGGACGTTGAACCCCGTGCAGGCCTCGTGGGTCTCTCATTTTGCGGTTTATGGGGACCGGCGCAGTCGTGACGACGCCGGCCGGAGATGAGCTTCGCAGCCGCTCGGCAGGCCTGATTTGGCCTGCGGGAAGTCCCCGTCGGTCAAACGCAACCACTTACCACAAAACACCTTACCAACGACGCCCTCGAACCCGGCGCGGTCGCAGTTCGGCAAAAATATTTGTCAAACCGATTCCGCGACGTTACCCTAGCTGACTCTGGGGCGGAAGTTTGGATTCCACACTGGGGCGGATCAGGAGGTTGTCCATGTCGAACTCGACGTATTATGCCCAAGAGTGCCCAACCTGCGGTCGCAAATTGCAGGTGCGGGTCAAGTACCTCGGCAAGAACGTCGTGTGCCAACACTGTAGCGCCACATTCGTGGCCATGGATCCCGCGTCGGTCGTAGACCCGTCCGATTCGGGAACGTCGATTTTGGACCGAGCCGAACAACTTATCGAAGCTGCCACGCGCAGCGGAATCGGTCTCAGTCAACTAGGGTTGCGGTAATCGCCTTGCGGAGCCGCTCGCAGGTCGCACGGATGTCTTTCGCGGCTCAGCGTACGCGCTGTCTGGCAACGCAGCGTTCCTGCTACGCAATCGAAGCCAGATCGCAAAAGAACCCGGGATAGGTCTTATCCGTGCAGCCGGGGTCGTTAATCACGACCCCCGGCACACGGAGCCCGGCGATCGCAAAACTCATCGCCATGCGATGGTCGTTGTAGGTGTCGATCGTCGCCCCGCGCAACGGCGCCGGCGTGATTCGCATCCCGTCGCTCATTTCTTCCACCGTCGCGCCGAGCTTGCGTAGTTCGCAGGCCACCGCCGCGATGCGATCGGTTTCCTTGTGGCGAATATGCCCGACGCGGCGAATGCAGGTCGGCCCTTCGGCCAATGCCGCCACGACGGCCAGGGTCTGCACCGTGTCGCTGATCGCGTTCATGTCAACGTCGATCCCCCGCAGCGTGGCGCCGCCCGTCACGGCGATCTCGTTCTCGCCGTAGTCGACCGTACATCCCATCTGGGCCAGGCACTCGCAGAACTCCACATCGCCCTGCAGTGCGTCGCGGGACAGGCCCTCGACCACCACCCGACCGCCAACCACCGCCGCGGCGGCGAAGAAGTAGCTCGCCGCAGAGGCGTCGGGCTCGATTTCGTAGGCTCGCCCTCGGTACCGTTGCGGCGCGGGAATGGCGATGTTGCCGAAGCCGTCGCTTGCCTCCGCCGCGGCGCCGAACGCCTCCATCACCTTCAGCGTCATTGCCACGTACGGCTGGGAAACTAACTCGCCGGCCACTTCGATCCGCACCGGCGCCGCAGCGTAGGGGGCGGCCATCAGCAACCCGCTGATAAACTGGCTGGAAATGTCGCCCCGAATACGGGCCGTGCCGCCAGCGAGCCCCCGCGCGTCGACCACCACGGGCGGACATCGTTTGGCGCCTTCGCAGGCGATCTGGGCGCCCAGCTGTTCGAGGGCGTCGGCCAGGTCGCCGATCGGCCGCTCGCGCATCCGGGCGATGCCGTCGAGGCCGAACCGTCCTGATCCCAGCGACACCAGGGCCGTGAGGAACCGCATGGTCGTGCCGCTGTTGGCGACGAACAGTTCAGCGCCGGCCGATGGCGGCGGCCCGCCCCAGCCCTCAATTCGCAGCGTGGTGGCGTTGTCGGCCGTCTCGACGGCGAGCCCCATTCGGGTCAGCGAATCGAGCATCACCCGCGTGTCTTCGCTGTCGAGGGCTCCACGCAGCTCGGAGCGGCCCTTGGCCAGCGCGGCGCACACCAGGGCTCGGTTGGTGATGCTCTTGGACCCGGGCGGACGAATCCGCGCGTCGAGCGGGCCCGCGACGGGCTGAATTTCAATGGATTCGGGCATGCGTCAGACTGGCGAACGTGGAGGCGATGCGGTGAGCGCCGGGACAATCGCTCACGTCGGCCCCAGCGTAAAGGCTGCCGCGAGATCGCACCAGAGGACGCCCGCTGACGGTCTGCCCCTTACGGGGCCGCCGCCTGCAACTTCCACAGCCGCTCGTACGAGCGGACGAAGAGCCCGCCATCAACGACCGCGGGCGACGCGAGCACCTGCTCGCCGAACTCGCACTCGCCGACGAGCTTGCCCGCCGGCGGATCTTTGCTGTCGCCGATGGCCACGAGATACGCCTTGCCGTTCTGGTTGATCGCCACGAGACGGTCGCCGGCAATCACCGGGGTCGCCCAAAACGAACCGCCCAGCCGCAGCCGCCAGTCGATTTTGCCGCTGCCGACGGTGCTGCAGGTCAGCACGCCGCCGCCGTTGATGACATACGCCCGGCCCTCGTGAATCACCGGGCTGGCGCTGCCGGGCTGCAGCCGGCTTTCACTCCACTCGGATTTTACCTCGCCCGCGGCGGAGTCGTACGACACCGCTTGAAGGCCGTTGGCCGGCAAGTACAGGTAGTCGGCGAACACCGCCGAGGGGGTCGTGGCGCAGGGGATTCCCTGCGACCAGATTTCCGTTCCGTCATCGGCCCGGCGCACCGAGTAGCCGTCTCCCGCTTGAATCACGACCGCCTGCACGTCGCGTCCGTCGACCGAGGACGTGATGGCAATCGGCGAGCACCACGTCGGCGCGTGCGGTCGGTCGATCTGCCATACCGCGGCGCCGTCCGCTTTGCGATACGCGGCGACGAACGACTCGGCGTGAGATTCGCTCTGCACCACCACCACGTCGCCCGCGACGACCGGCGAACTGCTCATGCCAACGTCGTTGCCCGCCAGCGGGTAATTCTCAATCAGCCCCCGGATCCACTTCACATTGCCGTCGAGGTCGAGCGCCACCAGGTCGTTAGACGAGAAGAACGCAAAAATCAGCTCGCCGTCGCTCACCGGCGTGTTCGCGGCCACCGCTGACGTGGGATGCACCAGCGTGCGGCCCGTGGCCCACAGCTGGCGGTTCCACAGGCAGTCGCCCGTGTTCGCGTCGTACGCGGTGATGTGCAGACGGTCACGCTTGGGTCCGCTGGAGCTGGTCACAATCACGCGCCCGTCGACGACGACGGGGCTGGAGACGCCGCGACCAGGCAGGTCGACCTGCCACGCCACGTTCTCGCCCGTTTCCACGTTCCACGTCGTGGGCAACTCGCCCGCGGCCGCGACGCTGCGCCCGTCGTTGCGGAATCCCAACCAGTCCGTTGCCACGGCGGCCGCTGAGGCGGCCATGACGCCCGCGCATGACAAGACCGCAATCGCACCCAGCGGTTTGTTATTCAACGGCCACATCGACGGCTCCTCCTAAGTGATCGGTCACGCGCATTTGAAACTGCCAATCTTGTTCCCAGGGCTGGCTCTTGGCGTTCTGGCAAACCTTCACGAGCACGGTGTTGGGGCGATCAGCCGCCAAATCGGCGGAGACCACGTACTGGTCGACGTCTTCGCCCGAGTGGTACACCTCGTACGCGGCCAACTCGCGCCCGTTAATCCAGATCTTCACCGCATTCTTACTGCCCAGGCGGAACTCCACGCGCCGATCTTCACTCGGCCGCAGCGTGGCCAGCGCGTACGCGACCACTAACTTCTCATTGCCGATCGCCTCGTTAAGGTTCACAACGCCCAGCTTGTCGGTCGTGGTGAACTCCTGCCACGCAACCGGTCCCGCTTTGCCAGCGACGGGCCCGTCGAGTTTCAAACTCCGCTCGGGCGGGTACTCGGCGGCGAAACCAGCCAGGTCGGTGTTATCAAACGGCCCAATCAGTCGCCACTGGCGGACAAATCCCATCAGCTCGGCCAAGTCGACCGACTCGCCCAGTTCACCCAGCGCGTCGGCGATCTGTTGGATCTGCACGACGTTGCGCGACGCCGCGAGCGCCTCGCTGTAGAGCGACTTCTTGGTCGTTTCGTCGTTGGCCGCCTCTGCCGAAGCGACCAGCGCGGCCACGGCGTCGTACCGCAAGTCGAGGCTCGGGTCGTTCAACATCGTCGGCAGCAGGCGATCGTCGGCCTGGTCGTCGACGCGCAGCAGCCATTCGTAAGCGACGCGCCGACCGCGGGGCGGTTGCGACTGGTCGCTTACAACCTCTTCGAGCAAGGCTGCCGGCAGCGTGCCGGCGTCGGCCAGTTGCCGCTCCGCGATCGCATCGGCCGCCGTGCGGAGCCAATTCTCGCCGACGGGGGTGGCGTCGTGCATCGCGGCCAGCACCTGCGGCAGCTGGTCGATCGGCGCCTCGGAAACCTCCTGCCAAGCGGCAGCGAGCTCGGCCTGCCCAGCCGGCTGCGGCCCAGCCTGGGCAAGCTGCGTTAACGACGCCGCCAGTTCCGCGCGACTCGGTCTTGGAATTACCAACGCAACAACCAAAACGACCGCGGCCAGCGGGCCGAACCAGCTTGGTAGTATTCGACGCATCGACGGCGCTCCGTGAAAACAACTTGCCTTGGCGATCGCGCGGCGATTGGCCACATCGGCCGCGATCGCGTAAACTGCGGACTTCTTCCGGGCAGCCGCTGCCGCCAGCCTGCCCCGCGTGCGGCCGCCAGCCTACCCGCGTGGTAGACCGCAAGCTAGTCTGTTGCGTCACCGCCATTGCCGATTTGTTCGCTGTCTTACGAGGACTCTCCAGAAATATGCGCAAGGTGAAATCAGGCGGCGGATGGCCGGCGTTGCTGTACACGCTGAGCAAAGGTCGCGAAGCCGGCGGGCTGTGGAAGCTGTACAAGGCGATGCGCAGCCGCAACGCCTGCAAGACCTGCGCGCTGGGGATGGGCGGCCAACGCGGCGGCATGGTCAACGAGGCCGGGCGCTTTCCCGAGGTCTGCAAGAAATCGCTGCAGGCGATGGTCGCCGACATGCAGGGCGGCATCACGCCCGACTTCTGGGGCAAATACGGCATTGCCGAACTGCAGCGCCTTTCGCCGCGCGAGCTGGAAGCCTGCGGCCGGCTGACGCAACCGGTGCTCGCCACGCCCGAATTGCGCCGCTATCAACCCATCTCGTGGGACGATGCGCTGGGGCGCATCGCCGGCAAGCTGGCCGAGCTCTCGCCCGAGCAAACTTTCTGGTACTTCAGCGGCCGCAGCAGCAACGAAGCGGGCTTCTTGCTGCAACTGTTCGCCCGGCTCTACGGCACCAACAACGTCAACAACTGCAGCTACTACTGCCATCAGGCCAGCGGAGTGGGGCTCTCCAGCGTCACCGGCAGCGGCACGGCCACGATTACGCTGGAGGACCTGGAACAAACCGATCTCGTTTTCGTCATCGGCGGCAACCCGGCCAGCAATCACCCGCGGCTGATGACGACGCTCAAAGACCTGCGTCGTCGCGGCGGCGACGTGGTCGTCATCAACACAATTCGCGAAACGGGGCTGGTCAACTTCCGCGTCCCCAGCGACTTGCGCAGCATGCTGTTCGGCACGCCGATCGCCAGTCAGTACGTGCAGCCGCACATCGGCGGCGACCTGGCCCTGCTGACCGGCGTTGCGAAGCGCATCGTCGAACTCGGCGCCCACGATCTACCGTTTCTCGAAACCGCCTGCAACGAGTGGCCCGCGTTGAAAGCGTCGCTCGCCGCCGCGTCGTGGGACGAAATCGTCGCCAAGAGCGGCGTCGACCGGCGTCAAATCGATGAAATCGCCGACCGCTACGCCCGCAGCACGAACGCCGTGTTCGCCTGGACGATGGGCATCACGCATCACGCCCACGGCGTCGAAAACGTGCAGGCCATCTGCAATCTCGCGTTGCTGCGCGGCATGGTCGGCAAACCGGGCGCCGGGCTGATGCCGGTCCGCGGGCATTCCAACGTGCAGGGCATGGGCTCGGTCGGCGTCACGCCGCAGTTGAAGGACGCCGTGCTCGCGCGGCTGCAGCAGCGTTTCAACGTGACGCTTCCCACCGCGCCGGGGCGCGACACGATGCAGTGCATGGAGGACGCCGCCGCCGGCTCGCTGAAGTTCGGCTTCTGCCTGGGCGGCAATCTGTACGGTTCGAACCCCGACTCCGCGTTCGCCCAGCACGCGCTTGAGCGGCTCGACATGCTCGTGTCGCTCAGCACCACGCTCAACACGGGGCACGCCTGGGGGGTGGCCAAGGAGACGATCATTCTGCCCGTGCTGGCCCGCGACGAGGAGCCCGAGCCGACCACGCAGGAATCGATGTTCAATTTCGTGCGCCTCAGCGACGGCGGCCCGCGCCGGCTCGACGGACCGCGCAGCGAAGTCGACGTCATCGCCACGCTGGCCGCGAACGTCACCCAACAGACGCAGCGCGCCGCGCTGCAGGCCATCGACTGGTCGGAGATGCACGGCACCGCCAGCATCCGCGCCGCCATCGGCGCCATCATTCCCGGGTTCGAGAAAATCGCCGCCATCGATCGCACCAAGGAAGAATTCCAAATCGGCGGCCGCACGTTTCACGAGCCGCAGTTCCCCACCGCCACCGGCCGCGCCAACCTGCATACCCACCAACTGCCCGCGCTGCAGGGCGCCAACGACAACGAACTGCGGTTGATGACAATCCGCAGCGAAGGCCAATTCAACACGGTCGTCTATGAAGACTACGACCTGTACCGCGGCGTCGACCGCCGCGACGTGATTCTCATCCACCCCGACGACGTGGCGCGGCTCGGTCTCGACGCCTCGCTAACCGTCACCGTCACCGGCCCGGCGGGCGCCATGCGCGGCGTGCGCGTCCACCCCTTCGCGGAAATCCGCCCGGGCAACGCGGCCATGTACTACCCCGAAGCCAACGTCCTGGTCAGCCGACACGTCGACCCGCAAAGCAAGACGCCTGCGTTCAAGTGTGTGATCGTGTCCGTCAAGTCCGACGGGCTAGCCATCACCGCCTAGCGACCGCACGGCCCCCGTGCGACGGCCCCCAAGCGACGGCCATGCCCGGCGCGTCCCACCGTCGGCGCGATCCGATGAAGGACAAACCCTATTGTGCCAGGTGCAAAAAAACGCGTTTCTCAGAGCAAAACTCTCGACTGCGGTGCGATCAGCCACGCCCTAACCGCTTACTGCCACAACTCTTACGCGCCGCCGTCATCTCGCCACGGGCAACCTTCTGCCAGCACAACTCACCGCCGGCAAGCAAAAGTCGCGACGGCCGCCTCTGTTATCTTATCGCGCCCCTCGCCAGCCGCCGGATCGTGACGCCGGATCGTGACGCCGCTGCGTCTGAGGCTCCCGTCGCTCGCCCTCAAGCTCGCCGCCTTGAACCGCCACGCCGCAACAACTCACCGCCAACCGGCACGGCGTCCTGCATTCGTTTTACGCGATGTGGTGGCCCATTTTCCACTGAAAAATCGCTGTAATTGTGGCGACAGTCGCGGGCAGGGCGGTAGGAACATCACTCTAGTATCACCAGGAGGCCGAGCGGTGCTGGTCGAGGTGTTGGTTTGCCGGGATGAACGCCACGCCAACGACGCTCGCATACCGCGGCATCGGAGGGCAGGCAGTCTCGAAAAAGAAAACGGTTCCTGACACCTTTTCCTCAATCACGCGACGTCGCGGATTCGGCGTTGGCAATGATTTTGTACAGGACAGGAGTGCATCGTTTCGTCAGTGCCACCCGCCGTTGTTTTTGTACTGGACGCTAGAATTCTGGAAGTTCAAGGACATTGTAGATGAACCAATATCCAAATTCTCTATTGCCCTCGCGGATGGCACGCTCGCAAAACGTACGCACCTGGTCGGGGTGATTGCGTAGAAACTCCGCAACATGTGCAGCTGCAGATCCCCTGTATCTCGTTTCTAAACTATCTGGAGTGGGAGTCTCCGGTGGCTCTACACCAGTCAAGTACTCAGTATCGCCGAATCGCAGGAAAAGCCCCCAATAGTCGTAATAGGTCGTGTTCTCGATCTGCTTATGAGGACACGGACAACCTAAGTCATCTGCAACCAGAGACATTACGCTTGGAAAACGACGAGACTCTTCAATCAACTCAATTTTGAGTACCTCTAACGAACGACGACTGCTTTCTCTGGAGCCGCAGACAGGACAGTACATTTCGTCGTATTTTGCGTGGACGCAGCACATCCAGAAAAAAGTCATTGCGACAAGAGAAAAGAAAACGCATGGCAACCACCATGACTTTGTGGCGGCCCTCACGGCAAGGACCAGGAAAACACCAAACGGCATAGAGAATGCCAAGCTAATAGACCCGTATGTCATTAAAGCTACAATTGCGAACAAAGTTGGGGCGATCACGACACTGCCCTTGCAGACCACGTCTTTCGTGACCTTCGTTGCGGTCCAACCTAAGCCTTTCATCGCACTACTCCAAATCCAAGCGTGAACCTGCACATTGAGCAAGAAAAGGTGTCAGGAACCTTTTTCCTCTTTCCGCGGCCGGCCGCGGGGGCGGAGGGTGCTTTCCAGGCCCA
>JAGQOU010000323.1 GCA_020427145.1 Planctomycetales bacterium | reverse complement strand
ACCCCGCTGACGGGGACGGCGAGTCCGCCAAAAAGCCCAAGCGCCGGCTGTCGCTGCTGAGCCGTCTCAGCGAGTGGACCGCCGAGGGCGAGACCTCCGCGTGGCTCTCCAGCGCCGTGGTCCACGCGGCCTTTATCTTGTTGTTGTCGCTGTGGGTGTTCACGCGGCCGGGCTCGGGGCCCAACCTGCTGCTGACCGGTTCGATCGACGACGCGCCCGTGGACGAGACCGAATTGGACTTTGCCGCCACCAGCGCCGGCGGCGCCGAGACGGCGCTCCCCGCAGAGACCGAGCCCGTGCTGGGCAGCCTCGACGCCACGGATGCCACCTTCGCCGCCACGACCGAGGCGCCGCTGTTGGTGGAACCGCTCGCGGCCGTGGGCGAGATGGCGTTCGAGCCGTTCCCCGTGATGGCGGCCCCCATGGCGATGCACGGCGGCGGGCTCGATGGCCGGCGGCCTTCCAATCGGCGCGGGCTCGCCCTGGCTGGCGGCGGCAGCGAGGCCAGCGAAGCAGCCGTTGAAGCGGGGTTGGAGTGGCTCGCCGAGCATCAGTACCCCGACGGCGGCTGGCGGTTCGACCTGGAAGCTTGCCCCAACTGCTCCGGCTACTGCCGCAACTCGGGGGTCAACGATTCCAGCACCGCCGCCACGGGGCTCGCGCTCTTGTCGTTTCTGGGGGCGGGCTACACGCACCAGGAGGGCAAGTATGTCGAGGTCGTCAAACGCGGCGTCTACTATCTCACCGAGCAGATGACGATCACCACCCACGGCGGCGATCTGCGCGACATGCGCGTCAAGACAATCCGGGCGGAGAACTCGCCCGAGGGCCTGGTCGCGGCGATGAGCATGGCGCGCAACAAGGCCGACACCATGTACGCCCATGGCATCGCGTCGCTGGCGCTCACCGAGGCGTACGCCATGACGCGCGACCCCGGGCTGCGCAACCCGGCCGAGCTGGCGGTGAAGTTCATCATCAACGGCCAGAACCACGACGGCGGCTGGCGGTACGCGCCGTCCTTCGAGACGCCGACCGACAGCGACACGACCGTGTCGGGTTGGCAGGTGATGGCGCTCAAAAGCGGCGTGCTGGGAGGCATCCCCGTGCCGTACGAAGTGTGGATGAAGATCAGCCAGTTCTTAGACGTCAACGCCACCAACGACGGAGCCGAGTACGGCTACGTGCGCGGGCAGCGCGGCACGCGGGCCACCTCGGCGATTGGGTTGCTGTGCCGCGAGTTGGAAGGCTGGCCGCTGAGTCATCGCCCGTTGCAGCGCGGATTGGCGAACCTGGGGAGCCAACGGCCGCAAGACAACCACATCTACTACAACTACTACGCCACGCTGGCCTTGCACCATGCCGGCGGCTCGCAGTGGGACCGGTGGAACACCCGCATGCGCGACTACCTCGTCAAATCGCAGTTCACCGACGGACACGAACGGGGCAGTTGGTACTTCGAGGAGCAATACTCCCGTGACGGCGGCCGGCTCTACACGACCGCCCTGTCGGTGTTGACGCTGGAGGTCTACTACCGCTATCTGCCGCTGTACAAGCACGGCGAAGACGAGGACGACGGCGCCAGCGAAGTGACGTCGAAGTGACGCAATCGTTGGCAAAAGGGCTGTGAAATCGGCCGCGAGCGCATCCCGCGGGTTGCCAAACGCTCCCGTTGTCGCGGACACTAGGATCTATCCCAACAGGGAACGCGAGGCTCTGCCGAGCCCGGGAGAAGTCTTCTAGCTCTCGCTCGGCGGAGCCTCGCACTCCCGTGTGTGGCCTTGCCAAGTTGCTTGGGAACAATGCGACGCCAGCGCGATTGCACGCGCGGGCGTTCCACTCGCCACGCGATGGCGACACCTTTTCTGGGGGCGAAATGAATTCTTCTCGACGCATACTCGTTCAGCGCACTTTGCTTGCGGCGGTCGCGTTGCTGGCGGCCGGCCCCGGCTTCGCGGCTGACGACACTGACAAGCCGAACATCATCTTTATCCTGGCCGATGATCTGGGGTACGGCGATTTAGGATGCTTCGGGCAGACCCAATTCGCCACGCCGCGAATCGACCAGATGGCGGCCCAGGGACTCACGTTCACCGACCACTACGCCGGCAGTACGGTTTGCGCTCCTTCGCGGGCTTGCCTGATGACCGGCCAGCACACGGGGCACGTGTACCAGCGGTTCAACGGTCCTGTGGAGTTCCGGCAAGATCCGCTCGACGTGACCGTGGCCACGTTGCTGAAGCGGGCCGGGTACCGCACGGCGCTCATTGGCAAGAGCGGCCTCTCGTGCCGCAGTCAGAACGGCGCGCTGCCGAACGAAAAAGGTTTCGACCACTTCTTCGGCTACATCAACCACAATGCGGCCCATCGTTACTACCCGCCGCATCTGTGGCGCGACGGCGAGCGCGTTGAGTTGGACGGCAATCACGGCAAGGAAGGAGAGCAGTACTCGGGCGATCTGTTTCTCGCCGACACGCTGCAGTTTCTCGACGAGGCGGCGCCCGCGGGGCCGTTTTTCCTCCACCTGTCGCTGCAGCAGCCGCACGCCGACCTCTGCGTCCCCGACGCTTGGAAAGAGCCCTTCATCACCCAATTCAAAGACCGACCCTTCCCCGGCGACCACTACCGGGCCGAGCAACATCCCAAAGCCACCTTCGCGGGCATGGTCACGTATCTCGACCACACGGTGGGCGCGGTGCTCGACAAGCTGCAGGAGTTGGGCGTCGCGGATAACACGTTGGTGATCTTCTCCAGCGACAACGGCGCCATGTCCGAGGGCGGCTGGGACCGCAACAACTTCCGCTCCAGCGGCCCCCTGCGCGGCGGCAAACGCGACATGTACGAGGGCGGCGTCCGCGTCCCCACGATCGCCTGGTGGCCGGGCACGGTCGCGGCCGGGGAGAAGACCGACCACGTCTCCGCGTTCTGGGATTTCCTGCCCACCGCCTGTGAGTTGGCGGGCGCGGAAACGCCAGAGAACATCGACGGCATCAGCTATGCCCCCACGCTCAAGGGCCGCGGCCCGCAACCCGAGCACGAGTATCTGTACTGGGAGTTCTACGAGCAAGGCGCCAAGCAGGCGGTGCGCAGGGGTAAGTGGAAGGGCGTGCGGCTGAACGTCGGCGCCGATCCCGATGGGCCGCTGGAGGTTTACGACCTGGAGAACGACCTTGGCGAAACCCGCAACGTGGCTGCGGAGCATCCCGAGGTCGCCGCCGAGTTGGCCCGCATCATGGCCGAGGCCCACGTCGACTCGGACCAAGTCTCGTTCGCCACAGGCAACCGCATCGTCAGCGAAGCCAAACCCGGCCCGAAGTAGAGTGACTTTCGTTTCGGCATTCTGAAGGGTGGCTGGGGATGCAGCGCAGCGAAGCCCCCAGGGCGCCACGTTTGACACGGCGGCCAGTGTCTACGACTCGACGCCGTGCTGATCAATCTTGCGCCGCAGCGTTGTGCGATGCACGCCCAGCAGGCGGGCGGCGTCCTGCAGGTGCGGCTCGCGCGCCAGCGCTTCGGCGATCAACTCCGGTTCGGCGGCGGCCAAAAACTCATCGTAAATCTGCCCGGCGGCCGCGGGATCGTTGAGTCGCGCATCGACCCACCGCCGCACGGCCGCGGCCAATTGCGCCGCGGGATTGTCCGCTTCGCCATGCAGGTCGGCCGGCAACGCCGATTGCGGCAGGGAGGTCGGCAGGTGATCGCTGCTGATTTCGCCCTGCCGCACCTGCGCCGCGGCGTGCTCCAGGGCGTTGCGCAACTCGCGCACGTTGCCGTACCACGGGCGGGCGGCCAGTTCGTCGCGCGCCTCTTGGCTGAGCGACAGCGGGCGGCCGGCGCGGGCCGAGAATTGCGCCAAGAACTGCTCGGCCAGCAAGATGATATCGTCGGGTCGCTGTCGCAACGGCGGCAAGCGGATTTGCATCGCCGAGAGGCGAAAGTAGAGGTCGTGGCGAAACTCGCCCCGCTGCACCAGCGCCAGCAGGTCCTTGTGCGTCGCGGCGACCACGCGAAAGTCGGAAGTGACGGTGCTGTTGCCGCCCACCGGCAGCACCTCGCCCCGTTCCAAGGCGCGCAACAGCTTGACCTGCGTGGGCAGCGGGATGTCGGCCACCTCGTCCAGAAACAGCGTTCCGCCGTCGGCCTGGGCCAGCAAGCCGGCGCGCTCCGCGTCGGCCCCGGTGAAGGCGCCGCGGACGTGTCCGAACAGTTCGCTCTCGGCCAGCGCCGGGTTGAGCGACGCAATGTTGACCGCGACGAAGGGCCCGTCGCTGCGGCGGCTGTAGTTGTGGATTGCGCGGGCCGCGAGCTCCTTGCCCACGCCGCTCTCGCCCACCAACAGCACGGAGGTCGGGGCGTCGGCCGCCAGCGCGATCTGCCGAAACGCCTCGCGCATCGCGGGGGAGGCGCCGATCATGCTATCGAGGTCGAGCGCCGCCGCGGTCGGTGCAGCGGAAACGGCTTGCTCGCCAGCGGCCAGCGACTCGCGATGCGTCAGGGCGCGCTGCAAGGCGCGCCGCATCGGTTCCAGATCAAACGGCTTGACGACAAACTCAAAGGCGTCCTTCCGCACCGCCTCGACCGCCGTGGCAAGGTCGCCGTAGGCGGTGATCAGCAGCACGGGGGCCTGCGGCGCCGCGTCGCGCAGCTTGTCGATCGCCTCCAATCCGCTGAGCCCCGGCAGACGCACGTCGAGCACGATCACGTCGGGCGAAGCGTTGGTCGCGGCGACGAGTCCCTCCTCGGCGCTAG
Source organism: Planctomycetales bacterium (assembly GCA_020427145.1). Classification (GTDB taxonomy): domain Bacteria; phylum Planctomycetota; class Planctomycetia; order Pirellulales; family Lacipirellulaceae. The sequence goes on along the minus strand of JAGQOU010000323.1, from coordinate 1,900 downwards.
CGCATGCGATCACCTCGTGTCCCAGATCTTCGCCGAGCCGCTTGAGGCCCCAGCAGATGGCGGGTTCATCGTCGATGACGAGCAAGCGGGACATGACGGGGGGAGTTCCTCAAAGGGGCCGAGGCGGGCGCATCGCGTCGGGGCGGGCCCGCGGCCAACCGCCGGCGACTACAACGCTTCGCCAAGCGGCAACGCCGGTTCGCCGCGCGGCAACGTGATGACGAACTCCGTGCGTTCGTCCTCGCGACGCCATTGCACCCTTCCATTGTGCTCCGCGGCGACACGCTCGACTAGGGCCAGTCCCAGCCCGGCGCCGTCAGGTTTGTCCGTGGCAAAGGCGTCGAACATGCGCGGAGCCAGGTCTGCCGCCGGGCCGGGGCCCGAGTCGGTCACGAAAATGCGCGCCTCGTCGTCGTTCGCGTCGATGCGCAATTCCACCGCCGGCGCGGGCCCCCCCGCCGCCGCGTCGATGGCGTTGACCAGCAGATTGTAGATCGCCTGGCGGACGCCCAAGTCGTCGGCATGCAGCGTCGCAGGCGTCGCCGCAGGTTGCAGCGTGAGGCGGACGCCCAAATGCTGGGCGTAGGGCTCGGCCAGCTCGTAGGCGTCGCCCGCGGTGGCGTTGACGTCCGTCGTCGTGCGGTGTTCGCCCGAGTCATGGCAACCGACGCGAACGAAGCGCTGGACGTACTCTTCGATGTGCTCGAGTTGGCGACTCGCCACCGAAATCGATTCGAGCTGCGCGTCGTCGGCGGGACACATCTGCTGGTGATGCTGCAACGCGAGTCGGGCCCCGGTGGCGGCGTTGCGAATTTCGTGAGCCAGACCCGCCCCCAATTGCCCCAGCGTGCGGAGTTGCTCCGTCCGGCGCACTTCGGTTTCGTACTCGGCCAATTGCGTCGCCATGCGATTGACGCCGCGCTGCAAGTCGCCCAACTCGTCGTTGCGGGGCGGGGCGTCGTCGGCGCGAAAGTCGCCGCCGGCAATGCGGTCGACCTGCTTGCCGACGGTTGTCACGCCCCGCGCGACCCGTGCTGCAATCCACCACCCTGCGGCGATCACCGCCGCCAGCGACGCGAGACCCAACGTCACCGGCGGCCAAGCCGCCGCCGCCAGAGCGCGGCGATAGTCGGCTTCCGGGTAGAGCAGGTGAACTCGATCGTGCCGGCCGAACTCGCTGCGCGTCACCTCGGCATGGAAGTAATTCACGCCCGCCAACGTCACGACTTGCCGCCGCGGGCGCGACGTAAGTCGCGGCACAGAGCCGTCTGGCGCCTGCGGTCGAGTTTCCAGCGCGGCCAGCGCCTGGCGGCCGGCTGGCGAGACCTCGATTGTGGCGGGGCCTTCCCGAGCGGGGGTCTCGACCACGAACTCGGCCCCCGACAGATCATGCATCTGCCCGAGCACGCGGGGCGTCAGCGGAAAAGTCGAGCCGGCCAGGGTCTGCGTGACGCCGTCGATCTGCCGCTCGATGCGCTCGGCCGCCTCGTCGGCCGCGACTCGGGCCTGGTACGCAGCCAGCGCGGCGATCGTTGCCAAGGTGAGCGCCGCCAGCGGGGCGACAATTTGCACTTTCAGCGGCAGGCGCATGACGGCAGTCCCCCTGAAAGCGTGACGCATACTGCGACATTCAAGTCGCGCAGCGCGACGCGCCAAGTCCAACTCGCTGCATCCGCACTATCGCGCGCTTCGTCGGATCGTCGTGAAACTAGGGCAATTGGCATGAATTCAAGCGCCGGGGCCGCCGCGGTACGGTGTTTGCTTTCACCGCAAGGTTCGACGGTTCTACGCCATAGAAAGAATTGAGGGAACAGGACACGCCCTATGATACTTCGCACGCCCCGACATCGCACGGCACAACGACGATTGGCCTTTACCCTAGTCGAGCTGCTGGTGGTGA
>JAGQOU010000322.1 GCA_020427145.1 Planctomycetales bacterium | reverse complement strand
GACGGCATGTTCAAGGCCACCGGGCACGTGAACGCGTACTTCCCGCTGTTCATCCCGATGAGCTTCCTGGAGAAGGAGGCCGAGCACGTCGAAGGGTTCGCCAAGGAGTGCGCGGTCGTCACGCATCACCGCCTGGAACCCGACGGTAAAGGCGGACTGCAGCCCGCCCCGAGCGCCAAGCTTGAGGAACCGCTGATCGTCCGCCCCACCAGCGAAACGATCATCGGCGCCACGTTCGCCCGCTGGGTGCAGTCGTACCGCGACCTGCCGATTCTTATCAATCAGTGGGCCAACGTGGTCCGTTGGGAATTGCGCACGCGGATGTTTCTGCGCACGACCGAGTTTCTGTGGCAGGAGGGGCACACGGTCCACGCCACCCGCGCCGAGGCGGAAGAAGAAACCCGGCAGATGCTGGACGTGTACGCCGAGTTCGCCGAGGGCTCGATGGCCATGCCGGTGATCAAGGGCGAGAAGACCGCCGGCGAGCGGTTCCCCGGCGCGGTGGCCACCTACAGCATCGAAGCGATGATGCAGGACCGCAAAGCCCTGCAGGCGGGCACGAGCCACTTCCTTGGGCAGAATTTCTCCAAGGCCCAGGAGATCAAATTCCAAAGCGAGTCGGGCGACCTCGAATACGCCTGGACGACCAGTTGGGGCGTGTCGACCCGACTGGTGGGCGGGCTGATCATGTCGCATGCCGACGACGACGGCTTGGTGCTGCCGCCGAAGCTGGCGCCGGCGCATGTGGTCATCCTGCCGATCTATCGCAACGACGACGAACGGGCCGAGGTGCTGCCGTTCTGCGAGCAGCTCAAGGCCGATCTGACCGCCCAGCAGTACGAGGGCGAGCCGGTCCGGGTGCGCGTGGACGACCGCGACCTGCGCGGCGGCGACAAGAAATGGCAATGGGTCAAACGGGGCGTGCCGCTGCGGGTGGAAGTCGGCCCGCGCGACATCGCTGGCGGCCAACTGATGCCCGCCCGCCGCGACAGCAACGACAAGCCGGCGAAGGTCGCCCGCGACGAGTTCGTCGCCAAGATCGCCTCCACGCTGGCCGAGATCCAGAAATCTTTGTTCGACCGCGCCGCCGCGACCCGCGCCGCTGCGACGGTCAAGATCGACAGCCTCGCCGAGTTCGAGAAGTTCTTCACCCCCAAGAACGCCGACCAGCCGGAAATCCACGGCGGGCTGGCGTATTGTCACTTCGTCGACAGCGCCGAGATGGACGCGAAGCTCAAAGAACTCAAAGCCACGGTGCGCTGCGTGCCGCTGGAGGGCGAGGCGGAGCCGGGCAAGTGTCTCTTCACCGGCCAGCCAAGCGAACGCCGCGGAGTGTTTGCGAAGGCGTATTGATTGCGGCGCTTTCCCAATATGGCAGCGGCCTTCCGGATATTGGTTTGACGTTACTGAGTCATGCCCTTGAGCCTGACCGCCGCGCGGTCCGGGCTGGCGTCGCAAGTCTCAAAAATGATGCTTCCAATCCCATGGGCGACATCCACTCCCCCCGCTCCGTGCTCTTGCTCGTCGCTGCCAGCAGTCGCTATGACGCGGCGCTGGACTGGGCTCGCGAGCGCTCCGCCGGGGAGTTGGGCTCGCTTGCGGCGACGAGTCCGGCCTTCGATTTCACCGAGACCGATTACTACGCCGCCGAAATGGGCGTCGATCTCAAGAAGCAATTCTGGGTCCACGAAGCGCTGATCGACCCGGGGCGGCTGCCGACGATCAAGCGGCTGACCAATGCCTGGGAAGCCGAGTACGTCGCGGCTGGCGGGCATCCCGAGCCGCGGCCGTTGAATCTGGATCCCGGCTACCTGACGCTCGCCAAGCTCGTGCTGGCCAGTACCAAGGACCACGCCCACCGCGTCTACATGAGCGAGGGAATTTTCGCCGAGGTGACGCTCAACTACCGCTCCCGGCAGTGGCAGCCGTTGCCGTGGACCTATCCCGACTATCGCCGGGCCGACTTCCAGGAGTTCTTCACCCGCTGTCGCGATCTGCTGCGCGGCGGGGCGAGCGGCTCGGGGCAGCGCGTTTGACGCCCCGCGGCGGCGATTCGTACACTGAAAGCAGCCGCTGCCACCGCCTTTCTCGCCGTGCCGAGTCGTTATGAATCGCTTACTTCCGTTGACCGTCGTCTCCCTCCTTGCCGGCGTAGGGCTTGGCGCCGCATTGGGCTACTACGACGCCCGACCCTGGACGTTTCACGCGTCAGCGGACGGCCGCCCGGCGCCACGGGACGAAGCTCCGCAGGAGCCAGACGCCACCGGCGGCGCCGTGGCCGAGGTCGACGAGCCGATCTTCAATTTCGACAAGATGGAACGCGGCACGGAGATGCGGCATGAGTTCGAAATTCGCAATCCGGGCGACAAGCCGTTGACGGTGACGTTCGTTTCGCACACCTGTAAATGTACCAAGGTGGAACTGGCGGGCGACGAAGTGGAACCGGGCGCCGTGGTCAAAGTCGCGCCGGGCAAATCAGCGATTGTGGCGCTCGAATGGCAAGCCAAGGTTCCCGCGGGACCGTTCCGCCACGGCGGCACGTTCACGACCAGCGACCCGCGCAATTCGCGTTTGGAGTTGATCGTTGAGGGCGATGTCGTCGAGTCGACCACCTTGATGCCCGCGCAACTGCTGTTCGATCCCATTGCCGTGGGCGAAACCGGGTCGCAGGAGTTGCTGGTGATGGCGTACGTCGAACCGGAGGTGATCATCGAGTCGTACGAGTTCGACGACCCGGAGATCGCCGAGCGAATGGACGTGACCATTGAGCCAGTTGACGTTGACGTTGACGAACTGCCCGAACCTAAACCGAGCGCCGCGGTGCGCGTGCGGGCGACCTACTCTCCCGCGGGCGTCATTGGCCGCTTCATGACCGTGCTGCACTTGAAGACCAACCTGAAGAAGGCCCCCGAGCTGGTCGTGCCGGTGTTCGGCAGCGTGCGCGGCGACGTGTCGATCTTCGGGGACGGCTGGATCGAACAACAGGGCCTGTTGCGGTTTCCCCCTGTCACGAGCAGCACGGGCAAGACGGTGAAATTGGCGGTGAACGTGCGGGGCGAGCAGTCGAGCAGTACCGAGTTGTACATTGCCAGCGTTGACCCGCCCGAGTTGCAGGCGACGCTCGGCAAGCCGAAGCGGCTTGGCGACCGCCTGACGACGTATCCGCTCGAGGTGACCATCCCCAAGGGGACCCGGGCGATGGTGCGGGCCGGCGAGGACCACGGCGGCGAAGGCGAGATCGTGATTGGCGCCAAGAATTCCGATGCGCCCGAGCTCAGGATGCGCGTCCACTTTACGGTGATGCCGTAGGGGGGGCGCCATTTGCCGCACCCGCTGGCGCCATTTCGTCGCGGGGAACGACGTAGATTCGGCGAGCCGCAGCCGGTACGATTGCCAGTAACCAGACGCGGTTGGCGGCAGCGAAATGACGCGACGACGGCGGCTTGGTTCGCTCGGAATTGGACCGTTCACCGTCTCTTGTTGGAAAGCTGCTCGCGATGCGACACCTGCGAGGTTTCTGTCTGAATGTCTTGTTCGTCGGCGTTCTGGTCGGATGCGAAGGTCAGTCGCAATCGACACGACTGGCGGCTCCCGTGACGCTGACCGCCGCCGGCTCCTCGACGGTCGATCCGGTCAAGGCCAACGGCGCCATCTTTGTCGACTGGCCGAAGCCCGACTTGGCGCTCGTGTTTTCCGGCGAGTTGGACGGCTATCTCGAACCGTGCGGTTGCGCGGGGCTGGAGAACCAGAAGGGCGGGCTGAAACGCCGCCTGGCGATGCTCGACGGCCTGCGAAAGCAAGGCTGGCCGCTCGCCGCGTTCGACGTGGGCGGTTTGACCAAGCGGCTGGGATTGCAGGCGGAGATCAAGTTTGAGGTCGCCGCCAACGCGCTTGAGCAGATGGGTTACGACGGCATTGCGCTGGGAGCCAACGAGCTGCAGCTCAACGTCGACGCGATTGCTTTCGCCCTGATGAATCTTGATCCCGAGACCAATCCTTTCGTCTCGGCCAACGTGGGCATCTACGGATTCGAAAACAGCCCCACGAGCAGGTATCGCGTGGTGACGGTCGGCGGCAAGCGAATTGGCGTCACCAGCGTGCTGGGCGCCAAGCACTGCGTGGAACTGGCCAAGGTTGCCGACATTGAGGTTCGTGAACCGACCGAAGCGTTGGCCGAGGCGGCTCAACAGCTTGCCGCTCTGAACTGCGACCTGCAGGTGCTGTTGGTGCATGGCACGCCGGCGGAGGCCAAAGAACTGGGCGCCGAATTCCCGCAGTTCCAATTTGTCGCCGCGGCGGGTGGAGCCGAGGAGCCGCCGGCCCGCCCGGGTGAAATCGAGGGCAGCAAGGGCATGCTCATCGACGCGGGTCACAAAGGCATGTACGTGATTGTGTTGGGGCTGTACTTCAACGACGCCCAGAATCCCGTGCGGTACCAGCGCGTGCCGCTCGATGCCCGATTCAGCGACGCGCCGGAAATGCAGCAGAGTCTGATCGAGTACCAGGGAAAGCTGGAAACGATGGGCCTGGAGGGGCTAGGGCTCAAGGGCAACCCGAATCCCGAGGGCGAATTCGTCGGCTCGGGGACCTGCGGCGACTGTCATACCGAGGCGACTGAAGTGTTCGAGGCGACGCCTCACGCCCACGCCACCGACACGCTGGTCAACCTCGACCCGCCGCGGCACTACGACCCCGAGTGCCTGAGCTGCCACGTCGTCGGCTGGAATCCGCAGCAATATTTTCCCTATGCGTCGGGCTACAAGAGCTTGGCCGAAACGCCGGAACTGGTCGGCCAAGGTTGCGAGAATTGCCACGGACCCGGCGCGGCCCATGCCGCGGCTGAGAGCGGCGAAGTGGACGCCACCGACGAGCAGATCGCCAAGCTCCGCGCCGGCATGCGGCTGGAAGTCGTCGAGAACGAGGGCAACCAGGAGGGCCAGGTCTTGGGCCGCGTCGTGAAAATGTGCATGGAATGCCACGACCTGGACAACAGCCCGGAATTCGATTTCCAGGAGTACTGGCCGCAGGTGAAGCACGAAGGGAAGTATTAGAGCGTCCGGCGTCGTAGGCCTGTTGTTGGTCGCAACCGATCTGCGGCGAGGCGACCAAGTGGCCGACAACGGACCACCGATGACTACTCCATCTCCGCCATCACTTCGTCGGGGATGTCGAAGTTGGCAGCGACCGACTGCACGTCGTCGTGGTCGTCGAGGGCTTCCATCATCTTGAGCACTTTGCGGGCGTCGTCGGCCGTCAATTCGACCGTGTCCTTGGGCAGCCAGGCGACCTCGCGCGATTCGATTTCGATGCCGGCCGCCTCCACCGCGTCGCACACGGTGCTGAACGCGTCGACGCTGGTGATCATTTCAAACTGATCGCCCTCGGGCCGCACGTCCTCGGCCCCGGCTTCCATGCCCAACTCGAGCAGCGATTCTTCGTCGGTCTTATCGGCGGGGATTCGCACGATGCCCTTGCGATCGAACATCCACGCTGCGCACCCCGTGGCCCCCAGTTTGCCGCCGTTGAGTTCAAAAATCTTGCGTACTTCCGGGGCCGTGCGATTACGGTTGTCGGTGAGGATCTCGCACATCACGGCGACTCCGCTCGGGCCGTGACCCTCGTACATCACCGTTTCGAGGTTGCCCCCTTCGAGTTCGCCCGTGCCCTTTTTGATCGCCCGTTCGATGTTGTCCT
>JAGQOU010000321.1 GCA_020427145.1 Planctomycetales bacterium | reverse complement strand
GGGAGCGACTGTCTTGAATATCAAGAGGTGATCGGGTTTTTCCAGGGGGTTTGATTTTTGACGAGGGTGTTGAGGATGATCAGGAGCTTTCTCATGCAGGCGACCAGGGCGAGCATTTTCGCTTTGCCCCGCTCGAGGAGTTGCTGGTAATGGCGGCGGATCACGGGATTGTGTCGGGTCGCCACGAGGGTGGCCATGTATAGGCCGCGGCGAACCGCGCGGCGGCCGCCGCCGGTTGTCCGCCGGCCGCGGAACGTGCCGCTGTCGCGGTTGACCGGAGCGACGCCGACCAGTCGGGCGACCTGGGCGCGGTTCAGGGCTCCCAACTCCGGCAGTTCGGCGATCAGCGTCACGGCCGTGGTGTCGGCGACGCCCGGCACGCTGACCAGCAGTTCGCGTCGACGGCGGAAGGCCGGGTCCTCGCACGTCAGTTGAGCCAGTTGCCGATCGATCTCCGCGAGTTGTTCGCCGAGGAAGTCCAAAGCCTGCTGGATCGAGGCGCGGATCGCCGGATCGCGGGCGGTCCCCAACCGGTTCTTTTCTTGGGTGATCATCTCCACCAACTGCTGGCGGCGCGCACGGAGCGACTTGAGACGTCGCTGATTCTCGCCCGTCGGCTCGGTCGGCTCGGGATCGAGCGTGGCCGCAAAGCGGGCCAGCACGGCCGCATCGATCGCGTCGGTCTTGGCCAGTTGACCGGTCGCCCGCGCGAAATCGCGAACTTGTCGCGGATTGACGACCGCGACCGGCACGCCGCGGGCTTGCAAGCTCTCCACGAGCCAGGCTTCGTAGCCGCCGGTCGCTTCGACGCACACCAGGACGTCTTCCCCGATCCAAGCGAACAACTCGGCCAGACCGGCCTCGTCAGCGAGAAAGCGACGACGTTGCGGTTGGCCATGCACGGCGGCGTCCCAGTGGCGTTTGGCCACGTCGATTCCGACGCAACGGCGGGGAGAGGCGATGGGCATCGTTCTGGTCCTTCCTTGCGGATGCGAGCTCGCCCGCGCACGGGACGGCTCTGGCGACTGTTCGGACTCTCACGACACGCGACCGACCGGCGATCCGGCTCCCAACGGGCTCCGGCACGGGCCCCAGGGCGAGGACGATCTGCCGGCCGGCCGTCGTGTTCTGCTCCGTTCGCTTGCGCTCACTCCGCAGAACACGACAGCACCTAGGCTACCAACTCTACCGAAGATACAAGGGCGAGGCTCTGCCGAGCCCGGCACAAGGCGCCAAGCTCTAGCTCGGCAGAGCCTCGCCCTCCCGTCGTTCGCCGTGGCGCGCCGTCTTGGCCGAAGCGGGGCAAATCACCCCAGTAGAATCGGCGCGTCGCTCTCGCCTTCGCGTTCTTCCCACGCTTTGCGAACCTCGCCGAGTCCGTAGACGCAGAGTTGGAAGTTGTCGCTCAGCCGCGCGAGCACATCGTCGGGGGCCGAAGCTTCGTCGGCCGGCAGTTGGGCGGCCAAATAGTAGTTGCGACGCCCCTGGTCCTGATAGTCGAGCAGGCTGTCCTTCCAAGCCGCTTTGCGCATCCGCTCGGCGACCTCGGGATACACGCCGGTCCAGAACAGCGTGAAGTCGCCAATGTGCCGATGCACGCGGCGACGAGCCGAACCTTGGCGGGCCTGCGCTTCGGCCAGCATGTCGGCGACCAGCGACAGTCGTTCGCCGCGGGGAGTGCGCAAACCATAAAGCGCGTCGCACGCCACGAATCGCACCAGCAACTCGGTGAGATAATCGACCAGCGGCGGATCCGCCACGCCCAAACGGGCGGCGAACGCGTACTCGGTCACTCCGGCGAAAAAGCGACGCACAAGGTCGCTACGGCTTGAATCGGCGGCGGTCATCGGCAGCAGATCTCCTAGGTCGGGCGATCAAGACCGCGACCCAGGTTGCCAAAGTGCGGCAACACGCCGGTGGAGAGACGCCGCTTGCGCAACATCCGCAATCCCCAGGGGATTGCCCGACACTCGCAGGCGGGACGACCCAGCCACCGGAGGGCGGGTCGCTATGCTCGTGCTTTCCCAAAATCAGCAAATCAAATGACAAAGCACTCGGGCGGGCGGAGCGGCCGTCAGCGGCGACGGCTCCTCAACCTACTCAATTCTAATTGGCAATGCGCAACCAGGTCAAATCCATTGTGCGCATTGGCCGCCATCGGAGGGTATCGGCGCCCCGCGAGCCGCGGCTTGAGAACTTACCACCCAGACGCATGGAGACGCGTCGGTCTGAGGCGCCAGGCCCTCGACGCCTCCGCGGTTAGCCTTCGAGCGCCGCTACGAGACTCGCCACGTACTGGCCGACGTCGGCCAGCATCTGCTCCCGCGGCACGTCGGCGGCCATCCGACGAACCACGGCCGAGCCGACAATCAGGCCGTCGGCCACGGGGGCCAACAGCTTGACGTGCTCCGGCTTGCTGATGCCGAACCCGATGCAAATCGGCAGCTTGGTTTGCTCGCGCAACCAACCGACGTTTTCGATCAAGTCGGGGGGCAGGGCGGTTCGCTCGCCCGTGATCCCCGCGACCGAAACGTAGTAAACGAACCCGGTCGACGTCTCGCAGATTTTCAGCGCCCGCTCGCGCGGGGTCGTGGGCGTGACCAATTGGATGAGACTCAGATCTCGCTTGCCGCACACGGCCGCCAGGGCAGGGGACTCGTCCACCGGCAAGTCGGGCACGATGAGCCCCGCCAAGCCGGCCGCGGCCGCCTCGTCGCAATACTTCTCGACGCCGTGGCGATAGATGATCGCGTAGCTGACCATGGTGACGATCGGCGCCGACAGCTGCGGCGCCGTCTCGCCGAGCGTCGCCAGGATATCGCGCAGTTTGATCCCCCGGTCGAGCGCCCGCGTGTACGACGCCTGAATCACCGGCCCGTCGGCAATGGGATCGCTGTAGGGAATGCCCACCTCGCACATGCTCGCCCCGCGGGCGACTAGCTCCTTGAGCACCGCCGCGGTCGCGGCCAGGTCGGGATCGCCCGCCGTGAGGAACGGCATCAATGCTTTGCGGCTATTTGCGCGCAGGTCGGCGAAAAGGTCATCGATCGCAGCCACGAAATTCTGCCTGATTGCTTGGGGATGCAACGCCGTCCGGCGTGAAACGAACTGATTATCCACGAAGGATCAAGAATCTAAACCGTCTTCCGAGCAGATTCGGGTGGCTGGGGACGTAGCGAAGCGAAGCCCCCAGGAACTTCATAGGGGGCTCCCTACGGTCGTCCCCAGCCACCCTCTTTGATAGACAAACGGCATCACGCCCGCAGATTGTACCGAACTGGCGTCGGCACGGTCTACGACGCGCGCGGCCGAAAAGGCGACCCGGTCGTCGGCCTCGCAACAGGTCGGCCAAGGTCGCTTATGCAATTCGCCGGCGGCGCGTTCGTCGCCACGCCGCGATGCCAACGCCGATCAGCAGCGCCGAGGCGGCCGAGGGCTCGGGCACGGCGAAGAGCGCCTCAAACGCGGCGGCGCCGTTTGCGGCGATGTAGTCGAACTTGAACAATTTGAAATCTTCGTAATCATTGTCGCCGTCCCGGTCGATGTCGCCGCGGAGAAACTGCTGGGCTGGCGAGTAGCCGCTGAGATCCGTGTACGAGTTGGCGAGAAACAACGACCAGTCGGCCGGGGTGATCTGGCCGTCGCGGTCGAGATCGCTGGTGACGCCAATCTCGTCGAGCGAGTTGACGGCGATCAGTCGCACGTTGTCGAAAAATGTTTCGAAGCCCGTCGAGCTAAGCCGCACCTCCAGGGCCTGGCCCGCCAGCGGGTCGTTTGCCGCCGTCTGGTACACCTTGCTGCTCTCGGTCCACTGGCCTTCGACGGGATTCGACAAGGCCGACGTCAGGGGCGTCAACTCCACGCCGCCGGCAAACAGGTCGAAATCGTAATCCGGCAACGAGCGACCGTTGCGATGCCCGACGTCGACCTGCAGCACGTAGTAGGTCTCTGACTCCAGCGTGTCGCTAAGCGTCTGGGCGATCTCGATATCCACGGCGAACATCGCCTGCTCGCCGTCCGGGACCGGTTCGTCGAAGTGCGACGCGTCGGGAACAATCGTGCCGCCGACCCAGGCGCCCGACTCGCGCGTGATGGTCCAACCGTCGAACACGCGATGCGCCGTCGTGTCGGGCACGCCGCCCAGGTCATTGGCTTCAAAGCTGGGGTTGTCGATCGCAATCACCCGGCTGTCGGCCGAACGGAGCGCCGTATCGAGCAATCGATAGTGCTGATACATCTCGATCTCGGCGGGCAGGTAAGCCGTGCCGTCGCGGCGAAACAAATCGTGGAACCAGAGCGGCGGCTCGGTCGTGTCCGTCTGCGGCGGCGAGCCCCACGGCCAGTGGGTTTGCTGGTCGCCGTTGACCAGGCCCCAGTTGTACGCCGCGACGCCCAGGTCGTGCAGTTCCGGCAGAATGTCGGGGATGGTGCTGCCGAAGGTGCGGGCCATCCACTCGGTCAAAAACACGGGGCGGCCTGTCGCGAGTTGGCCCTTCACGCCGGCGATCGTCGACGCCGGCCCGCTGTAATTGTGATAGGAAATCACATCCGACTCGGCCGCGGCGATCCCGTCGGCTGCGCCGCCCCACACGTCGAACGACACCGGCTGAATCGGATTCGCCGCCCGAGCCCACTCCGCCGAGGCGCGAATCAATCGCCCCGCGTCGCCGCCGGAGATGCCGAAATTTGACGGCTCGTTGTACAGGTTCCACATCAACACGCGATCGTCCTGGGCGTAGCGCGAGACGATGCTCTGCACATACGTCTGAGCCCCCGCACCGGGCGACGGGTCTGTGTTCGGCAGCGACCAATTCTGCGGGTTGCCGATCACCGCACTGCCACCGGTGCCGGTCCACTGCGAGTTGTGTACGCCCGGCGTCGGGTCGGCCTGCTCGCCCAAGTAGGGCTGCTTGTTGGGCGTGTGGCTGCCGTAGGTGAAGTTGACGTCGTCCCACAGGATAAACGTGGGACGGATGCCGTGGTTCGCCGACGCGACGACGAACTGCTCGAGCCGATTCATAAAGCCCGCACGATCGGCTTTCCACACCTCGTAGCTGAGCGTGGTGCGCAGCGTGTTCATGCCCGCCTGTTGCGCCCGGGCGAGTTCGAAATTCATCCGACCCAGGTCGAACGTATTGGCGCCGGGCGTGTTGGGATCGGCCTGCCACATTTCCGTGGGGCTGACGGCATATCCCGCCACGTAGTTGGCGCCGAACAGGTACGGCTGGTCGCGGTACCACGACCAGGCTTGCTCGGGAGTCCATTTCTCGCGGGCCGAAGCAGGGGTTGGCGACGATGCCAATGCGGCCGCAAAGGCAACCGCCAGCGTTGCCAGCGCAGCGACTGACTTGTTCCGGCGCGGATTCGTGTGTGTCATTGAGATTCTGCTGTTGGTTCGGGCACGCATCATCATGGACTCGGTATGACCTTGAATCCGGCGAGCGCAAAGTGTGAATCGAAGGTGAAGGCAGTATCCATGCGATTGGCATGCATGACCGCGAACGAAATGCAGTCAACGAACCCCGCGCCCTGCGGACCAAGGTCGCGGAACAGCAAAAGAGCTCTTGTCTCCTCGGCCTCTGTCGGACGTATTACTGTCAGCATCGACGAAGATCACTGATCGTCCCCATACAGATAGTCGTCATGCCGGTCGGACAAGTCAGCGGGCGTGGGTCCGTTCCAGACTTCAAGGTCCGCAAAAAGAGAATCGGACGCGCGCTGAGTGACGCGGGCGGTGACGCATTGCCGCACGAACTCCTCGAGCGTGAGCCCTTGAACGCGAGCTTGCTCTTTCGCCCGCGCATGCAGGTCATCGGGAAGCGGAACATCAATACTGACCATGTGCCACCTCAATGGTGATGCAGGACATCGCGATTGGGTCACCCAAACTTCACGCCCTTAAGCCGCGCAATCTCGCTGGCGTCCTTGTCTCCCCGGCCGCTGAGGCAGACGACCACCACGTCGTCTTTCTTGCGACCCGCGGCCAGCTCCATCGCCTTGGACACGGCGTGCGAACTTTCCAGCGCCGGCATGATGCCCTCGGCCATGGCGCAGGCGTCGAACGCCTTCATGGCGCCGCCGTCCTCGCAGCTGGTGTACGCAACCCGGCCGGCGTCTTTCCAATAGCTGTGTTCCGGGCCGACGCCGGGATAGTCGAGCCCCGCCGACATCGAATGCACCGGGCTCGTCTGACCGTCTTCGTCCTGCATGACGTAACTGAAGCTGCCATGCAACACGCCGGGGCTGCCGTAGGTCAGCGGCGAGGCGTGGTCGCCCGGTTGGTGGCCGCGGCCGCCGGCCTCCACACCGATCAGTTCCACCTCGCGGTGCTCGATGAACGGGTAGAACATGCCCGCCGCGTTGCTGCCGCCGCCGACGCACGCCACCACCGCGTCGGGCAAGCGGCCCAGCCGCTCGCGGCACTGCTCGATCGTCTCGCGACCGATGACCGCCTGAAAGTCGCGCACAATGCGCGGGAACGGGTGCGGCCCCACCACCGACCCCAGGATGTAATGCGTGTCGGCGACCGACGCCATCCAGTCGCGCATCGCTTCGTTGATCGCGTCGCGCAGCGTGCGACTGCCGCTGGTCACGGGACGCACCTCGGCGCCCAGCAGCTTCATGGCAAACACGTTGGGCGATTGGCGGCGAATATCCTCCTCGCCCATGTACACGACGCACGGCAGGCCAAAGTGGGCGCACGCCGTGGCGGTCGCGACGCCGTGCTGCCCGGCGCCGGTCTCGGCGATGA
>JAGQOU010000320.1 GCA_020427145.1 Planctomycetales bacterium | reverse complement strand
CGTTCAGCGAGAACCCGGTGCTGCAGTGGATCAACAACCAGTTGGTCAAGGCCAAGCCGGAGTTTCACAAGCGGACGTTCCTCAAGGATTTCCATCGCTCGGCCGAGTTCTGCTCGACGTGCCATAAGGTCTCGATTCCCTACGCGTTGAACCACTACAAGGAGTTCCTACGCGGCCAGAATCACTACGACCCGTATCTGCTGAGCGGCGTTTCCGGCCACGGCATCCGGAGCTTTTACTATCCGCCGAAGGCACAGGTGAACTGCAACGGTTGCCACATGCCGCTGGCCGCGTCCGATGATTTTGGGGCCAAGCACTTCGATGGCGCCGCCGAGTTGAGCGTCCACGATCATTTGTTCCCATCTGCCAACACCGGCATTGCGTGGCTGCGCGATCGCCCTGACATCGTGGCGGCGCACCAGGAGTTTCTCCGCGACGTGATGCGGGTCGACCTGTTTGGCGTGCGCGAGGAGGGCGAAATCGACGGCAAGCTAACCGCTCCGCTGCGGCCGACTGTGCCTGAACTCGTTCCGGGGCGCTCTTATCTCTTCGAAACCGTGATTCGCACGATGAAGATGGGGCACCTCTTCACGCAAGGCACGGTCGACTCGAACGAAGTGTGGCTCGAGGTGACCGCGACGTCCGGCGATCGCATTATCGGCCGCAGCGGCGCCATCGACCCTGCGCGCGGCAACGAGGTGGACCCCTGGGCTCACTTCGTCAACGTGTTCATGCTCGACAAGGACGGCAACCGGATTGATCGCCGCAATCCCCAGGACATCTTCACGCCGCTCTACAACCACCAGATTCCGCCCGGCGCAGGTCAGACCGTCCACTACGAGTTACAAATCCCCGAGGACCTTGCCGCTCCGCTGACTCTGGAAGTGAAGCTGCAGTATCGCAAATTCGATCAGCAGTACATGCAGTTCGTCGCGGACGCCAATCGAAAACTCGGGGCGCCGGTGCGCGGGTCCACTGACGGCCAAACATATGTCAATGAGCTGCCGATCACGACTCTGGCCGTCGACCGAGTGACATTCCCCATCGCGGGAGTCGATGCCGAGGTTGAGAATCCGCCTCGCGAAATTCCCGCGTGGCAGCGTTGGAACGATTACGGCATCGGTTTGCTGCTCAAAGGAAAAGCGGAATTGCGGCAGACCGCCGAGGCGTTTACGGAAGTGGAACGCCTTGACCGCTGGGACGGCCCGATGAATCTTGCGCGGGCGTATCTCGCCGAAGGCCAACTGGACGAGGCCGTGGCCGCACTGGAGCGTGCCAACGCCTTCCAAGAGGAGGAAGGCTTCCCGCGTTGGACCTGGGCTTGGCTCAGCGGCGCCGTCAATCGCCAGCAAGGCCGACTGAACGATGCCATCAGCAACCTGCAAAGCGCACTTTACGATCGCACCGAAGGCATGATCGCGCGCGGTTTCGACTTCAGTCTCGATTACGAGGTGATCAACCTGCTGGGCCAGACGCAGCTCGATTTGGGCCGCCAACGCAAGCGGCAAGGGCGGCACGAGGAGGCCGAGCAGGCGTGGCGCGACGCCGTGGCGACTTTCCAGCGCACCCTCGATATCGATTCGGAAAACGTCACGGCGCATCACAATCTGCAATTGTTGTTCGACGAGTTGGGCGAAACGGACAAGGCGCGCGAACACGAGCGGCTTCATGCAAAATACAAGCCCGACGACAACGCCCAGGGACGCGCCGTGCGACTGGCGCGCGAGCGCTACCCGGCCGCGAATCGCGAAGCCGAAGCGGTCGTCAAATACCAGCTAGCTCCGCCACAAGATGAATCCGGCGACGATGTCGGCGAGCCGCTCGCGGCCGCTGCGCCGCCGCCGACAGGAGATTCCCAATGACCCAGCCTTCCCCAGACCGGCCCGTCGTTGCCGAGGAAGAGATTTGCGGCGTCGAGCAAGACGACGCCGTGATTGGTCGCGCCCTGCGACGTTCGCTCGTCGTGTTCGTCGCGCTCGCAGGCGCCGTCGCGGCGGTCGCGTACTGGGCGTGGCCGACGCCGGCGTCGCCCGTGATTCGTGAAACGCAGTTGGCCAAGGTGCAAACCCGCGAAACGGGCGCAGCAACGGCGCCTCAAGTCAAATTCACCGACGTCACTGCAGCGGCGGGCATTCGGTTTGTTCACGAGAACGCCGCGCACGGCGAGAAACTGCTGCCCGAGACGATGGGGGGCGGGTGCGCATTCTTCGATTTCGACAACGACGGAGATCAAGACATCCTACTTGTCAACAGCCTGCGCCGCTGGCCGTGGGACGAACAGGCCGCCGCGGCCGGTGAGGCAAAAACCGCGCTGTACCAGAACGACGGCGCGGGGAACTTTACCGATGTGTCCGAGGGATCAGGACTCGACGTCTCGCTCTACGGCATGGGTGTCGCGGTTGGCGACTACGACAACGATGGGCTGGTCGATGTCTTTCTCTCTGCGCTTGGTCGGAATCGACTGTTCCATAACGCCGGCGACGGCAAGTTCGTCGACGTGACGGACAAGGCAGGCGTCGGCGGCGAAGAATCAAGCTGGAGCACCTGCTGCGGCTGGCTCGACTATGACAACGACGGCGATCTCGACCTGTTTGTCGGCAACTACCTCGAGTGGTCGCGCGACATGGACGCAGGACAAGACTTTCAACTTACCGGCGGCGAACGCGCCTACGGACGTCCGCAAAACTTTGAAGGCGCGCTGCCCTACTTCTACCGCAACGAGGGGGACGGCCGGTTCACGGAGATCGCCGAGCAGGCCGGCCTCCATATCCGCAACCCGGCCACAGGCGTGCCGATGGCCAAATCGCTCGGCCTCGCCTTTGCCGACGTCGATCGCGACGGTTGCATCGACATGATCGTGGCCAACGACACCGTGCAAAACTTCCTCTTTCGCAACAAAGGCGATGGCAGTTTTGAGGAGATCGGGGCGGTCGCCGGGATCGCTTTCGACATGAGCGGCAACGCCCGCGGAGCCATGGGGATCGACGTGGCGAGATTTCGCGAGGGCGACGCGCTGGGCATTGCGATTGCCAACTTCGCCAATGAAATGACCGCGCTCTACGTCGCTTACGGCGACCGGCCGCAGTTCATGGACGAAGCGATCGCGACCGGCATCGGCCCGTGCTCGCGCTCGCAGCTCAAGTTCGGATTGTTCTTCTGGGACTACGATCTCGACGGCCGGCTGGACCTGTTCACCGCCAACGGCCATCTGGAACGCGACATCAACCGCGTGCAACCGAGCCAACACTACCAGCAGCCACCGCACCTGTTTTGGAACTGCGGTCCGCAGCACGATACGGAATTCTTGGAAGTGACCGAGGCCGAGTGCGGCCCCGATCTGTTCGCCCCCATGGTCGGCCGCGGCGCCGCCTACGCCGATATCGACGACGACGGCGATCTTGATCTGCTGGTCGCCGGCGTCGGCGAGCCTGCCCGACTCTTGCGGAACGACCAAGACTTGGGCCGCAAATGGCTGCGGATCAAGCTTACGGGGACCCGCTCCAATCGCGACGCGATTGGGGCCATCGTCGAACTTCAGGTCAACGGAAAAAAGCTGATTCGCCAGGTCGCGCCAACCCGCAGCTACATCTCGCAGGTCGAACTCCCGCTCACATTCGGCCTGGGCGCCGACGGCAACGTCCAGTCATGCCGCGTGACATGGCCCGATGGCTCGCAGCAAGACGTGAACGTCAACGGCCGCGGCTCCGTGATTGAGGTCGTCGAATCCACAGGACAGGATGCGGCGTGAACGCAGACGCGTCTGCCGGCAGAACTCAATCGCGCTAGCGTGTCGCCGCCATGAATTGGCGCGACCATTGGGAATGGGGTCGGGACGTTGATCGCTGCTATGTTCCCCGAGGCTCGCGACCGGTTCCGATTTGGCCGCGCGATCCCCAATGTCGAGACCCTGGACGCCGCCGTACTGCAGCTTCGCTTGCGTCGACTGGACGACCAGCCGACGCGCCACGACATCAATGCGACCAAACGGCTAAGAAGGGCCAGACTGGTAGGTCGGCTCGACGTGCCGGCCAAACGACATATCACAGCCGTGTCGCGTGTGGAGTTGCTACAGAGTCCTGCCGACCCCTGCATGGACTCTCGCCGAATCGACGTAAGTCCTCGCAGGAAAACAATGAGACCGCAGGGACTCGAACCCTGGACCTACGGATTAA
>JAGQOU010000319.1 GCA_020427145.1 Planctomycetales bacterium | reverse complement strand
CGCTTGTCATTTGGGGAGGCGAGTTTGGCCGCACGCCGATGTCGCAAGGCGACCAAGATCCGCAACAGATTGGCCGCGACCACCATATTGCGGGGTTCTCGATGTGGCTGGCCGGCGGCGGCGTGCGCGCCGGGACGACCTTCGGCGCCACCGACGAGTTGGGCTATCACGCCGTAGATCATCCGACGCCGGTCCGCAATCTGCACGCCACGATGCTGCATCTGCTGGGCATCGACCACAAGCGATTCACGTTCCCCTTCCAAGGGCTCGAAATGAAGCTCACGGGCGTGAAGGAAGCACATGTGGTCGACGGCGTGTTGGCGTAGGGAACGACGCCCACTGTCGTCGGATCACCAATGCCAGTGAGAGTCGCAGCGGTGATCGGCGCGTCGCGGGCGGCGTGCTGTGCGCCGAGAACGCATTGCGCCAACCGCGCGGTCTGCCCGCCACGGCTAAATCCGCCGTTTCTGGGACGTCGGCCGCGCAGATTGCGGCGTTTCTTGCGAAAAAACAGCCGCGGGCGCGGCTCGCCGTGGGGGACTTTTCCGCATATCCTAGTGGGTTTGAGAACGTGTTGCCCGACGAAGTACTGGGTGCTTTGCTTTTTCTGACTGATGCGTCCGACTGGGCGCCTGGGGGCCCCGCATGGCGAGTGACTTGTTTGATTTGAGCGGCACAGTTGCCGCGGTACTGGGCGGCACCGGCGCACTGGGCGGCGCCATGGCCGAAGCCCTGGCCGCCGCCGGGGCCAAGGTGGCGGTCGTCGGACGCAACGCCGATCGCGGCGGAGCCCGTGTGAGGGCGATTGAGGACGCGGGCGGGACAGCCAAATTTGCGCTCGCCGACGCTTGCGACCTCGCGTCGTTGCGGGACTGTCGCGCGGGGATCGAAGCGGAGTTTGGTCCTGTGACGGTGCTTGTGAACGCCGCGGGCGGCAATCGCCCCGAGGCCACGCTCCCGCCGGGCGCCAGCTTCTGCGACTTGCCGCTGGACGCCTGGCAGGACGTGTTCGATCTCAACCTGGCGGGCGGCGCGCTGCTGCCCTGCCAGGCGTTCGGCGAGGCAATGCTGAAGGCCGGCGGGGGGAGCATTATCAACATTGCCTCGATGTCGGGCATGATCCCGTTGTCGCGCGTCGTGGCATACTCGGCGGCCAAGGCGGCCGTGATTAATCTCACGCAATTCCTGGCTCGTGAATGGGCCACCCAGGGAGTGCGGGTCAACGCAATTAGTCCCGGCTTCTTTCCCGCTGAGCAGAACCGCAAGCTGCTGTTCAACGACGACGGCAGCTACACGGATCGCGGCGGCCAGATCATCGGTCATACTCCGATGGCCCGCTTTGGCGAACCCGCTGAATTGGCCGGCGCCATTGTCTGGTTGGCATCGTCCCGCGCTTCTTCGTTCGTCACCGGGCAGAACATCGTCGTTGACGGCGGTTTTTCGTCAACCACGATCTGATCGAATCTCTCGACATCTGATTTTCAGCACCGCGGGCGCAGAGAACGCAGCGACGACCAGTGAAATTCCCATGCTGTTGCCTGGATTTGATCCCAAGGACTACTCAAGCGAGCGTCCTCGCTAAGCAGCCTGCTGGCATCGAAAACAGGCGATCGCACTCGTCCCTCAAACCACATCGTCTCGCTCTCAGAGCCCTTCCCGCCCTCGGTGGTGAGACAACGTCAATCAACAAGACCGCAAGAATACGACCAGTGAGACAAGGCAAATCGCAATGAGCGTTCTTTCAATTCGTCCCGCGGATGACTGCGAACTCGACTTTCTCGCGTTGGGGGCCGTCGTGCATCGGCTCGATCCGGGCGTGCTGCCGTTCCGGCGGGCGCGATCGCTTGAGATTCACGTCAGCGGCGGCGAGTACAACGTGGCTGCCAACCTGGCCAGCTGTTTCGGTCAACGCACCGGCATCGCCACGGCAATGGTCGACAACGGCATCGGCGAGTTGGTCCAGGCGCGTATCAGCGAGATGGGCGTTCGTCCGTTCTACAAACATTTTAAGTACGACGGCGTCCGCGGACCGAACATTGCCACCGTGTACAGCGACCGTGGCCAAGGCGTGCGAGCGCCGGTGGTGTTCTATAACCGCAGCAACGAGGCAGGCGCCCTGCTGCGGCCGGGCGACTTCGACTGGAAAGCCATCTTCGCCCGCGGGGTGCGCTGGTTCCACTCGGGCGGGATCTTTGCCGCTCTGTCGGACACGACCTCGCAGACGATCATTGAGGGGATGCAGGCGGCCAAAGCCGCTGGCGCCGTGGTGTCGTTCGACCTGAACTACCGGGCCAAGCTGTGGGCCACGCTGGCCGAGTCGGGCGAGGAGGGCAACAGGAAGGGCCGGGCCATCATGCGGGCGATCGTCGAAAACGTCGACCTGCTGATCGGCAACGAGGAAGACCTCCAACTGGGCCTGGGGATCGCCGGCGCCCCCGAAGGCGAGAAACAGAGCAAACTCGACCCGGGGGCCTTCTTCGGCATGATCGACCGGGTGCGGGCCGAGTTCCCCCACGTCACCGGCGTCGCAACGACGCTCCGCGAGGTCAAAAGCACCAATCGGCACGAATGGGCGGCCGTGCTGGCGCTCGGCGACGAGAAGCTGGTCAGCCCCACCATGCAGCTGGACGTGATCGACCGCATCGGCGGCGGCGACGGGTTCGCTTCGGGGCTGATTTTCGGGCTGCTTGACGGCCGTTCGCCCGCTGACGCCCTGCGGCTGGGGTGGGCGCATGGAGCGCTGCTAACCACCTTCCCCGGCGACGTGTCCATGGCGAAGCTCGCCGAAGTCGAGGCCGTCGCAGCCGGCGGTTCGGCCCGAGTGCAGCGGTAACCAGGCCGGCGGGGTCCGGCGGCGATTGAAAATAATCGCAGAACCTACCTTGCCGGTCTTGCCGAACTAAAATATAGATAGCGCTTTAAGAAGCACGCCCTGGGGCAATGCCCGAGGCGTTGCTTGCGGTTCCCGCCGGTCGGCCTTCGCCGGTCCGGCCCCCTCGGTTCGCCTCGCTACCGATCGGATCCTCCCCCGTTGAACATTGTTGTCTCCGCCAGATTACCGCATTGCCGCCGCGCCGGAAGGTCGCGTTGGCCGTCGATGCGCTGCGTGGTGGACGTGTTGGGGTTGAAGATGCTGCACGATCGGTTTCTTTCGACTTGGCGCAGGCGAATCCGCCGTTGAGTCATCCGTCGCGAGCTTGTTTCCGCTGCTGCCGCTAGCACCGGGAACGTCTCAAAAGCTCGCCGCCGCCCGGTCGCTAGGCTCGTTGCCGCATACCAGCGACCGCAGACAACCAAGTTTGACTCGCGACACGGCCGTCAGTTTGTTCTTTCTGTCTCGCGCTGCGTGAGCCTCAATCGGTTTCCGTAACGAGAGTTCCGTTCGTTCTATTGCGCCCGATGACCACGCTGGAATCTTCCCGGCGCGTCCGCTGGGGCGATTTGGCCAAGGAGGCCCCTGATATGAAAATCGCATCCCACCGAATCGCTTTTGGATCGTGGCTCAAGGGCGGCTCGCCGCTGGCTCAATTAGAGCGGGCCGTCGCTGAGGCTTGCCCGGCGAACATCGCACCGCTGCGCGCCGCCGTGGTCGAAAAGACTCGGCGCGGCAACGTCTGCGAGGTCGAAGCCATCGAATACGGCTCAGCCGATCACGCACTGGCCGACAAGAGCATTTTCGAGTTCCGCCGCCGCACCCAAGCTCGCACGGGCCAGTTCAACGCCGTGATGCTGATCCCCACGGGCGTCGACTGCGCCATCGGCGGTCACGCTGGCGACGCCACTCCGGCCGCCCGGCTGCTGGCGTCGGTCGTCGACAACCTGGTGCTGCACCCCAACGTGGTCAACGCCAGCGACGTTAACGAACAGACCGACAACTGCCTGTATGCCGAGGGTTCGCTCATCTGCCGGTTGATGATGGGCTCGGTCGGCCTGCGCAAGGCTCGGCAGAATCGCGTCTTGCTGGTGACCGAAGAGCGGCCCGACGCCCCCAACGTGGTCGACCAGACGATCAACTGCGCCGAAGGCGCTCGGGCCACGCTCGGCATGGACATCAGCGAAGTGGTGGTCCTGGACCGCGGGTTGAGCATGAAGACCGGCTTCGCCGAGAGCGGGCGCGTGACAGGGCGGATCGAGCGACTGGAGCACCTCATCGACATCCTGCGGGCTAAGGCCGGGTCGTACGATGCGGTGGCGCTCGCCACGCGGATCACCCCCCACATCGACACCGTCGAGTTGCACCGCAACTACTTTGGCGAAGGGGGCGCCAACCCCTGGGGCGGAGTCGAGGCGGTGCTGACCCACTGTCTGAGCACCCTGCTGGACGTGCCCACCGCGCACGCCCCGACCATGTCGAGCGAGGCGCTGCGGACCGAAAGCTGGGGCGTCGTCGAGCCTCGCAAGGCGGCTGAGATTATCTCGACCACCTACCTGTTCTGCGTACTGAAGGGCCTGAACCGGGCGCCGCGGGTCGTGGTAAACCCGCCCATTGCCCACGACCCCTCGTTGCTGACCGTCGAGGATCTGTCGTGCCTAGTCATTCCCGACAGCTGCGTCGGCCTGCCGACCCTGGCGGCCGTGGAGCAGGGGATTCCCGTGATCGCGGTGCGTAACAACACCAACCTCATGAAGAACGATCTGAAGGCGCTTCCGTTCGCCCCCGGGCAGTTGCTGTACGCGGCCAACTATTACGAGGCGGCCGGCATCATCGCAGCGATGAAGGCCGGCGTGGCGGCCAGCACGCTCGTGCGGCCGATGCAGCCGATTCGCATCATCCGTACCGCGGAGGAGCCGATCCTGCCGACCAATGGACACGCCAACGGGCGCAGCCGCAAGGACGCCGCTCAGGGCCCGTCGCTTGGCGGGGCCGCGGCCAACGGCGCGGTGCTCAACGGCGTCCACGCGGTGCTCGACGGGGATAAATCGTGATGCAGGTCGGCTGCGATCGAGGCAGCGACCAGTCGCGCGCCCCGCTCGCGGAAGCGCTCGCGGCGCATCTCGATCGCGGGATCTATCCGTTCCACACGCCCGGACACAAGGGGGGCGCGTTCGCGCCCCCCGCGCTGGCCGAGTTGATCGGTCCGCGCGCCGTGCGGTTTGATCTGCCGGCGATGACCGCCACGGACAACACGCTCCACCCCACGACCTGCGTCAAAGACGCGCAGAACCTGGCAGCGGGGCTACTCGGGGCGCGGGAAACTTTTTTCCTCACCAACGGGTCGTCGCAGGGAGTCGCTGCGGCTGTGCTGGCGTGCGCGCCGCCCGGGGCGGTGATCGCCATGCCGCGCAACGTGCATCGTAGCGTGGGCGCGGCGCTGGTGCTGTCGGGCGCCGTGCCGCGCTTCATACGTCAGCGAGCCCTTGCCGAATGCGGAGCGCTGGCCGTCGAGGTCGACGCGTTGATCGAAACCCTGGAGCAAGAGCCGCGGCCGGCAGCCGTGCTGATTACGCGCCCCAGCTACTACGGGCTGGCCGGAGATTTGCGGCCGCTGGCAGAAGCGTGTCACGAGCGCGGAGTGCCGCTGATTGTCGACGAGGCTCACGGCGCGCACCTGGCGTTCCTGCCGTCGGGGAATCTGCCGCCGGCGCTCGCCGCCGGAGCGGATGTCGCCATTCAGTCGTGGCATAAGACGCTGGGGTCGCTGGTTGGTTCGGCGATGCTGCATGTGAGCCGCAGCGCGCTGGTCGATCCGCAAAGGGTGCGCGACGCGCTCAACCTCGTGCAGACCACCAGCCCGAATTACTTGCAGCTGGCTTCGCTCGACCTCGCCCGCCAGCGGCTTGCAGCGGAAGGGCGGGAGCTATTCGCCGAGACCGCGCCGCGCGTCGCAGCGATTGAGGATCGACTCGATGCTCTGCCAGGGGTGCAGGTAATTCGCCCCGAGCGCGACCCGCGGCTCGCCGACCATCAGCGCGATCCGCTGCGAGTCGTCGTCAACGTCGCCGAGACAGGCTGGACCGGGTTCGACGTCGAGGAAACGCTGCGGCAGTTTCAGGTCGAAGACGAAATGGCCGACTGGTTCAATGTCGTGCTGTTGTTTAGTCCCGGCGACGACGCGGCGGCGTGCGAGCGGCTGGTCGCCGCGTTTGCCCATGTGAGTGCGAACCCGAAACTGGCGCGGTTGATCGACGCGGCAACGACCCAGCAACTCGTGCAGCCGATCATTCCTTCCGCGGTGATGACGCCGCGCGAGGCGGCGCTTGGCCCCAAAGAAGACGTCGCGCTGTCGTCGGGCATGGGTCGGGCGGCCGCCGAGATGGTCATGGTCTACCCGCCCGGCATCCCTCTACTGATGCCGGGCGAGTTAATCCAATCCGAGACGGTCGCCGTCTGCCGCGACCTGCTGGCTGCGGGCGCCCATGTCTATGCCACCGACCCCCAATTGAATACGATCCGCGTAGCGGCCGTCTGATAGCCGCATGATCGGTGGTTCTCTCACGATTCTGACTGTTGGAGGAGGGCGCCATGCCCCCAGCCGTTCGCCACTCGCCCCCCGAATCGACGCCTGCGCATGTCGGCGCGCTACCCGCGGCATGGTACTTCGATGACGAGACGCTGCAAGTCGAGCTTCGGCGGCTGTTTGACTCGGGACCCAGCTACGCGGGTCATGAGGCGCTCGTACGGCGGGCGGGCGATTTTGCCGCGCTGACGGGAGAACACGAAGGGCAGGTCCTGGTGCGCGATGCGGAGGGCGTCGCGCGGCTCGTGTCCAATGTCTGCCGACATCGTCAGGCCGAACTGGTTTCCGGCCGCGGCCGCACGAAGCGCCTGGTTTGCCCCATGCACAACTGGGCGTACGACCTCGCGGGCAAGCATGTCGCGGCGCCTCATTTTGATCAGTTGCCCTGCCTCGATCTGGCGACGTCGCCGCTGCAGCGCTGGAACGGCTTGGTGCTGGCCGGTCCCGGAGACGCGGCTGCGGACCTGGCCCCCGTGGCCAAATGGCCGGAATTGGCCGCCGGAGCCGATTACGACCTGGTGCGGGTCGACGACGAGGTGATCGACCTCAACTGGAAACTGTTCATGGAGGTCTTTCTGGAGGACTACC
Organism: Planctomycetales bacterium; assembly: GCA_020427145.1. Taxonomy (GTDB): domain Bacteria; phylum Planctomycetota; class Planctomycetia; order Pirellulales; family Lacipirellulaceae. The sequence goes on along the minus strand of JAGQOU010000319.1, from coordinate 3,942 downwards.
ACGTGGGCGTGGTTCACCCGGGCTTCCGAAACTTCGTCGATGTACGCCAATTGGACGCGGAGCCCGACACCGTGCGCGGCGAGCGATTCTTCGCCGAGAACGTCGGCGTCAACTGGCCGCTCGTGAAGGCAGGCTCACCGACGTTTGCCAGGTTCCAAGAGTTGCTCCTCGACGCCAGCCGCGGCCACAAGCCGCCCTACGGCGCCGTGTGGCTGGCCTATTTCCCCAATATGCTTCTCGAGTGGTACCCCTACACGTTCGTGGCGAGCACCTACTGGCCCCGCACGGCGCGAGAGACGGTTGTCCGGGCCGAAGTCTACATGGATCGACGCATCGTCGACGAGCGGCAGGACTTGGTCGAGGCCACACTGGCGGTGTTGGACGAAGTGACCCAGGAGGACCTGAACGTTTGCTACGCACTGAGCCGCGGACGCGAAGCAGTGTGGCGCCGCGGCGGGCAAGAGTCGCCAGGGCCGTATCACCAACCGATGGAGCAGGGGCTGGAGCAGTTCCACCGGTGGATTCGCAACTCGCTGGGGTAAGCGACATGCGAGCCAGCAAGGCTTGCGTGTCTGGTTCCCATCGCCGTGTCACGTTTACTGCTCGCTCACCGCGGCATTGTGCGTGCGTATCGCCGCAGCGATTGCCTCGTCCGCGAAGCCGCGGTCGATCACGTCCAGCGGATCCCACGACAGTTCACTCCAGAGAAACGCATCGGTCACTGGAATGCCGTCGGGCGGATCGGCAAGAAATCCCAGCAAGGCCGCATGGTAAGCGCGGCGAAAGTCGCGCATTTCGTCGGTCGTCCACGGATTGTTGCGCGGCGTGGCGACTCCTTCCCACGGCTTGAGCGCCGCGTCGGCGGGAGTTTTGGCCGGCCGATTGCCGCCGCTGCCGCCCCCCAGGCCGACTTCGCTGAAATGCAGCGGCAGCGTGCGGTGCCCATGCACGCCGAGTTGATCCATAGCCGCGTAGAACTGTTCGACCGCCGCGGCAAAGTCACCGGGATCGGGAGGCAGGTCGAACCAGCGGTATTCGCTGATGCCGACCAGGTCGCTGGCGCCCAGCAGCGCCGTCACCGCAGCGCTTTGCTCTTCGGTGGGTTCAAGCTCGCTGGCCGGGCCGTCGAAGTTGAGACTGACTCCCAGCCGCCAATGAGGACCTTTCTCGCGTTGACGCAAACGATCGATCATCGCCTGATAGGAATCGGCATGCTCAAACACGCTGCGACCCATCTCGCCGCAGAGAGAGAAATCAACAACCGCGTCGGCCGGCAGCTCAGCGGCCGCCGCGTCGGCAATGGAATCGATTACCGCGGTTTGGTAGGAGTAACCGTCGTACTCGGCGAGGGGGTCAAAGCGGAAATGATTGCGCCAGTCGTCGATCCGCCCCGCTGAGTTGAGGTGGGCCACGATGGCGACTTGCATCCGCTCGGCGGCGACCGCGGCAAACGTCTGCCGCAGCGCTTCGCGAAACTCAGCGAGCGATTGCTCATCCAGCGGCGACATTCGCCAACCGCGCGCCCGACCATACCGCACTACGTTCCGCTGTTGGTCCAGCTCGCACTGCAGCGTGACGACCACCTGCACCTTCCGAAAACCCAATTCCGCGACGTGGCGGACCTGGGCCGGTCCGTCATCATGGTGGGGCTTGTGGAACAAAATCACCGACGGGTAGAGTCCGGCAGCCGCCGTCGGGCCGTGCACCGGCTGGGCGCCTGCCGTCCCAGGAGCTGCCAACCAAGCCGCCCCGAGGGCAGCCAGCAACCACGTCACCTGACGATTCCCTGGCGGCATGGAGACTCCTGATAAATCGGGTTGGAGGGGGGCGAAACCGGGTGAATTCTTCGGTTTTCCGCGCCAGCCTCCCCCAAGCTTAGCTTGCCTCGGAAACCGTGGGTAGAATAGCAAAATTGGGGTGCGTCGATTGGGATCGACCGGGTAGGCTACGCGGCCCGCCCGTTGAGTGGCGGAATCCCCAACAGGAACAGGCGCGGTCACGGCTCGGCCGCGGCTGGAATCGGTACAGAGGTATTTGGAATGCTTGGTCGCTCGTGGCAAACTTGTGCGCAGCGTGCGTCGGCGCTCGCTGCATGCGTTTGCTGTTGCCTCGCCTCGGCGCCGGCCGCGGCCTTCATCATCTCGACGGTGGATCCCGATCCGTGGCTCAGCACCGCGTCGGGCTCGCGGAGCGGCAACGGCGCCCCGGCCACGATCACCTGGAGCCTCGTGCCCGACGGCACGACGGTGTCTGACAACAACGGCGGCTCGGCGCCGAGCAACCTGATTTCGTTCTTCAATGCGAACTTCGGCGGCAACCCGGCGCAGACCAACTACACGCTGCAGCCCTGGTTTCCCCTGATCGAGCAGTCATTCGCACGGTGGAGCGAACTGAGCGGCGTCGACTACGTGTACGAGCCGCACGACAACGGGGTTCTTCATCCCAGCGGTTCGGGGAGCCTCGGCGTACGCGGCGACATTCGCATTGGCGGCATCAACATCGACGGCATCGATGGCACGCTCGCCTTCAACTACCTGCCCACCAGCGGCAGCGATCTGGTGCTCGACACGAGCGACATCGCATTCTTCACGAACTCCGCCAACAACTATCGCAATCTGCGCGATACGATGATGCATGAAGTCGGCCACGGTTTCGGCCTGTTGCATGTCACGTCGACCACAGCCTTGTTGATGGCGCCTGTGGCGAATTCCGCCATCGACGGGCCGCAACTCGACGAAGTGCGCGGCGCGCAATTCTTTTTCGGCGACGCGTTTGAGAAAACGAACGGCGGACTCGGCAACGGGACCGCGGCGCGGGCCACGCCGCTGGGGACCGTGGGCTTCGGACCGGGCCAAGGCCAGAGCGTCGGCGCCGACGCAAACGTGCCCGCCCAGGGCATCAGTCCCACTGCCACCGACTTTGTGAGCATCGCCAATCTGGCCGACGTCGACTACTACTCATTCGCTCTCAGCGACGCCGCGTTGTTGACCGCGACTCTTACCCCGCGGGGCGGTACGTTTAGCCAAGCCTCTGAAGGCGGTACGCCCACGCCGTTCAATGCGTCGGCGCGCAGCGACTTGGCCCTGACGATCTTCGCAACTGACGGCTCGACCGCACTGGCAACAGCCGACGCGACAACGGCCGGGGGGGTGGAGTCCGTCGTCAACCTGCTGATTCCCGCCGGCGGCACGTACTTTGCCCGCGTCTCAGGCGCCGACGACACCGTGCAGATGTATGACTTGGCGTTGACCGCCGCGCCGCTCGTGGCAGCCGATTTCAATCTCGACGGCTCGGTCACCGGCAGCGATCTGGCGGCGTGGGAAGCGGGATTTGGAACGATGACCGGGGCCACGCGCGCCACCGGCGACGCGACGGCCGACGGCGTGGTCGACGGCGCCGATCTTCTCGCATGGCAACGCAGCTTCGGCACAACGGCGGTCGCGTCGCCGAACTTGGCCGCCGTTCCCGAACCAGCGACTGCGGCTCTCGTCATCCTCGCGGCCGCCGGTCTACTGGCCGTTCGGCGCTAGCTCTCAGTCGAAGCGCCCGTTGTTTAACGTTTGCGGCGCGCGCGGAACCACAACGCCAGCAACCAGCCGCCGACAAAGACGCCCGAGCAGGCGGCCATCACGGCCAACCGACGTACGTCGCGACTGGGCGTCTGGCTGTCGATTCCCAGATACGACCCCAGCGCCAGCAGCGCCCCCCAGGCGGCAACCGCGCCGACAGTGAGAGTGAGCAAGCGGCGGCGTTGGGCGGAATCGTCCATTCGTATACGGGACTAGTGAGATGCCAGTGAGAATCGCGGGCGCCATTGGCGGTCGCGGCCACGCGACCCACGACATGGTACCGCGCCGTCAACCGCAGGGATATGCGGCCGATCGCCGAGTAGTGATACCGTTTAAACTCGACCGGGGTGGCTGGGGACGACCGTAGGGAGCC
>JAGQOU010000318.1 GCA_020427145.1 Planctomycetales bacterium | reverse complement strand
ACTTTTCTGGCACAAAGACTTTCTCGCCCGTGCGAGGGTTTCGCGCCTTGCGAGCGGCCCGCCGTTTGACCTCGAAGACTCCAAAGTTCCGCAACTCAATCCGTTGGTCTTCGACCAGCGTGTCGACAATCGCGTCGAACGTCTTCTGGACGATTTCTTTGGTCTTGAGTTGCGTGAGACCAATCTCCTCGGAGATTGTCTTCACGATCTCTTTTTTGGTCACGACGAGTCCCCTTGTGAGAAGTCCGCTGTGCGTCGTCGGACGCCGGTTAAGTCCGGTGCGGAACCTTGGCCGTCTCGCTCCAAGTGTAATTGTGATAACGACTAGAGTCAAGAAAGCTGGTCCCGCGGGAACCGTTTACGAACATCCCAGCAACGCCCTGGCGAGGGGGCCAATCCCCCCCGAATGGCGGCGTGGTCACGCGTCTCAAATCGCTGAATTGACAAAGATCGAGCGGCCGGAGCGGCGTCGGCCACCCACCGGATCGGGATTTTTTCCCGGTGGCGAGTCGCCTGCGCAGATCAAGCCAGGGCCGCATGAAACGTCCCTGCAGATAAGGATCGACCGTCACAGGCCGCAAATTTAGCCCAATCCAACTTTTTTGACGCTCTGGGGCGCCAGCTGCCGGCGCCGCCAGCACCTGCTGGGCCGTCAGATGTGGATCACGGCCGCCTGCTCCTGGATCACCTCCAGCGAGTAGAGCTTGCCCTTGCCGCTGCCCGGGCACGCCTCGCAGCACTCGTCCCAGGCCTCCGGCGACTTGAGATTCGAGTCCCAGAACGGCCAGGTACGGCATTGCCGCGGCCGGTCCTCGTAGACCGTGCATTTGCGGGTCTTCGCATCCAGAAAGACGCAGTCGTAGCTCTCCGGCAGTTCCTTGAGGCTGCGACGGATGCCGATCTGCATGACGTATTCGGCCTCAAACGCCGCGACCGACATCTCAAGCCGAGCGGCCAGCGCGTCGATTTCGGCCTGGTTGACCCAGATATAGCCCGGGGCGCCCGTGCAGCAGTCGCCGCAACCGGTGCATTTAAAACGCAGCCCCTCGGCATACCAGGGAGCGGCGGCGGCTGGCGATTTGTCTTGTGGCGGCATCGTTCGGCGGAAAGACGGTGTGGAAAGCGGATACGGCCCGGTGAGCCGTGAGTGACGCCGGCGTGGGCCGCGTCGGTAGTGCTACCGTTTCAACTCGATTGGGGTGGCTGGGGACGACCGTAGGGAGCCCCCAGTGAGTTCCTGGGGGCTTCGCTTCGCTACGTCCGTGAGCCACCCAACACTCCTTGGCAAACGGTATCACGACCTCCGCGTCGCTCGGCACGGCTAGCAGAGACGCGGCACGCCAAATCTGGCGGCCCACCTGGTCTGCTATGCGGCGGACGCCAACTCAGCCACCGCGGCGATGGCGGCGGCGATCTCCTCGGCGGTGTTCGCCCAACCAATGCTCAGCCGCGACAGCCCGCCCCCAGCATGCGTCCCCAGCGCTCGATGCAGCAGCGGCGCACAGTGCAGCCCGGCGCGGGCTTGCACTCCCCGGGCGGCGTCCAGGGCCGTGGCGAACTCCTGCGGATCGTACCCGGCCACCGCGAAGCTCACAACGCCCAGCCGCTGCGGCCCGGGCGGCGGCCCGTAGACCGTCACCCCGGCAATCTCGCTGAGCCCTTCGATCAACTGCGTGGTGAGCGCCGCTTCGTGCTGGGCGATGGACGCCACGTCGCGCTCGGCCAGGTAGCGCACCGCGGCTGAAACCCCGGCGAGCGCCGGCACGTTGTGGCTGCCCGCTTCGTAGCGCGACGGGAGCAGTTCGGGGGCGATCACCGCGTCGCTGTCGCCGCCGGTACCGCCCACTTTCACGGGTTGCAGCTGCTGTTCCATGCCCGGACGAATCGCCAGGAGCCCGGTTCCCGCCGGCCCCAGCAAACCCTTGTGACCGCTCGCGCCCAACAGGTCGACGCCCAGTTGGGCCAGGTTCACGGGGATATGCCCCAGCGACTGGGCCGCGTCCAGGACCACCACCGCGCCGGCGTCGTGGGCAATGTCGGCCATCTCGCGCACCGGCTGCACGGCGCCGGTGACGTTCGAGCCGTGATTGATCGCCACCAACCGCGGCGGCTTCTCGGTGCAGGCCCGCCGCAACTCGTCGAGATCCACAAACCCCAGCGAATCGCATCGCACGTGGACCACGTCGAGGGTGAGTCGCTGCGCGAGCGCCGCGATCGGCCGCAGGATGGAGTTGTGTTCGACCACGGTCGTCACGACGCGGTCGCCCGGCCGCAGGACGCCGGCGATTGCCAGATTGAGCATGTCCGTGGCGTTGCAGCCGAAGATCACCTGACTGGGATCGGACATGCCCAGCAGTTGAGCGCACAGCAACCGGGCGCCGTCGACTTCGCGATGAGCCGTGTGCGCGTCGCGATACGCCCCGCGGCCGGCCGAGGCGCCGACGTCGCGCTGGTAGCGTTCCATGGCCGCGTAAACCGGTTCCGGCTTGGGCCAGGTCGTCGCCGCGTTGTCGAGATAAATCCGCTTCATCGCAAATCGCCTTTCTCCGCTCGGCTCCTGTCGCACGCGTCGCTGTGGAGCCGTCAGCCGCCAATTTGATACATGGCCCGCTCGGGGCGTTCGAAGCCGCCTTGGCCAATGCCGTGGGCGGCGGCCTTGGCGGCCACGCAGTCGCGCACCAGTTGCCGGACGTCGTCATCCCCGGCGCCGCTGCGCAGCAGCGCGCGGGCGTCCCACTCGCGGGTCGAGAACAGGCAATTGCGCACCTGCCCCTCGGCCGTCAAACGTAACCGATCGCACGCGTCGCAAAAGGGCTCGCTCACCGGATTGATCAGGCCGATGCGTCCCCGCCCCGCGGCAAACCAGTAATCGGCGGCCGGTTGGCTGGCCGTCGGCCGTGTGCGCGGCGTCAGCGGCCCGAACCGCGTTTCGATGATCTCGCGCAACTCGGCGCCGGTCAGCATGTCGACTTCGGTCCAATTCTGCTCCGCGTCCAGGGGCATGAATTCAATGAACCGCAGCTCCAGATCGTGCGCCAGCGCAAACTCGCACAGCGGGATTACCTCGTCCTCGGTCAATCCCCGCAACGCCACCGTATTGAGCCGAATCTGTTCGAAGCCCGCCTGCTGGGCCGCGGCAATCCCGGCCAGGGTTTGCGCCAAACCGGGGCGGCGGGCGATCTTCTCGAATGTCGCTTCGCTCAGCGCGTCGAGGCTCACGTTGAGCCGCTGCAACCCCGCGGCCCGCAGGTCGGCGGCGTGATCGGCCAGCAGAATGCCATTGGTGGTGAGGGCCAAATCGTCGACGCCGGGGATCGCCGCAAGTTGTGCAACCAGCTTGGCCAAGTCGGTGCGCACCAACGGCTCGCCGCCGGTGAGTCGCAACTTGCGCACCCCCAACGGCACAACCGCATGGACGAAGCGGGCGATCTCCTCAAACGTGAGCAACTCGCTGCGCGGCAAGAACCGCAACCCAACCTCCGGCATACAGTAGAAGCAGCGAATGTTGCAGCGATCGGTGACGCTGATCCGCAGG
>JAGQOU010000317.1 GCA_020427145.1 Planctomycetales bacterium | reverse complement strand
CCCAGGTTCAAGAACCTGGGCCACCCGCAATGGTGGACTACGACTTTCGCCGGCGACCGAGAGTCCGCCGCGCGAGCGTGCCCGCGACGCCCAACACGGCCAGCGCCCACGTGGCCGGTTCCGGCACGACGCGAAACTGCAGCGTCGCGGTCCCCGGCGTATATGTGACGTCCTCGGCGCCCGTGAGATCGCCGACGTACACCCGGAACGACATCGCATAGCTCCCCGGCATGTCGGCCGTGTAGTAGTCGTGCTGCATCCGCCCGTCCCATTGCCACTGGTCGCCGTCGTTGGCGTAGATCTCGTCCATCGTCCAGTAGGGCATGCCTTCCATCAGGGCGTCGTTGGTCATTCCCATGCCGCCTTCGTAAACGTGAAACGCCGAGCCCGCAGGTTGCATGGCGCCGGTTCGCTCGATCCAAATCGCGCGGTCGGCCGGCAGCGTCAGGGCGCTGCCCGGCAGCCAACCGTATTGGGCGTTGAAAGACACGCCCTCGAGCACGTCGAACTTGCCCGGAGCGTAGTCGACGCCGTGACCGGACGTCATGACCACCGGCGAAGCGGGCGCGACGTCAGCGGGCGGTTCGCTGATATGCACGGAAACCGTCGTGCCGGTGACGCTCACCAGCGCGTGCTTCATTCCCCCGTCGCCGCTGCCGCTGGTGGCAGGCGGCATGGGAGGCGCGACGGCCCAGCTGGCGGATGCCAACAGCGAAGCGACAACGCCCATCGAAACTTTCAACAACGCATTTCTCATTTGATCGACTCATCTGGTTGGTTGGTTGAACTCAGCGGGTGCTGAGTTGAATGGCAAAAAAATCAAAGTCTTCGCGCGGCGACGCCGTCAAAACGGCTCCGCCGCGTATTGCGGACACCACAGGTCGATGTGCCGCTGCTCGTCAAACGTGTCTTCAAACTCCTCGGCGCTCACGTGCCCGTCGACCCACAGGTAATTGGCCGCCTCGCCGTGGCGGGTTTGGTCCACCTCCGGCGTCACGCCGATGTACCACGTGTGGGCCATCATGTGATCCGTCTCCGGGTCCGCGTTGAGATCGGCCGCCAACACCGTGCGGGTCGTGCTGGGAATGCACCGGAGCTCCCAAAACGTCGGCCCCGCAGGCGTGCGAAACTGCGGCGCCGTCTCGCGCTCGCCCAGTTCGAACCACACGTTCTTGCCGTAGCTGTGCAGCTGCAGCCGAAGACGATCGTCGCGATCGTCGCTGGGGCAGTGATACGGCCCCGCGAACACCTCCTCCGGCAGCCGGCCGGGCTTGACGTCAAGCTTCGTTTCAAGCCACGGCGCAATCGCCACGCTCCACGGCAGCTCGCCGTGGGCGTTGGCCGAGTGCGAACTGCGCGGGAATCGTTCGTCATTGACGTCCATGTACATGTGAAACGCCAAGCCGATCTGCTTGAGGTTGTTGGCGCACTGCGTGCGCCGCGCCGCCGCGCGAGCCGCCTGCACCGCGGGCAGCAACAGCCCCACGAGCACGCCCAGGATGGCGATCACAACCAACAGTTCCACTAACGTAAAAGCACGAGACGCGCGCACGGCGAGACTCCCTACGTGACAGGGGTCAATCCGAGTCGGAAGGACTCACAGACTCCGCGCACCAGTTCGTAGGCCAGGCTCACGAGCCTGACGAGCGCATCGCTCAGGGGCGACGCGTTGCATGCGGCGTTCGCAGAGCAGTCGCATGCGATCGGCGCAGGCGACGGCGCAGCGTCACCCGCCCACGAGGCGGCAAATCAGGCTGGCAAGCCTGACCTACGAGCGCGGATTTATTCCGTCAGACGAGCGTCCGCGGCGGCGGCGTGGGGACGGCGAAGGCCGGGCTGATTGCCGGCGGCAGAAGCGGCGAGCACAAATCGCTCGCCGGGAGAGTGATCGTCAGCTCAAACGGCGCCGTCAGCGTCACGGCGCCCAGCGCGAGCCACTGGGCGTGCATACCGCGGCACGCCAGCGATTGCAGCACGTTGACGCCCGGGGAGCGATCGCTGCGCTGCGGCTTGGCTTCCGCCGGGGCGCACGACCCTTTCCCGGCCGAGCAGCAACAACAACCTGGCTTCCCCGATCGTGCGGGGACGCGGATTTCCAGAGGGGTGGCTGGGGACGACCGGCGGAAGCCCCCAGCAGAAGCAGAGCCCGACGCGGCGCACTGGGGGCTTCGCTGCGCTCCGTCCCCAGCCACCCGATCCTCAGGCGGCGATTGAGGGCGAATCGGCGATTTGCCGCCAAGCGCCGCCGTACGGCTCGCGGCCCAATGGGCAATTTCCAGTCCGGCGGCGCGGGCCTCGGCCAGCGCCGAATCCGGCGGTCGCACGCCCTCGCGCTCGGCCCAGGCCAAACGCTCGGGGAGCGTGTGGCAACAGCAGTCCTGCCAACAATGCTCGGCCGTACCGCAGCCGCAGGGGCAGTTTTCGCAGGGAAAGCGTTCGCCCGCGGCCCCCGGCGCAGCACGACGAGGCGCCGGCAACGGCACGCCCAAGGCGACCACCGTAAACCACGCTAACAGGCAGGCAGAAACAAGGCGGGAGGCGAACACGCCGGACTCGTAGGCGAGATAGGCAAGAATCAGCGAGTTTAACCCGCCCGCCCGGCCGAGTCTACCGCCGCCGACGCCCGGTCGTGATGCTGTTTGAACTCCAGCGGGGGTGGCTGGGGACGACCGTAGGGAGCCCCCAGTGGCGCTGCTGGGGGCTAAGATTCACTCCGTCCGCGAGCCACCCAGCTCGCCAGCGCAAACAAGATTCAGCGTCCCAGGGGATGCACACGGATTGCAATGTCGCCATGTCAAGAAGCCATGCCATGTTGATGTTCGCCATCATCCTCCTACCTATGGTGGGCTGGGCCATCCTGATGGAAGTGACCGATCCAACAATCGCGGTCATCGGGTTGATCGTTGTTGAGGGCACCTGCTGGTTGGGATGGAATCTGTTCTTGCGGGTCGGTCGTGAAGACGCCCCCGGCGAGCCTCCCAACAAGCCGCCTGCGCCGGAATGACGCTTGGCCGCCCTCGCTCGGCAAGCTCGCGTCTCCGCGGCGGCTACTCGACAACCACTGTCCCCGACGCGGCGGTCAGTTCGGCAAACAGCTTGGTGAGTTGCTCGAACCGCGGCCGCTGCGCCGGGTCGCCGATCGCCCGGCCGTCGATCTCCGCAATCGGCGCCAACTCGCCCATCGTGCCGGTACACCACGCCTCCTCGGCCCGGTAGAAGTCGACCAGCCCCAGATCCTGCTCCGCGCAGGGAATGCCGTGCTCGCGGCACAGCTCCAGCACGACCGAGCGCGTGATCCCCTCGGGACACGCTACGGTGCGCGGCGTCAGCACGGCGCCATCCTGCACCATGAACAAGTGCGTGGCGTTCGTCTCGGCCACGAACCCGCGCCCGTCCAGTAGCACCGCGTCGTCGGCGCCCGCGGCGTTGGCCTGGATCTTCGCCAGAATCGACACCAGCAGATTGTTGCTATGAATCCGCTGGTCGAGCACGTCGCAACCCGGGCGGCGGATCGCGGAAGTGATCAGCCGGATGCCGGTCTTGTCGTACACGGGCCGCTTGAACTCGGCCAACACGATCAGCGTCGGCCCGGCCTGATTGAGCCGCGGGTCCATGCCGCTAGTGATCTTCACGCCGCGGGTCAGGGTGAGCCGAATGTGTACCTCGTCGCGCATGTCGTTGGCCGCCAGCGTGCGGCGAATCTGCTCAATGATTTCCTCGTGCGAGGGAATCTCGGCAAACGCCAACGCCTGGGCCGAATGCCGCAGGCGGTCGAGGTGCTCGGCAAGCTTGAAGATCCGCCCGCCGTACAGCCGCAACCCTTCCCACACCGCGTCGCCGCCTTGCACCACCGAATCAAACGGACTGACGCCCGCCTCGTCGCGATGAACCAGTCGGCCGTTGATGTTGATTTGCAGATTGCGATTGCGCTCGTCGAATTTTTGCAGCATGGGAAACGTCCGCTCAATGAAACATATCTGTCTCCCTCCACCGCCAGGGGGAGGGGAGCAATCACGGCAATGTCATTCAACACAGCCGCTGCTCGTACAGCTCGGCGTACAGCGCCTCGCACTCCGCCAGCACGGGGGCCAAGTCCTCGGGCACTGGCTGATCCTTCGGCCGGTATTTGCCAAACGTGGTCGTCTGATACACCTTGTCATACCAAAACGGCGCCCACGCGCCGTCGGTGTCGCGCTGTCCGGCGGGCCAGTTGAGCATCTCGTCGTAAAACGGCAGCCCCAGCCGCTCGCACAATTTCCGCAACATTCCTTCCGGATCGTCCAAGACGTCGCGGGCGTCGATGATCGGCGGGTCGACGCCCAAATCGGTGCGCAGCTGGCCAAGCAACTCCACCTGCTGCGGCAAGCCCGTGTGCTCGGCGAGCGGGCGGGGGATGAACTCCAACAACGACGTGAGCATCTCCCGCGGCTCGCGGATCAGCAGCACGTTGGCAAGTTGGTCGATCCACGCCCGATCAATCTCCGGCAGCAGGTGGTGAGCCATCTGTTTCTGGTAGAAGACCGTTTTCCCTTGGGGAATCGGGCCAGTGAGCCATGGGACCACCTTGCGCCAATCGGTTTCGTGACCGGCGATCGTCTCGGCGTAGCCCGGGTGATGCGTCGCCCCGGTCGCCTGCAGGTAATGGGCGTAGAGCGGCTCGTCGCACACGAACGTGTCGGGCCGACTGCCCCAGGAGCGCATCATGGCCGTAGAAATATTCCGCGGCCCCGACCACATGGCGATACGGATCACATCGGTCATATCAGGCGTCTCAGGCAATCGGCGTCAGGCTGCGGGCCTGCAGCGCCTTGTAGGCGGCGCGGATCTTCTGCGAGATCGGGCCGTCAATG
>JAGQOU010000316.1 GCA_020427145.1 Planctomycetales bacterium | reverse complement strand
GAGCCTCGCACTCCCGACGAACTACCCCGCGAAACGAGAACTGTCCTTGCGATCATCCATGACAAATTCGCTCGCCACCGCTGATCTGCAGCGCAAGGCCGTCCGTCTGCGGCGGTTGCTTCTGCAGGCGATCACCCACGCTGGCGCCGGTCACACCGGCGGCAGCCTGTCGTGCGTCGACATTCTCAGCGTGTTGTACAATCGCGTGTTGAACGTCTCGCCCCAGCGGCGCGACGATCCGCTGCGCGATCGCTACGTGCAGAGCAAAGGGCACTCGGTCGAAGCGCTCTACGCGGTGCTGGCCGACCGCGGCTTCTTTCCGGAGTCGGAGCTGGACACGCTCTGCCGGTACCAATCGGCGTTCGTCGGTCATCCGACGCGCAAGATCCCCGGCATCGAAATGAACACCGGCGCCCTGGGGCACGGCTTGCCGATTTGCGTCGGCATGGCGCTCGCCGGGAAACTCGACGACGCCCCGTGGCGGGTCTTCACGCTGCTGGGCGACGGCGAGTTGGCCGAGGGGTCCAACTGGGAGGGCGCCATGAGCGCGGCCCACCACAAGTTGGACAACCTCACGGCGATTCTCGACCACAATACGCTGCAGATCACCGGGCGCACGCGCGACGTGTGCAGCAACGAGCCGGTCGACGAGAAGTTTCGCGCCTTCGGCTGGCACGTGGAGGAGGTTGACGGCCACGACTTTGCCGCGCTGGAAAACGTGCTTTCGGCCGCCAATCCGCTCGATCAGCCCAAGCTGGTGATCGCCAACACCGTGAAAGGGCGGGGCGTGAGTTTTATGGAAAACGTGGTCAAGTGGCATCACGGCGTCCCCAGCGACAAGGAGTACGCCGCCGCGCTGCGTGAGTTTGACGAGGCCGAGGCGGCCCTGGAGGGCGTCGGTCGATGAGCGCTCCCGCCCCCTCGATGTTTTCGCCCGCGGCGACCAAGATGCTGCAGCAACTTGGTCTGCGCAAGGGCCGGGCGAATCTCGAAGAATTCGCCGCCACGCTCGAAGAACTCGCCACGGCCGATCGCGACGTGGTCGCGGTGACCAGCGACTCGCGCGGCTCCGGCAAGCTGGGCCCGTTTGGCCAGCGGCTGCCCCGGCAGTTGATCGAAGTTGGCATCGCCGAGCAAAACCTCGTTGGCGTCACCGCCGGGTTGGCCGCCTGCGGGAAGAAGTCGTTCGGCGTTTCGCCAGCGTGCTTCCTCACGATTCGCTCGCTCGAGCAAATCAAGAATGACATCTGCTATTCCAATGTCCCGGCCACCGTAGTCGGCATCAGCGCGGGCGTCAGCTACGGCGCGCTGGGCAGCACGCACCACTCGCTGCACGACCTGGCGGCGCTGCGGGCGATCCACAATATTTCGATTGTCGCGCCGGCCGACAATTTTGAAACGCGCGAAGCCGTGCGCGCCGCCGCGGCGGCCGAGCGCCCCGTCTACCTGCGGTTCGGCAAGGCGGCCATGTACGACCTGCATGGCGCGGGCGCCGAGTTTGCGATCGGCAAAGCCGCCGTGTTGCGCGAGGGCGACGACGTGGCATTTCTCGCCACGGGCGAGACGGTGGTGCATTGCCTGCTCGCCGCTGCGAAACTGGCCGAGGCGCACGTCCATTGTCGCGTGGTCAGTGTGCCGACGATCAAGCCGCTCGATATAGGCGCCGTGCTCGCTGCGGCCTGCGAGTGTCGCGCCGTCGTCACCGCCGAGGAGCATTCCGTGTACGGCGGGCTCGGCGAAGCTGTTGCCGCCGTGCTGATGCAAGCCGGCGCGTTCGTGCCGCTGGTGATCAAGGGCATTCCCGACGAGGACACCGTGACTGGCGCGCAGGCCGACATCTTCCGGCACTACGGCCTGAGCATGGAGGGGCTCGCCGCCGCGGCCGAGACGGCGCTCGCCCGCGCGGAGCAAACGGCATGAGCCTGCTGATCGCGTTGGATCAAAGCACCTCGGCCACCAAGGCCGTGCTCGTGGACGCGACGGGGTGCGTCCTGGATCGCGCGTCGCGCGACCATCGGCAGATCTATCCGCAGGCAGGTTGGGTGGAGCACGACGCCGGGGAGATTTGGACCAACGTGCTGGCGGTGATCGCCGAGGTCGCCGAGCGCAACGCCGGCGCGCTGTTCGAGTTGGCCGGCGTGAGCATCGCCAATCAACGCGAAACGTTCGTCGTGTTCGATCGCGCTACCGGCGAGCCGCTGCACAACGCCATCGTTTGGCAATGCCGCCGCGGGGCGCCGATCTGTCGCGAACTCGTCGACGCGGGCCACGAACCGAATGTGCAGGCCAAGACCGGGCTGAAGCTCGACACGTATTTTCCCGCGGCCAAAATCGCGTGGCTGCTGCGCGAGCGGCCCGATCTGGCGGCGCGACTGCGAGACGGTTCGGCGGCGGCGTCGACGATCGACGCCTATCTGGTGCATCGCCTGACCGGCGGCGACGTGTTTGCCACCGATCACACCAACGCCAGCCGCACGTTGCTTTACAACGTGAACACATTGGGCTGGGACGCCGAGCTCTGCGAATTGTTCGGCGTGCCGCTGGACGCGTTGCCCGAGGTGCGCGAGAGCGCCGCCCGTTTTGGCGCGACGAACGCCCAGGGGGCCTTGCCCCGGACCGTGCCGATCTGCGGCGTGATGGGCGATTCGCAGGCGTCGCTCTTCGCCCAGCGGTGCTTCGAGCCAGGGCAGGGCAAGGCGACCTTCGGCACGGGAACCAGCGTCATGCTGAATGTCGGCCACGAGCCGCTGCCTTCAACGCCCAGCGCAGTGCTGGCGCTGGCCTGGGTGCTCGACGGGCAGCCGACCTACGCCTACGAGGGGCTCATCAACTACTCGGCCGCCACGATCGCCTGGGTTCGCGATCAGTTGGGGTTGATTGCCGACGTGGGCGAATCGGAGACGCTGGCCCGAGAGGTCGCCGACAACGGCGGCGTGTATTTGGTGCCCGCGTTTGCCGGACTGAGCGCCCCGCATTGGCGCCCCGACGCCCGGGCCGCGATCGTCGGCATGTCGGGACACACCTCGCGAGCGCATCTCGTGCGGGCGGCGCTCGAGTCCATCGCGTATCAATTGCGCGACGTGCTCGACGCGCTGCGCGCCGAAAGCGGCGTCGCCCCGCAAACGCTGGCCGTGGATGGCGGCCCGACGCGAAATGCGTTCTTGATGCAATTCATCGCCGACCTGACGCGGGTCGAATTGCGCGTGGCGGATGCCCCCGAGTCGTCTGCGCTCGGGGCGGCTCAGGCGGGGATGATCGCCCTGGGGTTGCGGACCGCAGCCGAGTTGGCGCGCGAGGCGCGCAGCAGCGTCTCGTACGCACCGCAAATGCCCGCCGCGGAAGCCGACGCGCTCTACGCGGGCTGGCAGCAAGCGGTCCAGCGCGTGCTGCTGTGAACGCGACCGCCGCGGCGACGCGTTTCCTTTGGCCAGGCCTGCCAGCCTCGCCGTCCCCAATCTCGGCCTGCGACACTTTGCCGCGGACAGAGGCTCGCGGCATTTCCGTGACGATAAGGTCAGTCCGTCGCCTTGCTGCTCGGTGCGCGAAATGCGGCCAGCACCACGTCGGGTCGCCGCAGCGCATAGCCGATCCACATCACGACGCCCAGCAACGGCGGAAAGAAAAAGGGATCGCCGATGCGCACATGCGCCGCCGTCGCCCCGCCCAAATACCCGGTCAACAGAATGGCGCCGAGGAACGACGTCTGCGGCACAAGGTACAACACCGTCGCGGCAATCTCTACAACGCCGACCTTCTGCATCACGTCGACGGTCCACCCCAGGTGGGCGAACATTTCCTCTTTGCCTTCAAAGTCGCGAAACTTTCCCGACGCGCTGAACAACAGAAACGCGGCAATCAGTCCGCTGACAATCCAACCGCCAAGATGTTTCTTGTCCATAGCGATACGATCTCCCCGAGAGGCGTGTGAATTGATAAACGGCTTCGTGCGAGCAAGTCGGTCCCGAACGCAACGCGCCCTGCGGCTGCCGGCGCGGGCGTCGGACTCGCTGAAGGTAACGTCCCCGCGCCGAATTGTCGCTGCCAGATTCGCCGATCCGCTTGATCCGCTGGTCCGTTCGCGTCGGCGTCGGGCGATGGCCTCTGCGCGGAGATTTCCCGGCGATTTCGACGGAAAGCGTGCTTGAGGAATCCACCCGCAAGCAAGTTCGTTGTGGAAACCTGGCAAGATCAAGCGGACAAGAACGAATTGCTTGCGGACTTGCCCTTACCAGTTGTGCGTAATCGCAGTGGGGGGAGGTCCTAAATCGTCCAGGCGCTAATGCCTGTCATAAACCGAGCAGACACGGCACGCAGCCAGTCTTGAAAGGAAATCTCTGCATGTCGACCACGGCCAACAATCGCGTTGTCTTCTTTGCTATCGCCGCGGGGCTGTTGGCGTTTTCGCTGCCGCTCACCTGGGTCACGATTCGCGATGCCCAGATCACGTTTAATGGAAGTCCATTCGGCGAGTCCGGGCCGCAATTGAGTCTGCCCAGCATAGGCGGCATGACCTTTTCGGCGAACGGCTTCAACGGCAGCATGGGGCTCGGCGTCCAGTTGCCGATCTGGCTGTTGGCGGCGACGGCGGCGACCGCCGCGGCTATCGGCGCCCTCAACGAACTGCGCATCACTTCCATCCCGGCGGCGGTGCTGCTGGCGGCGCATGTCGTCGTGGGCGTCTTCTTTGCAATCGGGTTGGTCACCACGCTGGGCGACAAAGCCTCCTTGGGCGGCGGATTTGTGATGGGAGTCGCCGGGTTGGCGCTGGCCGCCGGGCTGACCGTGGCGCAGATCTCGCAGCACGGCGCTGCGGCTTCGCAGCCCGAGCCGACAGACCCGCCCGCCCATTCCTAACGACCCGCGCCGCGGCCGCAAACCGCGCGGTCTATGCGTCGCTGCCCAGCTTGCGATCCATGGCTGCGGCGATGCGGCGACACTCGGTCATCATGTCTTCGAACTGCTGGAAGTTCAGCGATTGATAACCGTCGCTCATGGCGTGGTCGGGGCTGGGATGAACCTCGACGATGATGCCGTCGGCGCCCGCGGCGATCGACGCCCGCGCCATCGCCGGCACCAACGCTGTGTGACCCGTGCCGTGGCTGGGGTCCATCACCACCGGCAGGTGCGTGCGCTGCTGCACGTACGGTGCACTGGCCAGCGGCAGCGTGAAGCGCGTGTGGGCTTCGAACGTGCGGATGCCGCGCTCGCAGAGCATGACGTCGGGGTTGCCGCCGTCGAGAATGTACTCCGCGGCCAGCAACCATTCGTCGACGGTGGCGCTGGGGCCGCGTTTGAGCAGCACCGGGCGACTCGTTTTGCCGACCGCCTCCAGCAAACGGTAGTTCTGCATGTTGCGGGCGCCAATCTGCAGTACGTCGGCGTACTCGGCCACGATGTCGACGTCCTCGGTGGCCACCACCTCGGTCACCACCGCCAGCCCGGTCTCGGCCCGCGCCGTCGCGAGCAATTTCAGGCCCTCTTCCTTGAGCCCCTGGAAGCTGTAGGGGCTGGTCCGCGGCTTGAACGCGCCGCCGCGCAGTGCTGACGCGCCGGCGGCCTTCACCGCCTTGGCCGTGGCCACGATCTGCTCTTCGTTTTCCACCGAACAGGGCCCGGCCATCACGCCGACGTGACCGTTGCCCACCGTGAGACTGCCGGCGCGAATCACCGAGCTCTCGGGCTGCAATTCGCGACTCGCCAGCTTGTAGGGGGCGAGAATCGGGTGGACTTCGTCGACGCCCGGACCGCTTTCCAGCGAGCTGACGCCGGCGACGCGCTCGTCGCCGATGGCGGCGATCACGGTCCGTTCCGTTCCGGTGAGCACGACGGGCTTCATGCCGAGGGATTCCACGTGTTGAATCATCGAATCAATGTCCTGTTGGCTGGCCGAGCGTTTCATGACGACGATCATGACTTGGGTTTCTCCCGAAAAGATGGCTGTTGTTCGCGGCTGGGTGACAGCCGGCGGCGGTAGGCTGCTGACTGTCAAAAAACGAAAAAAGCCCCGGGAGCCAAATGGGCGCCCGGGGCTTGGTGGTTGGTGAGTTTTGCTCGCAAGCGTTACGCACAACCTCCGGCCCTGCCGCCCAGGCAGGTAAAGCTAAACCAGAAGTAACGCCAATAAGTGCGAGTCATGCGTGTATTGTCGGCAGGATTGGCCAATGACGCAAGGGAAAGTTTTGGGGAAAATTCGCGCGGTCGCGCCGCTCATTCATGCTGATGCATTCTCTGAAGGACACGATCCTAGCCGGGCCGCTACGCGGGCCGCCGTTCGCCCCGCAATGCGGCGCGAGGGCGGCCGTCAGTTTGCTCAATGCACAACGGATGGCGTAGCCATCCGGCTAGGGGGCGACGCGTCTTCGGCGGATTAGCTTGCTTCCGCTTCCTCAGCAGCTGGCAGCGGCGGCATGGCTTTGCGATCCGTGGGCAACGCCTCGGCCACGCCGGGCACCTCGTCGGCGCCGGCGGGGACGTAGATGCTGCTGGCCTTGAACGCGTCGCCGACCGGCTCGAACCGGCCGCCCAGGTTCTTGGCGAGAAACGCCTCGGTCACCGCGTTGAATGACATGCGGTTCTCTTCCAGCGCGAAGCCGTGCCCTTCGTCGGGGTACAGCACGTAGGTCACGGGAATCTTCTTGGCCTGCATCGCTTCGACGATCTGGTCGGCCTCAAGCTGCGTGACCCGCGGGTCGTTGGCGCCTTGGCCGATCAACAACGGCCGCTGAATCTTGTCGACCAATGTCAGCGGCGACCGCTCCAGCAGCAGCGCTTGTCCTTCGGGCGTCGCCACGTCGCCCATGCGAAGCTTCATCAGCGGCATGATCGGCGCCCAGTACGGCGGAATGTTTTGCAGCAGGGTGACCAGGCTCGACGGGCCGACGATGTCGACGCCGCACGCGAACACATCTGGGGTGAACGTGACGCCCACGAGCGTGGCATAGCCGCCGTAGCTGCCGCCCATGATGCAGACCTTGTCGCGCTGGGCGATGCCCTGATCGACCGCCCAATTCACGGCGTCGATCAGATCGTCATGCATCTTGCCGGCCCATTCGCCGTTGGCGGCGTTGACAAAGTCTTTGCCGAACCCGGTCGAGCCGCGGTAGTTCACGCTCAGCACGGCGTAGCCGCGATTGGCCAGCCATTGGTGGTACGGGTTGTAGCCCCAGTCGTCGCGGGCCCACGGACCGCCGTGGACGTCGAGCACCATGGGGACGGCCTCGTTGGGCACGCCGTCGCCATCGGGATCACTGCCGGGCGGGAGCGACAGGTAGCTCACCATCGGCAAGCCGTCGCGGCTGGTGATCACCGGCGCGTGCATCTTGACCCAGTCGTAGCCTTCCATGTCGTCGCGGCTGTTGAACAGGAAGTGGGCCTTCTTCGCCGTGCGATCGTACAAGTAGAACTTCAGCGGGCCGTCGTCCAGGATGTACGCCACGGTCCACTTGTCGTCGGCCAGCGTGCGGCTGGTGACGATCAGTTCGCCGTCCTCGACTCCTTCGAGATACTCCAGGTCGGCGCGAATCTCCTCGTCGAGGATCTGCCACTCGCGGCGCGAGTAGGTAAAGCCCACCGCCTGGATCGTGTGCTTGGTCGGGTGGGCGATGATCTCGCCGACGTCGGCCTTGTCGTTCTCGGCCAGCAGCGTCTTTTCGTCGGTCTTCAGATTCCAGGCGTACAGTGCGCCGGTGTTGCGGTCGCGACTGTCCTGGAAATACAACACGTCGCCGCTCTTGTCGAAGCCCGCGGGGCCGGTGGTCATGGCGTCGACAGGGCCGACCTTGAGGAATTCGTCCCAGCCCTCTTTGCCGTCCGGGCCGACGGCCGGCGCCAGCATCAGCTGCTCCGCGTCGGGCGTGAAGGTGACCGCGAAACGCACGCGGAAGTCATCGTCCGTGACGAAGCCCGCCACGCCGGGATTCTCCTGCAGCAGCTCGCGCTCGCCGGTGAGGATGTTGACCTTGTAGATGTCGTGCAGCTGCGGGATGCGGTCGTTGAGCCCCACGAGAATCTCGGTGGGAAACTTCTCGCTGGCACCCTCGATGCGGGCGTTCACGCCGTCCAACGGGGTGAGATCCTTCGTCTCGCCGGTCGCGACGTTGGTGGCGTAGACGTGCCAGTTTTCGTCGCCCGCCTTGTCCTGCGAGTACAGAATGTGCTCGCCCGTGTACGCCCAACTGTAGCCGCGAATGTCGCGCGTCTTGTCGTCAGTCACCTGCTTGGCGGCGTCCAGGTCGTCGATCGGCGCGACGAACACGTTGAGGATGCCGTCCACGGGGGCCAAGTAGCTGAGCCACTTGCCGTTGGGGCTGACTCGCGCCGAAGCGCGTTGGGGATTGCCAAACAGAACGCTGCGGGGAATCAATTTCGTCTCCTGAGCGAAAGAGGACGCGGGCGCGAGGGCGCCGAGGATGGCGGCCAGTGACAGGCCGCCGACGATTGCACAGAAAATGCACCGGGCGGGCGGTGAGGAAAATCGGGTCATAGGAAATACCGTCTCGGTAGGAAATTGTCGTCAGAAATCAGGTGATCGGGGGCCACGGAACGTCGAGCGGCCAACGCGCATGAGATCCTGTACGCAGCGGCCGCCGCGTCGGATCGCGACGCCCACGGGGGTCGAAGAGTTGCGTCGGCCCTATTGCGGCCCGTGTGGCGTTCCGGCTGAAGGGCGTCGGCGCCGGGGTAATTCTCACGACCCGCAAACTCGCCCCATTCTTTCGCCGCGCCCGCGCCCCGACAACCGCACATGGGGTCGAATCGCCAGATCGCCCTGTTTTTGTTGTGTGACCCCCATGGCAGGGGTATTTTGGGGCGATGCACGAAAGTCGGCGGAATTCGGTCGGGGCCAGCGAGCGGCGGGCCGTCGCTCGCCGGCTGCGACGACGGTGCAGGGGGCCTGCGGCGCGAATTCGCCGGTGCATCTCAGCCGCAACCGCTCATGTCTAATGACTTCACTCCTGCCGACGCGACGCCGGATAGCGGGGCGGGCTACTACCGTCCGCTAGCGATCGCGGCGGTGGCCGTGGGAGCCGGGATCGTTGCCGCGCGGCTCGGGGGCGACCATTG
>JAGQOU010000315.1:496-25344 GCA_020427145.1 Planctomycetales bacterium | reverse complement strand
CTCTCGAACCTGTAATCCTAAGCGGAGATCGCGCGAACCTGATCGCACCGCTTGATTCGATACGTATCGACCGAGCATGCCGGTCGCTGGCGGGGGGCGTTGGCGACCAGTTGCGGGGCGTTCGCCTGGGGCAGGCGAACGCCCCTTTTTTTATCTCCCGTGCAGCACGATGGTCAGGAATTCGGCGTTCTCTAGCAAGTTGGGAGCAAGCCGCAGGTAGCCCTCGGAGTCCCAAGAAACGGCTGCTGCGAGGGAATCCCTGGCGGTTCGTCGCGCGGCTGCGCAGGCCCAGACGAACTCAAACGCAATGTGGCGCCGCGCGGATCACATAGCGGCCGCCGCCCGTTTCCGCCGTTCCGCCAGGCGCGCCGCGGTGACGATTGCCGCGACCATGCCGCTGGATTCGGCCGTGCCTTGCCACGCGCGGTCGAACGCCGTGCCGTGAGCCACGCTTGTGCGAACGATGGGCAGCCCCAGCGTGATATTCACCGCCCGGTGCATCCCCAGCAGTTTCAGTGCGATGTGTCCCTGGTCGTGATACATGGCGACCACGGCGTCGAATTCGCCCGCCGCGGCTCGCACCATGAGCGTGTCGGCCGGCAGCGGGCCGACCGCGGCGACGCCGGCCGCTTGGGCTTGCGCCACGGCGGGGGCGATGATGCGCCGCTCTTCGTCGCCGAAGAGTCCTTCCTCGCCCCCATGGGGATTGAGCGCGCACACGCCGATCCGCGGCGTCGGCAATCCGAAACCGCTTTGCATGACCTGGTGGGCCAGTTGGCATTTTGCCGATATCTCGACCGTGCTCAACGCCGCGATCGCGTCGCGCAGCGCACAGTGGAGCGTCGTGTGGACCACGCCGAGTCCAGCGGACGACGCGGGCAGCTCCTCTTGCGGCAGGTAGAGCATCATCGCAAAGTCGTCCACGCCGCACAGCTCGGCGAGCAACTCCGTGTGCCCCGGATAATCGTGCCCCGCCGCGTGCAGCGCCGTTTTGCTGAGCGGCCCGGTGACCACTGCCGCAAACTCGCCGGCGAGGGCTCCGCGGGCGGCGCGGCAGACCGCCTCGTAGGCGGCGTGACCGGTGCGCGGGTCGACCTCCGCCCGCGGCGCGGCTAGCGACTCCTTGCCGCCCACCGGCAGGCAGGCGATATGCAGTACGTCGCCCGTGTCCTCGCCCAGCATGCGGATCGCCGTGACCGAATCGACGCAGTGGACCTTGGTCGGCTGGTGCAGCATCTCGGCCGCCTGTTCCAGGAATTCCGGCCGACCGATGGCGACGGGGCGACAGCACTCATGCACGCGCGGATCGGCCCAAGCTCGGACCACCACCTCGGGCCCCACGCCGGCGGGGTCGCCCAAGGTGAGGGCAATCAGCGGTTTTTCGGCAGGCGGACGCATGGCGGACATTTGAGACTGGGAACAGGCTGGCGATCGCAGCTCGCAACGCCCGCGTCGTTGCAGCGAACGCTCTGCAGGGAGCCGCAGACGAATCGCGGGCCGGATGGGCGCAGACAGGGCAGGGGGGACCGCCGAATGCGGCCCTGTCTCGATTCTAGATGCGGCGGCGGGCGAAACAACGCCTGCTGCGGCCGCCCTCGGGACGCTACAATGCAGGGTTTGCCGCCGGTCTGCTCCACAATCCTGCCGATTCGCCCCCGCCGAACCGTCCGATGACGCGCATCTTTCCTTCGCTCGCTTCGCTGTCACTTATGCTCTATGCCCTGGCGCTCGGCCTGGGGCTGTCGATCGGCGACCTTTACGATCATCCCACGCAGGCGGTGGTCGACCAAAAGGGGACCCATCTGCTCGCGGGCGTCGCCGCGGCGCTGGCCGTGGTCTTCGTCGAGAGCATCGTGGTGACCTATTTCGTTGGCACGAGCCGGTGGTGCAAGGAAGTCACCGAGACGTACCAGTTGGACCCGTCCGACCTGATCGCCAGCACGCGGCTGAAGCGGCGCACGTTTCCGCTGGCGGTGATCGGCATGTTGTCGGTGGTCGCCATCGGGGCGCTTGGCGCCGCGTCGGACCCCGGCACGGGCCGCGAGAACACGGCAATGATGGCCCAAGTGCATCTGCCGGCGGCGCTGGCGGGAATCTGCTTGGTGGGGTGGACATACTACCGGTCGTGGCTCAACATCGCGGAGAACCAATCCGTGATCGCGCGGATCGTGGCCCAGGTGCGTGCAATTCGCATCGCCAAGGGGCTCGATGTCGAACCCCTGGCGGGAACGGACGCGAGCGCCGACGACGACTCCGCCGCTGAGGCCCACGCTGCCGCGAAGTAGCGTGCGAGCCCCCTTGCGCTTGGCTTGCCGCCGTCTCGAATTCCACTCGTACGGCTTCGGCGCCATGTGCCGATTGGGCGGACTTCGCCCGTGTTGCCGGTCGATCCCGACCGGCCGATCTGACTGTCACCGCTAGCGGGCGGTGGACGAAACCGTTGAAGGGGCGTTGCGTCGCTTGTGGTGCGATTGCGCGCCGGGGCGACTTCCAGCGAGAAGGGATTCTCAAATCGTGCCAACACCGACCGCGTTCGCCCCGATGCTGCACCGAGCCCTCTGCGGCGCGTGGTTCGTGTTCGTTCTCGCGGCTGCCACCGGCGTGCCGGCCGGCGAACCTCGTGGCGCCGCGACCGAGACTGTTGCCTCCACCGACGTGATCGCCGAACGCGACGCAGCGGGGACCGTTCGGGTTCGCCGCGAAATGCGGCTCAATGCCGCGGGCGACTGGGTTCGCCACGGCGCGTGGCAGCGGTGGAACGGGGAGGGCAATCTGGTCGAATCGGGCCAATACGCTGCTGGTCAACGCACGGGTCGGTGGACGAAGTGGCTCGCTGCTGACGACGGCCGCGAACTGCTCGCCGACGACGCCGGCTTCGCACTGCCGCTGGTCAGCCAAGCCGACTTCCAGGCCGATCGCCTTGATGGCGAGTGGGTTGTGTTCGATGGCGCCGGGCGGCGGATCCTGCGAGCCGAATTCGCCGCTGGGCAGCGTCATGGCGAATTGGTCCGGTGGAATTCTGACGGCGATAGCGTGTTGCAACAGCGGTACGTCAACGGCTTGCCGGAGGGACCGCGGCATTGCTTTGATCAAACCAGCGGATTATTGACCGTCAGTGCGGAATACGTCGCCGGCTACCGCCTGGTGGCCAGCAGCGCGGCGCCGGCGGTCCCCTGCGGGCGACGTTCAGCCGGCATGGTGCTGGTGGGGCCCGAAACCGCAGTGACGCCCGACGACTTCGCGGCGAGCCAACTTGCCCAGTACGAGTCGGGGCGCGAAGTGCTGAGGCACGGCGCCTGGCGCACCTGGGCCGCAAACGGGCAATTGATCATGGAGGGGCAGTTCGACCGCGGGCGAGCCGAGGGGGCGTTACAGTGGCGACATCCCAACGGGCAACTGGCGGTCGTCGGCCAATACGCGGCTGGCCAACCAGCCGGCCCTTGGCAATGGTGGGACGCTGCGGGAACGCTGTTGAGCCAGAGTTCCGCGGGCGGCGGGCGCTCCGCCGTGGAGGTTGCGGCGAATCCGACGATGCCCCGGTGAACGCCCTGATTGTGCCCGGCAGCCGCCGATTCAACCGGAAAACGCGGCAAATCCCCCCATTTCGCCTAATCGCCCCGCATGACAGGCGGGCGTAAGCAACTATACTAGTGGTCTGCCAGCTCTCAGTTCGGGCGTTGGCAAGCACCAAGAAGGGTTTCCGGTGGCGGCGGTCCGCACGACCTGTCGCTCGCCACCCCCGCTCCTAGCCGTATCACCGTGAATCAATCGCTTAGCAGGTCGCCCATGTCCAAGGCCCTTACGATCGTAGGACTGGTCGTTTCGGGCCTGGTTGCGCTGGTCTTTACTCTCGACCTCGCCGCCGAAGTGCCTTTCGGCAGGGCCAGTAAACTGATGGACGTCGGCGCCATCGTCGGCGCACTGATGCTGGGCTACGCCAGCTTCGAGGCGATGCGCGAGATTCGCTAGACGCGCCGCCAGCGCCAACCATCCCGCAGGATGGACGACAAAACAGCCCGAAAACGACGCGGCCCGAAGAGACTACGCAGCACGAAGTATCGATTGCTGCGATGCGCTGCGGCGGGTTGCGGTGCGAAGCGCGGCAGATTCGTGCAGCGTCACGATCTGAATCACTCCCTCGCCCTGGGCCTGGCGGAGCATCTCGACTGCGCACGACACCTGTCGTCGGCCCATCGCGCCCGTCTTGGCCATCAGCGCTGCATCCAGGACCACTGTCGCGGAATGCCCGCGCGAAGCCAGCAGCGGCTTCAGCGGCAGCTTGGCGAACCGACGCCACCACGACGCCGCTGGCGCCACGGCGTCGACCGCCATTCGCAAGACGTGAAACGGCAGCGGCCGGCGACCCACGAGACCGGCGACGTCGATCACCGTGCCGACGCCCAATCGCGCAAGATCGGCCCGAGCTCCGTGCAGCGATCCACCGACCGGCAGGAATACGGCATCCGCGTTGGCCGACATCTCGCGGCACGCCTGCAGGCGCGATTCCAGCGAGGCCGACTCCTTGCTCGACGGCATGATCGCAGCCAACTCCAGCCGCGAGGCTGCCAGCGGCGCGTGGGCGGCAATGGCGCTGAGCCCGGCTTCATCGACGGCCGCCAGGCAGGTCAGGCCCGCCTGGCGAATCTGAGCGAGGATGGAACGCGCAGCGTCGCTGGCGGCGGGCGAATCGTTCGCCTGGCAGGCGACGACAAGGGCGATCTCGGGGAGGCGGGAATCTCGTGTCATGAGCAAAGCCGTCCATGGCGGGGCAGGGGGGAGCCGCTGAGCGAGCGCTTCGCACCCGGCTCATTCCCTAAAATCGGGATGGCCGCGGGCCGGCCTCGACCGATTCGGCCGCCGCAGCGGTCGCCGTGGCCAGGGAAAGTTTGCGGATTGCCCCGACCCTGCCGGCCAGCGGCGACCTGGCGGCCGCTGCGGCTGACGGCGAGCGGTTGGTTTGCTAACCTACTGCAGACGTCCCACCCTTCCTTCCCGCCCTGGCATTGGCCATGGAAGCCCACACACAGCGCTGGAATTTCCGACCTCATCCGCTGCTGCGGAACGGGCACCTGCAAACGGTGGCTGGCATTTACCTGCCGCGCCGCGATCAGGCGTACGCCGCCACGCAGCACTTTGTGGCGTGCGATCCCGTGCCGCCCAGCCAGGGGGGCGACCAACTCGTACTGCACGAAGATCGCCCGGTGAGTTGGCGTGAGCATCACCCGACCGTGCTGCTCATCCATGGCTTTGCCGGCTGCTACGCCAGCACCTACATGGTGCGCATGGCCGAGCGGCTTGTGCAGCGCGGCTACTGCGTGTTTCGCATGGACATGCGCGGCTGCGGCGAGGGAAAGTACGTCGCCCGCCAGCCGACCCATTGCGGCGCCTACGCCGACGCGGGAACGGCCGTGCAGTTTATCGCCGAACGCTATCCCGACGCGCCGACGCTGGCCGTGGGATTCTCGTTGGGGGGAGCGCTCGCGCTGGGCTTGCTCGCCGACGCGGGCGCCTGTCGCGTCGGCAATTTGCAGCGCGTGCTGGCGGTCTGCCCGCCGATCGATCTGTTCGACGTTGAACGCCGATTCGACCAGCGGGGCGGTCGACCGTACGACAAATTCTTCGTGAAGCTCATTTGGAAACAGATCTTGGATCGTTGGCAGCGCTATCCGGAGTTGGCGCCCGATCCGATCCCCAAGCGTCCCAAGCGGCTCAAGCAGATTGACGAGACGGTGGTTGCTCCCGCCGCAGGCTTTGCCGGGGCCCACGACTACTACGCTGGAACCCAGATCGGCCCCCGGCTGATCGACATCGAGCAGCCGGCCACCATCATCGCCTCAGCCGATGATCCGATCGTGCCCACCGGGCCGCTGCTGAAGTACCCGCGCAGCGAATCGGTGGAAGTGGTCGTCGTCCCCGGCGGCGGGCACCTGGGGTTCATCGGCGATACGCGTGAAACGCTCGACCCGGATTTCCGCTGGCTCGACTGGCGGATCTTGGATTGGGTCGAAGAACGCGATCTAGGAACGCGCGTCGATGCGGCGGAGTCGACCGCCGTCCACAAGCCGCATGCCAAACAGAATCACTCGGCGGCCGTCGCCGCGGGCAAGTCGACCGAGTGACGGTGCACGAGTCCTTCCAGCTGCGCCACGCCCATTGACAGGGCCAACCCCGCCAGCAGCGCCAACGACAGCTTCACGCGATCATGGTCGTGAAACTGCAACTCGGGCAGCAGATCGCTGAGCGACACGCACAGAAACGTGCCGGCTGAAAACGCCAACGCGTACGGCACGACGGCGCCGCTCGTCTGGCCGCCGGTCACGCCAAGGTAAAAGATCGCCGCCCCCAGCGGTATCGCCAACGAGAAGAGACCGTTGACCCCCTGCCGCCAGGGCAGCGACGTCTTGTCGCGGCCCATCAACATGGTGATGGTCATCGAATCGAACGGCTTGTGCAGCAAGATCACCAGAAAGGTGCCCAGCCCGGCCAGCGGCAACGTGCCGTGGCGATGCATCACGCTGGCCGCCAACGCCACGCCCCCCAGAATGCTGTGCAGCGTGAGCCCCAGCGCCGCCCCCGCCCACGTGATGTCGTGGTGATGGTGGTCGTGATCGCTGCACTCGTGCTCGTGCAGCGAACCGTCGGGCTCGGTTTCCAGGTCGTGATGGTGGTAACAGAAAAACCGCTCGATAAAAAACATCGTCAGCCACCCGGCCATCACCCACAGCATCACGGTGAAGTCGACGCGCGAGGCGCTCTGCGCGTCCGTGCTCGCCGCGGCCAGCCTCGCTTCCGACAGGGCGTGGGGCAGCATATGCAGCAGCCCGATGCCGAACATCGCCGCGGCGACAAAGCTGATCGCCACCTGCATCCAGCGGTGCGTCAGGCGAAACCACACCGGGATCATCCCCCCGGCTAGCGACGCCAGCAGGATCAGCACGCAGTAGTAGGTCAGCGGAACAATCGAGGGCGTCACGACAGAGAGCCTTGGGAGCAGGGCAGGGGAGCGTGTAGTATGGCGTCCCCGGCCCCGGATGAACAAGCGCCCCGCACCACAGCGAGCGGCGGGCGTGAGCCCCCTGTTGGTTCGCAATCTCGCCGACTCCTATCGAACAGCGGGCTGACGCCCGCCGCTCGCCGCGCGTCTCCCCGACCTCCGACCTCTCACTGCTGACCTCGCCGCCCATGATCGCCTGCGTCCAACGCGTTTCTTCCGCCTCTGTCGTCGTCGACGGCGAAACCGTCGGCTCCATCGGCCGCGGCCTGCTGGTGCTGCTGGGCGTCGCGGCCGACGACGCCGAGGCCGACCTGCGGTGGTTAGTCGACAAAGTCGTCGGGCTGCGAATCTTCAACGACGCCGAGGGGAAGATGAACTGCGGGCTCGCCGACGTGGGCGGCGAGCTGCTGGTGGTCAGCCAATTCACCCTCCTGGGAGACTGCCGCAAAGGCCGCCGCCCCAGCTTCATCGCCGCCGCGCCGCCGGAGCAGGCCGAGCGAATGTACAACGAGTTCGTCGCCCGCGCCCGCAGCCAAGGCGTCACCGTCGCCACCGGCCGCTTCCGCACGCACATGGACGTGCAACTGGTCAACGACGGTCCGGTGACGTTGGTGATCGACTCGACGGCCAAGTAGCCGCGCATCGCCGCTCGCCCAGTGTGCGCGCCAAGCGGCCGCTTCACCGTTCGACCAATCCCCAAACCAGCGAGTGACAAAGCGCTTGTGTCTTTTTGCTGTTTTGCACGGCTGCCAAAAACTAAATTCTCCGAGCAAAACTCCCGGCGGCGGCGTGGGCGGGTTTCGCGGAAGTGTTTGCTTGCTATCGACTTACGCGCGACGCCGCCAGTCGCGAGCAGCGAGTTCTGCGAGCAATACTCTCCTGCCTGTCTGCAAAACTCGCGGCCGCCCTGTTACTTCATCGTGATCTGTCAGGGAAAGTCGTGCAGCGCCCCCACAGCCATTCGCACGTCCCTCCCGTGGCCCGACCCGCTGCCGCGAAGCGCGACTTCCCTCACCTGTTTTACCCGATCCGCTGGCCCATTTTCCACCAAAATCCGCGGGAGCGAAACGGCGCAGCGACGGGGCGTTTCTTCGTGCTGGTGGAAAGACAAAAGTAGAATGTCCCCTTGTCCGCTCCCTTTTCCGCTCCCGGGTGCCAGCGGTGGCGCCTGGCGGAATACTCTAATCAACGAGTTGCCTGTTAGGTTCGCTGGTCAGTTCGATTTGCAAGCGGCCTCCACGCACTATGTCGGCAAATCGCACTTGGATGCTTGTAATTGGCTCGCCATTGAGGTGCAGGCTCTGGATATAGGTATTCGCCTTGCTGTTGTTTTTCGTCTCAATGACAAAGGCGTCACCCTTATAGTATTTGGCGTTCAGGTGCACCGTGACGCGATCGAACAGGGGGCTGACAACCTGAAAGCTAGGATTTTCTGCCGTTAGCCCTTTCACGTCAAACAGACCCATCGACGCCATCACATACCAGGCGCCCAATTGCCCTTGGTCCTCGTCTTGGCCGTAGCCATACCCATGGACGCCGTCGATGCCGTAGAATTCGTCGCAGATGGTTCGCATCCATTTTTGAGAGAGCCACGGCTTTCCAGAGAAGTTGAAGAGGCCAGGCATGTGCAAGCTTGGCTGATTGCCATGATTGTAGGCCGCACGGACCCCAGCGAAGGCGTCAATGGTCTTGCCGCCGCCGAAGACGTCCGCACGGGACCGTACGAATGTCTTGTCGAGTCGATCGTTGAAGGTGTCGCGACCGACACGCGAAATCAGTTGTTCAATACTATGAGGGACGTACTGGGTGTACTGTTGTGCGTTGCCTTCTTGAAAGCCGATCCATGGCGCCAAGGGATCGAACGGCGTGATGAAACGGCCTCCCTGATTGCGAGGCCGGACGAGGTGCACTTCGTCGTCGAACAGGTTCGTCCAACTGTCGGCCAATGACGAGAGACGCTCGGCATCAGCGTGATGACCGAGTTGCTTTGCGAAGTGTGCAGCAGCGGATGCGCTGAATGCATACTCCAACGTATGGGAGGCAGCAAAGCCAGACCCCTCGGGCGTCGTTTGATACGCGAGTTCGGGCAGATAGGGAGAGTAACCACGCGTGAGAAACTGATCGACGTCAAGCTTGCCAGCGCCCGCCGGACGACCACGCCCTTCTAGCTCGTTTTTTCGAGTCGCCTCCCATGCCAACGGGATGTCGTAGTCGCGAATTCCGCAGTTGTAGGCCGCTGCGATGAGAAGGCCCGTGAAGTTGGTGCCGACTCCCGACACATAACGGCTGCAAGCAATACCGTCGCCAAGCCAACCCGTTTCGCGGTACACCAGGAGTTGGCTAGATATCCAGTCAGCATAGTACTCGGGGTACGCGAGGGCCCATAACTGCGACAGATTCCAGAATGCTCCCCACACGGCGTCTGTGTTGTAGTGATTGTGGACTGGCGTGCCGGTCTCATCTAGCGGGATCTGACCAACTGTTCCGTCATTCTTCGGGTAGCTGCCATTCCGGTCGCTGGCCAAGCCGCGCCCGAGCAAAGCGTGAAATAGGCCTGTGTAGAATTTCACACGGTCTGCGCGAGATCCGCCCTCGACGCGGACTCGTCCGAGCAGGCTCTCCCACGTCCGTTGGGCTTCGACACGAGCGTCGTCAAAAGTTAGATCACGCGCCTCCTGCTCCAGGTTCATCCGGGCATTGGCCACTGACGTATAAGACAACCCAACCTTCGCGTGCACGATGGACTCATCGCGGGTATCAAACGTCAAGTACAGCCCAGCTCCGGCGCCGGATTGTTCGCGTTTATTGGCAAAGACCTGCGCGCCATTGAAAGTGCCATACGATGTTGGCTCACGATCGAGCCGAGCGCTGAAATACATGGTGATGACGGCGCCCGGCTGATAAACGTCTACGTATGCCGGACGAGTCGCTACCCAGCCTTCAATTCGGCCGTCGTCGGCATACGTGACGGATGCGTCGACCACTGGCCCGCTTTCGCCCATCTGCGTACCGATGTTAAGAATCAGGCGGGCTTGCTCAGTGGCCGGGTAGGTGTACCGATGGAGGCCCACCCGTGAGGTCGCCGTCAATTCCGCCCGGATGTCGTAATCCTTGAGCCGCACGCTGTAGTACCCAGGCTCAGCAATTTCCTCCTGTTTCTCGAAGCGCGAACGATAGCCGCTACCCGGGTCATCCAGACTCCCCGGCACAGTCTGTAATTCGCCAACCGTGGGTGCGAACACCACGCCGCCAATCTGAAACTCGTGAAAGTGCGCAAAGCCCTCGATAGAGGTGTGTCGCGCATCGTAGCCAACTGCCTCCCAGCCGCTAGGGTTTCCCAGGTGCCCGTCGGTGGTGGGCGCTAATTTCGCCATGCCGAAGGGCATGGCGGCGGGGGTGAAGAAAAACCAACGCGAGTGGGCTGTGCCAATTCGGGGATCGACGTAATCAGTGAGCCGGTGATCTCGATCGGGCTCAGCCGCAGGTAGCTGCGAGGTCGCGACCAGCAGCGACGGCAGGATGACCAACACGCACGCTATGGCGTGCCACCGAGGCAGCGCGGCATGCCGCGTGGAGGAAGCCCTTGGTTGCAGGATGAAATGAATGCCCATTTTGCTTACTCGGACTTGGCGTTGTGATTTTGAGCCGGCATAGCGGCCGGCGGGTCGAGGCGGTCATGGTGACTGCTGCGCCGGGTGCCGCTGCGGGCTTGCCCAGCAGTGTGAATTGCGTACAGGAAGGAAAAGAGGGTGTTCTACTTCTTCGCCAACGCAGAAAGTCCCCTTTCCTCGTCTAACGCCCAAACAAGCCGCTTGCGAAGAAGTGGGTAATTGCCGCCGCGAAGGCGGCGCCGACGGTCAGCAGGACGAGTCGCCCGATCCGCCATTGGCGTTGCATGCCGGAGAACTGCACGAAGATGTCCACGGCGTAGGCCGCGCAATAGCAGAGGTTCGCCAAGACCGCGAGAATGAACAGACCGAGAATCAAATCGAGCGACAGCACGTCGCGCGAGCCGGGCCAGGCAGCAATGAAATGGACCGCGACGACCATCGCGAGAATGCCGTTGTAGACTAGGCGGCGCGGCTCCCAATATCTCAGCGCGTCGGCGATGTAGCCGGCCAGGCGCGCGAGGAACGCAGGCTCCTCGCGGCCGGACGGTTCAGCGGCGGACGATTCGTTCATGGGCTTGGCTGCATTGTTCCGACGGCACGCAAAATGACTGGGCGCACTCGGCCGCGCTATCGGCGCTGTGCGTGGCATTTTAGTTGCCGCAGACGAGGCTGGTCAAATCGCGCGCAGCCGAACCGGGGTGCGGGAAAAGGGACCGGCAGGGGTTTGAGCGCCGCGCGTGTGGATTGAGCCGGCCAACACTATTTTCCCGTGAATTCGCCCACGACTTTCAAAGTCTTGCCCGTATCCTCCAGCTCAAAAACGCGCGGGCGCGCTGCGCGGTCGTTGGGCGAATGGAGCACCATCATCACCTTTCCCTCGAAGGTTTCAAATAGCATGGCGTGGCCGCCGTCCTGCTGATAGAGCGGCTCGGCCTGTTGCCGCCACGGGCCCGCCAATTTGCCGGAGTCGGAAATCGCCAGACCGACCGTGTAGCCGCCTTTGCCGAACCCTGACCAAACCATAAACAGTGCGCCCGACTTGCTGCGGCGGAGGTAGGGCCCGTCGGTCACAAAACAACCCTCGGTCGCCGAAATCACGGCCCAGGGTCCGTCGCTGCCGCGAAACAACAGCCGGGGCTCGCCCGTCGCCGCGGACAAGTCGTCGGTCAGTGCCAGGCACTCGACAGTTCCGTTGCTGATCTGCACCCACTCGTGGCAATACACCATATAGGGCTTGCCGTCTTCCTCCCACAGCGTGGCGTCCAGAGTCATCAACTCGGGGGGCAGGGTCGAGCGGTTGGCAAACGGCGTAAACGGGCCGGTCGGCGCGTCGCTGACGAGGATCTGCGAACCCCGCGTCACTCGCGGCCGCCAATTGGGCCACTGCTCGGCCAGCAGATGACGCGTGTTGAAGGTCAAAAACAGAAAGTATTTGCCCCGGTATTTGTGCATCTCCGGCGCCCAGATGCCGACCACGGGGATGTCGCCCCAGATGTTCTCCGGGGTTCTGAAGACCGTCTGCGGGCCGCGCCACGTCCGCAGATCGGCGCTCGTGTAAATGCGCACGCTATTCCGGTCGGGGCCGACCATGTAGTAGGTCTGCGTGTCGACATCAGGCAGGATGCACACGTCCCGCATGCGAATTTCCGTCAAGGGAATCGCTTCCTCAGAGTCGTCCCGCACGGTGGGCTGCTGCCCGCACGTTGGCGTTGCCCCGAGACCGAGCAAGAGCAAAGTCCAAGCGACCCTGCAATTCGTAAATCTCATGAGAATGTCCGTACGCCAGAAAAGGATGGGTTGCCGACCTATCGGCAACCCATCCTATGTTACGGACGATCGATGTTGAATCGCAGCCGTCGCTGGAGCGTTACTTGCGGAACATTCCCCGACAATCGCACCGCGGGCTTACGCACCGTCACCCGCGTTCGCTGCGGCCAATCGCCGGGGACGCGCGCAAATCGCGGTCACTCGACCGTCTCGACGTGGAGATCCCCGTAGATCACGCGGTGGCGACCGTCGTCGAGTTTCCATTTCAGCAGGACGGCGTCGGAGTCGCCGGGCTCAACCGTCGCGCCGAAATACTCCGGCTGGCAACCGTCATTCGCCAGGCGGAGGTAGAACTTCGCAGCGGCCATTGCCTGCAGCATGGCGCCCTCCACCGCGTCGCCTGTCGCTTGGGCCGCTTCGGTGGAACGCTGCTGGATGAGACGCTGTCGTTCGTCGGCGGACAGGTCCTTTGGCAGGGGCTCTTGCTTCGCCAACAGTTCTCCCATCGTCGCCACCGTCAGACGACCGACGTAGGCGCCGGAGAGCCACATGGCGTCGAGCTTCTCCGGATATCCGTCGTTCAGCGACCCCGGGTCCATCATCGACGCCACGGCCGCGGGTAGCGGCTCGCCTTTCTCCGCCGCCTTCTGCTTGAGGACCTCCACTCCTTTGGCCGCTTGCTTTCCGGAGTCAACCCACTGCTGCATGAACGCAATGAACACGGCTTCATCGGCGGCCGGCATGGCGATCTCCTTGGCTTGGGCCAATTCTTCCTCGCTTGGCGGCTGGAATTGGGCCGGATCGAGCGGCACGTTCCATTGGATGTTCTCAAGAACGGCCAGTACTGTTCCTGTAACCTGGGGCGAGTCCAACGGCTGGCTGATTTCGATCCGCACCGGCAAATCCTGCTCGACGTCGACCCATACCCGTACGGTCGCCTGGTCGTCGGCGGAGGCCGGACTGCCTGCCGTCGGACGGGCGCCGTACTGCGCCTTCCACCCGGCGATCTCGAACCCCTGCGCCGTCCGACCGCCAATCATCTTCTCGTCGAGTTGCCGATCCGGTTCGTCGCGGAACTTCATCAATTGGTCGAGCCATTGCTGCGGACCCGGTTGGCGACTGGCATCGAGCGAGGTGAGCACTTGCAACGTGCCGCCCGCCCACACATAGGCGTTGTCGCCGCTGTAGAGCATGCGCATGGTCGCTGGTTTGCCGGCCGGCGTCGAACCTGACTCGGCAGGTTCCGCCGCCGAGCCGTCGTGGCCCGCGGGATTTTCAGCAGCCGCCGCGGACTCCGGCGTCTGGACCTCATACAACATGGTCCGCGTATCGCCGTCCGCCAACATCGACAACGTGCCGTGGTGCGGCGCTTCGAGCCCCGGCGCCTGCACGCCCGGCGACGACTTCGTCAGTTTTACCGTCGTGACCGTGTCGCAGGTCATCGTCTTGGCTTGCCGCATGTTGTCCAACGCGACGGCAAACGCGACTCGCTCGCCCGCCGCCAAAATAATCGCCACCACCAAACTTGCCGCGGCCAACGTGGCCGCCGCCGCCCAGCGAGTTTTATGTTGTCGCAGAATCATTGCGAAATCTCCTTTGTTAAGCCGTTGCCGCCACCCGGCACGGCGCGATTCCTTTAAGACAGGAGGCGCCGACGGAGGAAGCATGGACATCAGTTGTTCGCGACGTTGATCGTGTTGGCGGTCGAACTCTCCCATGGCGACAACGAGGTCGGCATGTCGCTGCGCGGCCTCTTGCCACGCGGCGCGACACTGCTCGCACTGGCGAGCATGCCGACGGAGCGTTTCCGCCTGCGGATCCTTCAACAGGTTCATGCTTAGCAGGTCCCAAGTCTTGGCATCTGGACAAGTCATGACCGTACCTCCAACTGACGACATATCGCCGCCAGGCGCCGTCGCGCCTTGACCAACACGCGATAGAACGTGGATTGCGAGAGCCCGACCGCGGTGCGGGCCTCTTCCGCGTCCAAGCCTTGCAGGTAAAACGCCTGCAGACTCAGACGGTCGCGTTCGGGAAGCTTCGCGAGAGCTTCCCGGAGAGACTCGACGCGGGGGTCGACCTCGCGGTCGCACGCCGCCGGCTCCCAGCCGTCGGGCAGGGGAGAGGCGAGTTTGCGATCGCGCAATTTCCCGCGTCGCCACTCACGGCAAGTCTGGCGGGCAATGCCCGCCAGCCAGGGCGTGAAACGTTCCGGCTCACGCAGCGAATTCAACTTCGAGTACGCCCGCAGAAAAACTTCCTGCGTGAGGTCTGCCGCCGTATGCAGGTCACTAGTCGCGTTGAAACAAATCGCACGAATCAGTCGCGCCCGGCGATCGTAGAGTTCGGCAAACGCCGGGCGATCGCCGCCTCGTGCACGCGTGACCAATGCACCATCGGTTTCATTCACGGGTTGGCCTCAAAGACGGCAGGACGCTAACGATCGTCTATAGTACCTGTGCAGGTTGCCGGCGTCTTTTCTCAAACAATCTCAAAAAATGCCCGTATTGGCCCAAATACCTTGCCGGTGGGTCGCAATGCTGTTCGTATTCAGGTCTTCCGTGGTCACAATCCGCTGGAGTCGGTATTGCATCTTGCCGAGTTGGGACGAGTTTCTATGCGCACCGTCACGTTTCACGTCCTCCTGCTTTTGTCCACCCTTGGGACGGCGCCGCTCTTGCGGTCTGCAGGGCAGGGCAGGGCGGTCGATTTTCAGATGCACCCCGGCGTCACGCGGCAGGAGGTGATCGAGCGAACGCTGCATCCCTATCGGCCTGTGGAAGTAGGGGGCAATGAAGGCGGAGTCGACGCCGCGACGCTTGCCGGCAAGGTGATGTGCGGCTACCAAGGCTGGTTCGCCTGCCCGGGCGACGGGTCCGGGCGCGGTTGGTATCACTGGCGCAAGGGAGATCGTTTCGAGCCGGGCGCCTGCACCATCGACCTGTGGCCCGACGTGAGCGAACTGGGCGCCGACGAGCGCTACGCGACCAAGTTCCGTTTGGCCGACGGCAGCGCCGCCGAGGTCTTCAGCTCACTCAACGCGAGTACCGTCGATCGGCATTTCCGCTGGATGAAGGACTACGGCATCGATGGCGCTTTCGTCCAGCGATTTGCCGGAGAAGTTCGCGGCGCCGAAGGGCTGTATCACTTCAACACGGTTCTGGCGAACTGTCGGGCTGGCGCCAATCGTCACGGCCGGGCGTGGGCGGTGATGTACGACCTCTCGGGTTTGGGCGCCGGCGAGACGCTAGCGGTCATCGACGACTGGAAGCTGCTGATCGACCGCATGCGCGTTGGTCGCGATGACAACGACAAGGCGTACCTGCGACACAACGGCCAACCGGTCGTCGCCGTGTGGGGCATCGGCTTCAACGACAACCGTCGCTACACGCTCGCTGAGTGCGCGAAGTTGGTCGACTTTCTCGCCAACGACCCCGACTACGGCGGCAACACGGTGATGATCGGCGTCCCGTCGTACTGGCGTAGTTTGTGTCGAGACTGCGTCGACGATCCGCAACTGCACGAGATCGTTAAGTCCGCCGACATCGTCAGTCCCTGGTCGGTGGGACGGTTCCGCACGCGGCAGGACGTCGAACGCTACGCCGCCGAGGTCTGGCGGCCCGACCTCGCGTGGTGTCAGGCCAACGGCGTGGAATACCTGCCCGTCGTTTTCCCGGGCTTCAGTTGGCACAACATGAATCCGCACTCACCTCTGAACGAAATCCCGCGGCAGGGCGGCAAGTTTCTCTGGAAGCAGTTCAGCGAACTTCATCAGGCCGGCGCCACGATGGTCTATCAGGCGATGTTCGACGAAGTGGACGAAGGAACCGCCGTCTTCAAATGCACCAACGCCCCTCCAGTGGGCGCCTCGAAGTTCCTCGACTACGACGGACTGCCCAGCGACCACTATCTGTGGCTTGTCGGACAAGGCGGGCGGCTGATTCGCAACGAATTGCAGGCGACCGACGCGCTTCCCGTGCGCGACAAGAAGTAGTTCCTTTTGCGGTCGACGCGGAAGAACCGCCGCGTTACTCCTGCAGACGATGCCAAATGCGCCGCGCCGTGTCGTAGATTGTCCGGTCGCGCTGCGGCGGTTGGTCGACGACCGGCGGTTGATCGGGGCCCGTCACGGGCGCCACGTCCAGGCCATCGCGTCGAATGGCCGGCGGCACGCCGCCGTTGCCGGCGAATTGCGGCGCATGAGGGGCGAACTGCGGGTCATTTGGATCGAGCGCCAGATCGGCGCGCAGCCGGTCGCGAATTCCCTGGTTGTCGAGCACCACCGGCGCAAGCTGACCGTAGCGATCCATGATCGCCGGTTCGCCAAGGATGAGTAGGACGACCAATCCCAGTTTTGCGTAAACCGACAAGTTGCCCGAGGCGCTGGGGCCCCACAGTTTGAGCGCCGTGCCGAACGATTTCTTGAAACGCCACCGCCCGTGAGTCCACTCGACGGCATAGATCTCGTCGAGCACCAAGTGGCTGAGCACTCCCAGGAAGACGCCGCCGGCTTTGAAGTATCGCAGCTGCAGATTGTCCGGCGGACCGGCCAGTAAAAACGCCAAGCCGGTAAACGTCATCAGAGCCGGGATGCTGTGAAACATCCCTCGATGCACCGTGTAGCGCGCCAGCAACCGTGACAGCCCGAATCGCACGAACAGATACATGGCTCCGCCGGCCAGCACGAGTTGCTCGCAATTGAAGCCGAGTTGAGCGAAGCGTTCGACCAGAAACATGGGCGCCACGGCCGCGAAGAAACCCATCGTCTCGCGCAACGGGACGCCGGTGTCGCTGTCGATGTCCGGCAGCATGCCGCCGACGCCGCACATGCCGCCGGCGATCAATGCGCTTTCGAACGGCAGCCCGCGATAGGCGCCCAAGCCGGCGTAGCCGACGCCCAACAACGTGCTGGTGGTGATGTGGGTCTTGAAATTCGCCATGGCAACGCCCTGCCCGTTATTTGCATCCGTGCTCGCCGCGCGGCAACTCACGCGCTCGCGGCGGACTGTCTCAGAAACTAGCCGTCACGCCAAGAAAGATCTGCAGCGCACCCTGCTAGCGGTGAAAGCATTGCTAGCGGTCCCCTGGGTTCCGTCGCACTCGTCGCACTGCTAGCACAATTGCCCTTCGCCGCGGTTCACCCCCTCGATATACTTCCCACCCGCGCCCGTTGTCTCTGACCTTCGACCCCTGCTCCCTGACTTCTTCCGACCATGCAGACCTACGACATCATCATGGTGGCAGTTCTCGCCGCGGCGACGATTTTTGGGTTCTGGAAAGGACTCGCCTGGCAAGTCGCGTCGTTGGCGTCGCTGGTGGTCAGTTACTTCGTGGCGCTGCGATTCGCCGACCAGCTGGCGCCCAAAATCAGCGATCACGCGCCGTGGAACAAATTCGTTGCGATGCTGATCATCTACGCTGGCGCTTCGCTGGCGATCTGGCTGCTGTTTCGCATCGTCGCCGGCGCCATCGACCGCGTGAAGCTCAAAGAGTTCGATCACCAGATGGGCGCCTTGGTCGGCTTCGCCAAAGGCGTGCTGCTGTGCATCGCCATCACGTTCTTCGCCGTCACCGTGTTGGAAGGGCAGCGCGACGCGATCATCGGCTCCAAGAGCGGACAGTACATCGTCGTGTTTCTCGACAAGGCCGACTCCGTGGCGCCGCCGGAGATCCACAAGGTGATCGACCCGTACATTCGCAAAGTGAACGAACGGCTCGACCCGAATTATCAGCCCAACCCGGCCGGCGACTTGCAAAACCTGAAGCAGCTGTGGGACCAGCAAGCCGCCGAAGCCCAGGGCGGCGCCGCCGCGCCGCAATGGCCAACCGCAAGCAACCAGCCGCCCGCGGCAAGCGAACCGGCCACCTGGCCGCCGACGCCCGCATGGCCAGCGTCGACGCAAACGCAGTGATGGCGGGCAAGCGTGTCGGCCCGGTTGAGAACGCCGCTGCCGGCGTTGTGCACAGCCGCCTGAGCAGGGCGGCGCGAGGCGCTCGGCAGGGCGAGACGGCGGGGCGAGACGCTCCGCAAGACGGCCGACGCGCGCGTGTTTTGCTGAAGCGAGCCCCAATCGCTCGCCAACCGGCAGGGCCGCCATTACTGGGCAAAAACGCCCCGAAACCGAACATAACAACGATTATCGGACGTTGCGGGTGGGCTGATGCATCGGTTCCCTGGCCTGGCTCGCCGACGCTTTTTCGCTGCCGATGCGCTGCGTGTTCGTCGGCTGGCGAGCCGTCGATGCACCGGCGGATTTGGTCGTCGAGTTCCACTGGGCCGGCGAGTTCGAGAGTCCCGAGAGGGCGCGAGAATCCGCCCATCCGAACTGCAATTGCCGCCTTGGTTTGCGGAACGGCATGATTCTTGAGGTGCTGGACGGCCGGCTGCGCTGCGGTATTGTTGATTTCAGTCGAGCCTAATTGCGTCCGCTCACGCCGGGCGCATACGGGGGAACCAATTGCGAGGCGGCGGCTTGAACGACAAGCCGCGACTCGCCGGGGCTTAGGCAGAGCTATCTGCCGGGACGCCTTACCGTCCTAGCCCGTCAGCTAACCTCGTCGGCCGGCCCCGGGGCGTTCTCGGGGCCACTGGTAAG
Organism: Planctomycetales bacterium; assembly: GCA_020427145.1. Taxonomy (GTDB): domain Bacteria; phylum Planctomycetota; class Planctomycetia; order Pirellulales; family Lacipirellulaceae. Next base: position 6,376 of record JAGQOU010000315.1, on the reverse strand, counting down.
GGCCCGCTCGCTCGCCTCGCGGCGACGATGAGCCCGCGTGCTCACTTTCCCCATGCTCGATTCGCCCAACAAGCGGTCGAGCGTTGCCGCGAAGATTCTTCTTGCTCCACGAGCGTCGGCACGACAGCGTCGTCTGCGCAACCCTTGCGCGGCGGCGGCGGTGCGGTATGGCGGCGCCCGCTCGGCACGAATCCCGCGGCGGCATGTTTAGGAGCGCTGGACGATGTGGCGCCTGTTGAGCGAAGCTCAGAGTAGTTCGTGGTTGTCGTGGAGGTTGCTGACCTCCGAGTACTTCTTTATCAGCGCAGCAGTCTTCGCGACGCTGACACTGCTGGTGTTGGCGTGGATGGGCTTTCGCTACATCCCGCACCACTCGGTTGGAGTCGTGGAGAAGCTGTGGTCGCTGGCCGGTTCGGTGGACGACGGGCAGATGATCGCGCTGGACGGTCAAGCCGGCTTCCAGGCCGAGCTGCTGCGCGGCGGCGTGCATTTTGGCTATTGGCGGTGGCAGTACCGGGTTCACAAGCGGCCGTTGGCCACCATTCCGCAGGGACAACTGGGTTACGTGTTCGCCCGCGACGGCGAGCCGATGCAGCCCAGCCAAACGCTGGGACGCGTCGTCCGTTGCGACAATTTCCAGGACGCGCGTGAATTCCTGCGCGGCGACATCGGACAGCCGTTGGGCCAACGCGGCCGTCAGCGGGCGATTTTGCGCGAAGGCGTTTATGCCGTGAACCCGGCGCTGTTCGTGGTGATCACCGAAGAGGAATTGCTTTCGCTGCCCGCGGTGATGTCGGACCACGAGTCGGTTGCCATGGAGCAATATCGTCGCGAGCTGACGAAGCTGGGCGGATTTCGCCCCGTGGTGATCGGCGGGCCCCCGGCGCGGCGCGCTGCTGATGATGGCGAGTTGCATGACGCTGGCGACGAGATTGGCATCGTCACCGTCCACGACGGGCCGTCGTTGTCGCCCGACGAGATCATTGCGCCCATCGTGGGCACGGACCCGCAGCAGGGAGATTATCACAACAACTTCCAGGACGCCGAGGCGTTTCTGCGCGCCGGCGGCCGCCGCGGCCGGCAGTACCAAGTGCTGACCGACGGCACGTATTTCCTGAACCGCTGGTTCGCCACGCTGGAGAAGATCCCCAAGACGGTCGTGCCGATCGGTTCGGTCGGCGTCGTGGTGAGCTACGTCGGTCGGCACGGCAACGACGTCTCCGGCCAGGGCTTCCGCCACGGCGAGCAGGTGCAGACCGGCGACCGCGGCGTGTGGGACACGCCGTTGGGGCCCGGCAAGTACGCGTTCAACACGTACGCGGGCAGCCTGGTTGCGGTGCCCACGACCAACTTCGTGCTGCACTGGGTTACCGGCAAAACCGAGTCGCACCGCTTCGACGAAAGTCTGCGGTCGATCGACCTGGTGACGCGCGACGCGTATGAACCGCTGCTGCCGCTGTCGGTGGTGGTGCATATCGACTATCAGCGGGCGCCGAGCGTCATTCAGCGATTTGGCGACGTGAAGAAGCTGATCACGCAGACGCTCGACCCGATGCTCAGCGCGTATTTCCGCGACGTGGCCCACACCAAGACGATGTTGGAGCTGTTGCACGACCGCGACGCCATCCAGCACGAGGCGCGCGAGGAGCTGCGACGCAAGTTCCACATGTTCGACATCGAGTGCGTCGACGTGCTGATCGGCAAGCCGACCAACGCCGAGGGAGACGGTCACATCGAGACCCTGCTGGAGCAGCTGCGTCTGCGGCAGTTGTCGCGCGAGCAGATCGAAACGTTCGAGCACCGCAAGGAGGCGGCCCAGAAGCTGCAAGAGCTGAACGACGCCCAGGCGCACGCCGATATGCAGACGACGCTGACGCAGGCGAAGGTGCAGGCCGCGATCGCCGAAAACGAAGGCGCGGCCGACCTGGCTCGGGCGCGCAAACAGGCCGAGCAGACGGTCGTGGTGGCCGAGGCTTCGCTGGAGCGGTCGCGGCGCGAGGCGCAGCAGAAGATCGTGCTGGCCGAAGCCGACGCCCGCGAGCGGAAACTCGCCGGGCAAGGCGAAAGCGCGCGGGTCATGCAAACCGGCGTCGCCGAGGCGGCGGTGCTGCTGCAGAAGATCCAGGCCTTTGGCGATCCGCGCTTGTTCGCGCTCGCCGAGGCGGCCGATCGACTGAGCCGCAGCGCGCAGCCGTTGGTGCCGGATCGCCTGTTCGTCAGCGGCGGCGAATCCGAGGGCGACGCCGCCGGCAGCGGCATGTGGTCGCAACTGTTGCGGCTGATGGTCGCCGAAAAGAGCGGGTTCGCCCCCCACAGCGAAAGCGCCCCCCCTGCCCTGCAGCAGCTCGGCGAACGGATGACGCGCGAGACGCTCCAACGGCTGGAGGAGGCGGAGACTGGTCCGACTGGTGATGAATAGTCGCTGATAGGACGAGCGGTTGAGCTCGCGTCCTGCGTGCAACGATGCGCGCAGGACCGCTCACTACCCAACCTTTCCGGTTCCCTCCCCTTGACGGGGAGGGTTAGGGAGGGGTGCGGCGGCGGCCGTTTGAGGCGGAGTATGATGCGGTTCTTGGCGAAAGCAACGCAGCTTCGACAACGGTCAGCAGGGCCTCCCCCTCCCCAACCCTCCCCGCGGAGGGGGAGGGAGCCGGAGCGTTGTTGGGCATCGGGAGACGGCGGGGCGCCGCGTGGGAGCGCGTCCGCATTGCGCGACCGCCGTTCGCGGCCCTACGCGGGGGCCGTTTCCAGGTACGGGCCGATTTTGCGGAACTTTTCGTAGCGCTGCTGCACTAATTCGTCGGTCGGCATCCGGGTGAGCTCGCGAAGCTCTTTCACCAGATACATCTTCAGCCGCGTGGCCATCTGGTGATGATCGCGATGGGCGCCGCCGAGCGGTTCTTCGACCACGTCGTCGATCACGCCCAATTTCTCGAGGTGGCGGGCGGTGATCTTCAGCGCCTTGGCGGCCTGGGGGGCGAAGTCGTGGCTCTTCCACAGGATGCCGGCGCATCCCTCAGGGCTGATCACCGAGTAGTAGGCGTTCTCGAGCACGGCCACGCGATCGCCGACGCCGATGCCCAGCGCCCCGCCGGACCCCCCTTCCCCGATCACCACGCAGATGATCGGCGTGCCGAGCCGCGACATTTCCAGCATGCTTTGGGCAATCACCTGGGCTTGGCCGCGTTCTTCGGCGCCGATGCCCGGGTAGGCGCCGGGGGTGTCGATGAGCGTGATGATCGGCAGGCCGTACTTGGCGGCCAGACGCATCTTCTCTATCGCCTTGCGGTAGCCCTCGGGATGAGCGCAGCCGAAGAAGCACTCGTTGCGTTCCTTGAGCGTCTTGCCCTTGTGGTGCCCGACGAGCATCACCTTGAACTCGTCAATTTGGGCGAACCCGGCCCGCAATGCGCGGTCGTCGCCGAAGAACTTGTCGCCGTGCAGTTCGACGAACTCGTCGAACACCAGGTCAACGTAATCGGTGAACATCGGCCGATCGGGATGCCGGGCGACGCGCACCGTCTCCCACTCGTCGAGGCTCTTGTAGGTCGTGCGCAACATCTCGTTGAGTTGCTTGCGCAGAGCGCGGATTTGCTCGTGCGTCTCGGCCGCCTTGGGCTCGGCGCCCTCCAGATCGCGAATCTGTTCTTCGAGTTCGTAGATCGGTTGCTCGAACGGCAATTGGAACGTCGTGGAGGCCATGGTCGCTCAATGCTTGTCGCGGCGAGATCGTCGGCTTCGCGAGCGAAAAGCTGCCCGCGAAGTGCGCGAATCGTCGCGAATGAATCGGTTGCCTGGGGTCTTTGAATGCTCGTTTTGAATTCCGCTTGCTTCCGTACTTGATCGCCCGCGCGGCGTCTTTTTTAATTCGCGGGCTCACTCTTCTTTCGCCTGCGCTGTTTCGTTTTCTTCGTCGACAGGCTTTTTGGGCGTGATGTGAAAACATCGCCCGGCTTTGAGCGCCTGGCGGAACTCGCGTAGGTTGTCCGGTCGGTCCTTGGGGTCCTTGGCGAGCATGCGATGCACCAAGTCGGCAAATTCCGGCTGGACGTTCTTTTGCAGCATGCCCAGCGGCGTCGGCTTCGAGCGGAGGTGCTTGTTGAGCAGCTCGTTCATGCTGGTGCCGGTGAACGGCAACTTGCCGCACATCAGCTCGTACACCATGCAACCGAAACTGTACACGTCGGCCCGCTCGTCGACGGCCTGCCCGCGAATCTGCTCAGGCGGCATGTAACTGTAGGTGCCCTGCGGGGTCCCCTTCGGCGAGAAGAGCTTGCCGAGGCCCTTCTTAATGCGGCGGGATAGGTTGAAGTCGATCAGCCGGACGTGGTTCTCCTCGTTCACGAGAAAGTTATCCGGCTTGATATCGCGATGGACCCAGCCCTTTTGGTGCATGTGGTCGAGCGCTTGGGCGGCCTCGTCGAGGATTGTGTCGAGTCGCCAATGCAGACGCTCGACGCCTGCTTGAATCTGTTGCTTCACGTTCGGCGTCTTGAACAACTCCATCACCAGGTAGGTGCCGTCTTTGCCCGTGCCATAGTCGAGGGTCTTGATAATGGACGGGTGATCGAGCGTCTTGCCGACGGCGAATTCGTGCTTGAGCTCCGCCGCGGCGGAGCGCGAATGGTTCTTCCCCGGGGGGAGCCATTTCATGGCCAGCGCGTTGCGTTCGGCGACCGGGCGCACGGCCCAAATCTCAAACAGGGCGCCAGCCCGAATGAGATGGAACATGCGGTAGGGACCGACGAATTCGCGACCGGCGGACATGGCAAGCAGCGTGGGGAGTGGGCGCAGGAAAGTTGCGTGAAATCGCGCACACCAGTGTAGTCGGCAATCTCTCGCCGGGAAACCTTAACGCGGGGCGCCAATCGGCGAAAGTCCTCTGCTGGAAACGGGTTAGTACTCCACTTCCACGAGCATCAGGCCGTGCGCTGGGGCGGTCTGTCCCGCGGCGGACCGGTCGCGGGCGGCGATCGCTCGCGCGACCCACTCACTCTCGCGACGGCCGCGGCCCACGTCGACCAGCGTGCCGGCGATGGTGCGGACCATGTGATACAGAAATCCGTTGCCCACCACGTCGATGGTCACCAGCGCCGGCGTCTCCAGCAGGGTGAGCGGTCCGGGTGCGTGTGGCGCCGAGCCGCGGGAATCGCCCGCCCTGCCCTGCCCTGTCCCGCCGGCGGCGATCGTCACTTCATAGATCGTCCGCACGGTCGACTCGCGCGGGCTGCCCGCCGATTGGAAACTGGCGAAGTCGTGCGTGCCCACCATGTGGTCGGCGGCAGCTCGCATTGCGTCGAGGTCGACCGGCGCCGGCACGTGCCAGGCGCGACCCCGCACAAACAGCGGCCGAGCGCGACCGGTGAAAATCGTGTAGCGATACCGTTTGCGATGGGCGTCGTGCGTGGCGTGGAATCCGGCGGCGACTTGGTCGGCGTGCACCACCAGCATATCGTCGGGCAGGTGGGCGTTGAGCGCCGCGGCGAGCCGATCGGCGGGGATGGTCGTGGCCGAGTCGATGCTCGCCACCTGCCCGGCGGCATGGACGCCGGCGTCGGTGCGTCCCGCCGCGTTGAACGTGACGGTCTCGCCGGTGATGGCGAGCCACGCCCGCTCCAACTCTCCCTGCACGGTGCGCTGCCCCGGCTGCCGCTGCCAACCAGAAAAGTTGGCGCCGTCGTAGGCAACAGTCAGCTTGAACGTCAGCATCACAAAAATGTTCGATGTGAGATGTTCGATTGACGATGTGGCGTCAGTGAAGCGGATCCCGCGGCGGAGTCGAGGCAAGCGCTTAACATCAACAGTCAAACATCAAACATCTCACATTCACACTCCTGCCGCCGACCGGACCAGCAGTTCGGCAATCTGCACCGCGTTGGT